>NZ_CP034855.1:318088-636177 GCF_005082585.1 Buchnera aphidicola (Sitobion avenae) | reverse complement strand
CTTATTCCATTAACTAACTGTGTACAATCAGTGATTTTCATACGTATAACTTTTATATATGTTATTATTTTATACTAAATTAAACGAAATATTTTTTATTATAAAATTCTTATTGCATTCATGATCAAAAAAAACATATCTGATTGAGAATTAATTTTTTAAATTAAAAATATAATCACTTAAATTTAATAGAGATGAAAATGTTTAACACATCAAAAAAAAACATTATTTTATTTGTTCTATTTATTTTTTTTATTAGTCTTATTTTATTCTTTTGGCAACACACATTTAAAGTTCAAGAGAAAAACTTAAATACATTAAAATATGAAAAAATTATAAAAAAAATTAATATAAAAAACCCTAAAAATTTAAAAAAAATAGAAAAATTTATTATTCAAAATAACAATATTTTTGGAACTTTAACCGCTTTATCTCTAGCTAAAAAATATGTTTTATATAATGATTTAGATAAAGCATTTATTCAATTAGACAACAGTTTAAAATATACAAAAGATGAAAATTTAAAAAATATTTTAAAATTAAATATGGCAAAAATACAAATACAAAAACATAAAAATAAAGAAGCAATGAATATTCTTAAAACTATTCATAACCATAGTTGGGATAATATAATTGAAAACATGAAAGGTGATATTTTTATGAATATTAACAATCCAAAAGAAGCAATAAAATTTTGGAATAAAAGTTTATTAAACGAAAGTTCTAATGCATCTAGAGAAATTATTAATATGAAAATCAATGAACTAAAAGAAAAAAAATAACTTTTTCAAAATTAAAATAAATGCAATATAAAAAAATAATATTAAGCCTATCTTCTAATATAAAATTATTAAAAATAAGAGTGTGTATTTAACATGATACCTATTGTTGTATTAATCGGCCGCACTAACGTGGGAAAATCTACTTTATTTAATGTATTAACAAAAACCAGGGATGCACTAGTAGCTAATTATCCAGGAATTACTAGAGATAGACAGTACGGATATTGTGAATTACAATTGAATCAAAAAATAATTCTAATTGACACAGCGGGTTTAGATATTCACTTAAATGAAATAGAAAAAAAAGCACATAAACAAACTTTAATAGCTATAAAAGAATCGCATTTAATTTTATTTGTAGTAGATGCTCATGATGGATTAATGCCACAAGAATATGAAATCTCTAAGAACATAAGAATATATCAAAAAAAGACTATTCTAATTGTTAATAAAATAGATGGCATTAATCAAAATGATAAAATTAACGAATTTTATTCATTAGGAATTGAAAAAATACAAAAAATTTCCGCTAGTCATAATCAAGGAATAAATACTCTTATTATAAAGCATTTGATTCCATGGGTGAATATTCAATTTAAAAAAGAAATAGAAAATCAAGCAAACATAAACTTTAACAAATCATCAATAAAAGTAGCTTTTATCGGTCGACCAAATGTTGGAAAATCGACTTTAATAAATGGAATTTTAAAAGAAGATAGAATGATCACATGTAACATACCAGGTACAACATTAGATAGTGTGTCAATACCTATTAGATATAATCACGAAAATTATACCTTAATTGATACCGCGGGAGCATCTAAAAAAAATAAAAAAATTAATAATTTTGAAAAATTTTCAGTAATTAAAACATTGCAAACTATTGAAAAATCAAATGTAATATTATTAATAATAGATGCAAGTCTTCAGGTATGTCATCAAGATTTATCATTATCTGAATTTATAATAAACTCCGGAAAGGGAATTATTATAGTCATAAATAAATGTGATTTATTAAGCCAATTAGAACTAAAAAAAATAAAAGAATCCATAAAAAATCAATTGAAATTTCTTTCTTTTTCAAGAATACATTTTATATCAGCACTCTATAAAAAAGGAATATTTCAAATATTTAGATCTATTAATGAATCTTATAACGAATCAAAAAGAAAAATTAGTACATCAATACTTACCAAAACTATGCATATAGCAATTAAAAAACATCAACCGCCAATTGTAAAAGGACGTCGAATAAAATTAAAATATGCACATTTAGGTAGTTCTAATCCACCTAAAATTATTATACATGGCAATCAAGTTCGATATTTATCTTCACCTTATAAGCGATATTTAATAAATTTTTTTTATAATATTCTAAAAATAAAAGGTACTGCTATTCAAATACAGTTTAAAGATAATATAAACCCTTATATTAAAAATAAAAACTAGCAATCTGTAATATAATTTAGACTATATAAGGGAATTTCTACTTCAATATCAGATGACCCAATAACAGCTTGGCAACTCAAACGACTTTCAGATTCGAGACCCCAAGCTTTATCTAAAATATCATCTTCTTTTTCAGACCATCCTGAAAGAGACGAAAATCCTTTTCTTACAATACAATGACATGTACTACAAGCACATGATTGTTCACATGCATGTTCTAATTTAACATTGTTTCGGAGGGCAACAGATAATATTGTTTCTCCTTCATCCGCTTCAAATACACCACCTTTTGGTAGTATAATTTTATGAGGTAAAAATAAAACTTTAGGCATCATATGTTCTCTTTTAAAATGTTTTTAATAGAAGAATAATTAATAGTATTTTTAAATTGTAATGAAAATAAATTTTTACTCGCCTCATCCAATTTTTTTAGATTAATTTTCATAGAAAAAAAATCATCTTTTTTAATAGATTCTTGTAACTTTTTTTGTATTTCTTTTATTTTGATTAGTTCTTTTTTGGTAATTAATTTTTTATCTTTTTTTAAAGATGTATTTAAAATTTCTAAAACACGAATAGATTCCATTTTTTTTTCTTCTATAGCCCTAAAATAGTAATCATCTTTAGAATATTTTAAGGAATCTTTTAAAATTTTAGAAACATTAGTATTTTTTAATATAATATTATTATCAATTGTAATATTTTTTTCTTTATTACTGTATTTTTCTAAAACTTTTACATTAATTAATCCATTTGTATCAACTTGAAATGTAACTAAAATTCTTACTAAACCAGCTTTTTGTGGTTGAATGTCTTTTAAGACAAAATAAGATAATGAGATACATTCTTTTACTAATTCTCTTTCTCCTTGTAGAATATGTATAAGAATAGATGTTTGATTGTCTTTATAAGTTGTAAATTCCATTGTTTTTGAAGTGGGAACTGAAGTATTTCGGGAAATAATTTTTTCTACAAAACCACCCATAACTTCAATACCTAATGAAAGCGGTATTACATCTAATAATATTGTTTTATTTTTAACATTTTCGGTATTAACAAGCATATTAACATGCATTGCTGCACCTATTGCTACAACCTGATCAGGATTAATAGAATTTAGGGGAATTTTTTTGAAAAATTTTGAAACTTCTAAATAAACTAATGGAACACGAGTAGATCCTCCGACCATAATTACTTCTTCAATTTTTTCAAATGATAAATTAATTTCTTGAATAAGATTAGAACAAATTAATAAAGTTTTTTTAACATAAGATATGATAATTAAATCAAATTCATCGCGAGTAATATATCCTTTCCAATTAAAAAAATGAACTTCAACTTTTTTATATTTTGTTAATTTTAATTTTGTTGATTTAGCGACTTCGATCAAGGAAGATTGAAAAAATTCATCACATTTATTTAATACGTTTGATTTTTTATAAATATATTTTGCTAAAGCATAATCAAAATCGTCTCCACCTAAATTAGAATCTCCACTGGTAGCTAATACTTCAAAAATACCTTTATTTAAATGCAATATAGAAATATCAAATGTACCACCTCCTAAATCATAAATAATAACGATCCCTTTTTTTTGTTTTTGCAAGCCGTATGCTAAAGCCGCTGCTGTAGGTTCATTTAACAATCTTATTAAATTAATTTTAGCTAAAAGAGCCGCTTTTTTAGTTTCTTTTTTCTGAAGATCATTAAAATATGCTGGAACAGTAATAATACTTGCATCTATTTCTTGATTAAACAAAAAAACGGCTCTTTTCTTTAAAAATTTTAATATATGGCTTGAAACATCAACTGGAGTAACTTTACCAAAATTTGTATGAAAAAAAATCCCTTCATTTGTATCTTTTTCTATAAGATATGGTACAAACGGAAGTTTTTTTTTGACAAAATCAATAGAACGACCTAAAAAACGTTTTGCAGAACTAATAGTATTACAAGGATCTTTAATAATTTTTTCTAAAGCTTCCCAACCTACAAGCATCTCATTTTTTTTATAATGAACAACTGATGGTAATAAATAACGTTTTTTCTGATCTGGCAATAAAATTATATTGTCTTTTCTTATTGTGGCTACTAAAGAATAAGTAGTTCCAAGATCAATCCCTAACAATAATTTTTTATTATTTTTTTTTTTAAAAAAAATCATGTAAAATTATCCTAATTTATTTGTCTTAAATAAGTATTATATGCTTTCTTTAAATTGTCTTGTAATTTTTCAAAAAAAGATAGCTTTGCAATTAGTTTAATAATTTTGTCATGTTTTTTTTTTTCAAATTCCATTTCAACTATATTTTTACAGTTCAAAATTTTTTTTTCTATTTTATTCTCAAAATTGTTTAATTGTATTTTATCAAAATTATTTTTTTTTAAATTATCTAATTCTTCATGTAAAGAAAAATATTTTATTAAAAAATCGTTATTTTGTAATAAAACACTTTCTTTTTTTGTTTTTATACCATTTAAAAAAAGTAAATATATTGCTCTACTTGAAAAATCTTTTAAGGTTTTATAACCTTTATTGATTTCTATTGATTTTTCTAAAATTATCTTTCTTTTCAATTTAGAATCGTTTATAAATAAATCAGGATGAAATTTTAATTGTAATTTATAAAAGTTTTCAGAAAGTAATTTTTTATTAATTTTAAATTCTTCTGGTACATTAAATAGTCTAAAATAATTCATAAATCACCTACATCAAATAAAATAATAATAAAATATCAAAAATAGTATGTTGAAAGAAGACATTCTTTCAACACCAAATAAAATTGTATAGTTAACTTATTTTGTTTTCTTTTTATAATCAGCAATAGCTGCTTTAATAGCATCTTCTGCTAAAATAGAACAATGAATCTTTACTGGAGGGAGCTCTAATTCTTCTACTATAGTAGTATTTTTAATTGATTCCGCTTCTGTGATAGATTTACCTTTAACCCATTCGGTAACTAATGAACTTGATGCTATAGCAGAACCACAACCATAAGTTTTAAAACATGCATCTTCAATAATACCCTTTTTATTAACCTTAATCTGTAATTTCATTACATCACCACAAGCAGGAGCTCCGACTAACCCACTTCCTACATTAAGATCTGAATTAGAAAAAGATCCAACATTTCGTGGATTTTCATAATGATCCATTACTTTTTTACTGTAAGCCATTTAAAATTACCTTATATTAATTATAGTTATTTTAACTATGATCCCATTCTATACTATTTAAATCAACTCCTGATTTAAACATTTCCCATAAAGGAGAGAGTTCGCGCAATCTACTAATAGATTTATGAACTAATTGTATTGTATATTGAATTTCTTCTTCTGTAGTAAATCTTCCAATTGAAAAACGTATAGAACTATGAGCTAGCTCATCCTTTATCCCTAAAGCTTTTAAAACATAAGAAGGCTCTAAACTAGCAGAAGTACAAGCAGAACCAGAAGAAACAGCTAGATCTTTAAGAGCCATTATCAGTGATTCACCTTCAATATAATTAAAACTAACATTTAATATATGAGGTACACCTTGTTGCAAATCACTATTTAAATATACTTCTTCAATATTTTTGATACCATTCCAAAGCAAATTTCTCAATTTTGTTAGATGAACAAAATCATCATGTATTTTTCTTTTTGCCAACATGAATGATTCACCCATACCTACAATTTGATGAACAGGCAAAGTTCCTGAACGCATACCTCTTTCATGCCCCCCCCCATGTATAGCAGCCAGTAATCTAACACGTGGTTTGCGGCGAACATAAAGACCTCCAATTCCCTTTGGACCATAAACTTTATGAGCAGAAAAAGACATTAAATCTACAGATAACTTTTTTAAATTAATAGGTATTTTTCCTACACTTTGTGTGGCATCGACATGAAAAAAAATACCATGATTTTTACAAATTTTTGATATACTATTAACATCTTGTATAATGCCAATTTCATTATTTACATGCATTATAGAAACAAGTATAGTATCGTTTTTTATATTTTTTTTTAAGTCATTTAAATCAATAATACCATTATTTTTAGGGGTAAGATAAGTCAATCTAAACCCTTTGTTTTCTAAATATCTACAAGTATCTAAAACAGATTTATGTTCTGTTTTACTAGTAATAATATGTTTACCTTTGTTTTGATGAAAAAAAGCAATACCTTTTATAGCTAAATTATTAGCTTCAGTAGCACCAGAAGTAAAGACAATTTCACGTGAGTCCGCCCCAATTAATTCAGATATCTGATTACGTGCAATATCAACCACTTCTTCTGCATCCCAACCAAATTTATGAGAACGCGATGCGGAATTTCCGAATATTCCATCAATTGTTAAATAATTCATCATTTTTTTTGCAACTTCAAATTCTACTGGTGTAGTTGCTGCATAATCTAAATAAATTGGATTTTTCATAATAAATATTCACCTTCAAATAACATTGAGAGAAGATATATTCTATCATTTTAATAAAATTTTAGATCTAAAAATTACTAAAATTTAGTTTTTTGAAATTTCTAAAATACATGCTAGACTTTTACCATTATTAATAATATAATATTATTTAATAATATTTTATAATTATTAGGGGTGTAGTTCAATTTGGTAGAGCATCGGTCTCCAAAACCGAAAGTTGTAGGTTCAAATCCTTCCACCCCTGCCAAAATTTCACCAATTGAAAATCTTTTAATAACGACCTTTTTTTCAAATATTAAAAAATAGATCAATATCACTATTATATAATTCCTCCTAATTCTTAAAAGAACTTTCTCAAAAAAAATATTTCATATAAAAATTTTCATTGCAATTAAAACAAGAACTTATTAAAAAAGTTTTTATAATTAATTTATTTTAAACAATTATTTTAAATAATCATTGTTTTTGGAGTTTTCTAAAATGCCTAAATATCGTTCTTTTACAACTACTCATGGTAGAAATATGTCTGGGGCAAGATCATTATGGCGTGCTACAGGAATGACTGATGAAGATTTTAAAAAACCAATTATTGCAGTAGTTAACTCTTTTTCTCAATTTGTCCCAGGACATATTCACTTGCAGGAAGTTGGAAAATTAATCTCGGAAGAAATTCAAAAATTTGGAGGTGTCGCAAAAGAGTTTAACACTATTGCAATTGATGATGGAATAGCCATGGGACATTCTGGAATGCTATATTCTTTACCATCACGTGAATTAATTGCAGATTCGATTGAATATGTAATTAATGCGCACTGTGCTGACGCAATGATTTGCGTGTCAAATTGTGATAAAATAACTCCAGGTATGCTTATGGCAGCATTACGTTTAAACATACCATCAGTTTTTGTTTCCGGTGGTCCTATGGAAGCAGGTAAAATTAAAAAAAATGATAAAATAATCAAAATTGATCTAGTTGATGCTATTGTTCATGGAGGAAAATCTAAAAAATCCGATGATTTTCTTAAAGATATCGAATATTCAGCATGTCCTACTTGTGGTTCTTGTTCAGGTATGTTTACAGCTAATTCCATGAATTGTTTAACAGAAGCAATTGGTTTTGCTTTGCCTGGAAACGGTACGTTATTAGCTACTCATGTTGACCGTAAAAATTTATTTATAAAATCAGCTCAAACGATAGTTAATATTACCGAAGAATACTACAAAAGAAACAATGAAAATATTTTGCCTAGAAAAATTGCTACTAAAGAATCTTTTGAAAATGCAATGATATTAGATATTGCTATGGGAGGTTCCACTAATACTATTTTGCATTTATTAGCAGCAGCTCAAGAAGCACAAGTAGATTTTAAAATGTCTGATATTAATAAACTATCTAAAAAAATACCTCATATTTGCAAAGTAGCACCAAGTACTTCATTGTATCATGTAGAAGATGTTCATCGTGCTGGTGGTGTTATGGCAATCTTAGGAGAATTAAATCGTTCTAATTTATTACATAAAAAAACTAAAAATATTTTACAGCTAAATTTAGATGAAACATTAGATGAATATGATATTTTATCTACAAAAAATCTTGATATAATAAATATGTTTAAAGCAGGACCAGGTGGAATACGCACAACAAAAGCATATTCTCAAGATTTTAGATGGTCAACATTAGATCGTGATCGTAAAAAAGGCTGTATTCGTTCCTGTGAATATGCTTATAGTGAAGATGGAGGTTTAGCTGTTTTATATGGAAATTTAGCAAAAAATGGTTGTATAATCAAAACTGCTGGAATAGATAAAAAAAACTATGTTTTTTCTGGTATTGCTCGAGTATATGAAAGTCAAGAAGAAGCAGCAACTGCTATTTTAAATAAAAACATTACTGCTGGTCAAGTGATCGTTATTCGCTATGAAGGACCTAAAGGAGGTCCAGGAATGCAAGAAATGTTATATCCTACTACATATTTAAAATCAATGGATTTAGATAAAACATGTGCATTAATTACTGATGGTAGATTCTCAGGAGGTACATCAGGAATTTCTATAGGACATATCTCGCCTGAAGCTGCAGATAAAGGTATGATTGCTTTAGTAAAAAATGGTGATATTATTGATATCAATATTCCTAAGAGAACTATTCACTTAAATATAACAGAAAAAGAACTTTCTTATCGAATTTTTAAAGAAGAATCAAAAGGATCATTAGCTTATAAACCCTACAATCGTAAAAGACATATTTCTTCTGCTTTAAAAGTATATGCTTTCTTTTCAACTAGTGCGGATAAAGGGGCTGTTAGAGATTATAAAAAAATATCTAACATCTAAAAAAAATAGTATTAAATTAAAAAAATAAAGTTTTAAAAATATAGGAATATTTGTCATGAATTATTTTAATACATTAACTTTTAGTCAAAAAATTAATCAAATAAATAAATGTCGTTTTATGCAAAAAGAAGAATTTAATAAAAAAAATGATATTTTAAAAAATAAAAACATAGTTATTTTAGGTTGTGGTGCTCAAGGTTTAAATCAAGGATTGAATATGAGAGATGCAGGATTACATGTTTCTTATGCATTAAAAAAAAATAGCATTCTAAACAAAAATCAATCTTGGATGAATGCTGTCAATAATAATTTTAAAGTAGATGATTATGAATCATTAATACCACATGCTGATTTAGTAATTAATTTAACTCCTGATAAACAACATCATAATGTTATACAAAAGTTACAAAAGTTAATGAAAAAAAATTCTTTTTTAGGTTATTCTCATGGTTTTAATATTGTTGAATTTGGAGAAAAAATAAGAGCAGATATTACTGTTATCATGGTTGCACCAAAATGCCCAGGAACAGAAGTAAGAGAAGAATATAAACGAGGATTTGGGGTTCCTACATTAATTGCTGTTCATCATGAAAATGATATTCAAAAAATAGGTTTAGATATTGCGAAAGCATGGGCTTTTTCTATTGGAGGACATCGTGCAGGTGTTCTTGAGTCATCATTTGTTGCAGAAGTAAAATCAGATTTAATGGGTGAACAAACAATTTTATGTGGGATACTGCAAACGGCATCATTATTATGCTATGAAAAATTAATTACAGAAAAGCATAATCCAGCATACGCCGCAAAATTAATACAATATGGATGGGAGACTATTACAGAATCTCTGAAACATGGTGGTATTACCTTAATGATGGATCGATTATCTAATACATCAAAAATAAGAGCTTATAAACTTTCTGAAAAAATTAAAAAAATATTATCACCACTATTTCAAAAACATATGGATGATATTATCTCAGGAGAATTTTCTGATGAAATGATGAAAGACTGGGAAAATAATGATAAAAAATTACTAAATTGGAGATATGATACAAAAAACACATCTTTTGAAAAAGCGCCTTTGTATGATGATATAATACCAGAACAAGAATATTATGATCATGGGATATTAATGGTGGCAATATTAAAATCTGGTATCGAATTATCTTTTGAAAAGATGATTGACGCAGGTATTTTGGAAGAATCAGCGTACTATGAATCTTTACATGAACTTCCATTAATTGCCAATACTATTGCAAGAAAAAAACTATATGAAATGAATAAAGTTATTTCAGATACTGCTGAATATGGAAGTTATCTTTTTTCAGAAACGGCATATCCTATTTTAAAAAAATTTATATCAACACTTGAAACAAGTGATCTTGGTTATTCATTATCTTGTAAACCCGTTGATAATATTAAATTATATAAAATAAATCAAAATATCCAAAATCATCCAATAGAAATTATTGGACGTAAACTAAGAAATTATATGAAAAAAATGAAAGCAATTGCAGTTGCAAAATAGAAATGTATAATTTTTTATATATCACGTAATATAATTCATTAATTGAAACTTAATACTTTATGCATCTAAATAGTGCTCAAAAAAATGCTATCGAACTTACTAATGGTCCCTGTTTAATATTAGCAGGGGCTGGTTCTGGAAAAACAAAAGTAATTGTTAATAAAATAATTTATTTAATTAATAATTGCAAATATAATCCTTATAATATCGCAGCAGTGACTTTTACTAATAAAGCTGCTTATGAAATGAGAATTCGTCTTTCAGAATATTTAAATACTTCTAAAATAAAAAAAATAATTATTTCAACTTTTCATTCATTAGGATTAGAAATTATTAAAAAAGAAATTGATACATTAAATTTTAATAGTAATTTCACTCTAATAGATGAAACAGATCAAAAAATTTTATTAAAAAAAATATGCAAAAAAGAAATTAGCAATAATGTTCAATCGTTAAAAAAATTGAAATTTATGATTTCTTTTTGGAAAAATAAGTTTCTCAGCCCTTCTAAAGTTCAATCGCTCATTAAGTGTTCTGAAGATGAAGATTTTGCATATATTTATAAAAAATATAAAAATTATCTTTATGAATTTAATATGTTAGATTTTGATGATTTGATTTGTATACCTACGCTTTTATTAAAAAATAACAAAATAATAAAAACACGTTGGCAAAAAAAAATATCTTATTTGTTAGTAGATGAATATCAAGATACTAATAATAGTCAGTATGAATTAATTAAAATGCTTACTAACACTAACTCTAGTTTCACATTAGTTGGAGATGATGATCAATCTATTTATTCATGGAGAGGAGCTAATCCTCAAAACATTTTTTTGTTAAAAAAAGATTTTCCTAATTTGAAAGTTATAACTATGGAGCATAATTATCGATCTTCAGGCAGAATATTAAAAGTCGCCAATGCTCTCATCTCTAATAACACACATTATTTACAAAAAAAATTATTTTCTAAACTTCAATATGGAAATGTGATAGAAATTTTAATAGGTCAAAGTGAAGAAGATGAAGCAGAAAAAATAGTTAAAAAAATTATTTCGCAATATTCTTTAAAAAACATTCGATATAAAGATTGTGCTATTTTGTATAGAGGTAATTATCAATCTCGAATTCTTGAAAAAGTTTTAATAAAAGAAAACATACCATATAATATTTCTGAAAAAGCATCATTTTTTTCTCGTCCTGAAATTAAAGATCTATTAAGTTATCTTCGTGTTATTATTAATCCAGATGATAATCATGCATTTATGAAGATCATCAATATTCCTTCTCGTCAAATAGGTTTAGTTACATTAAAAAAATTAGAAGAATGGGCTAATAAAAAAAATAAAAGTCTTTTTCAAGCTAGTAATGATGTTGAAATAAAAAATTTTCTTAAAGCAAAAACTATAGATAATATAAAAAAATTTATTTGTAAAATAAAAAAATTTACTGAATGGTCTTATTCAAAACCATCTAATATTTTAGATGACATTATTTATGATCTTGAGTATGAAAAGTGGTTGTCTAAAATTTTAAAAGAATCTAATAAAATTAAAAATAGTATAAATAATATTCATACTTTATCAAAATGGTTTAAAAACATGCTTAAAGGAGATGATTTTGAAAAACCAATGACTCTTTCACAAATTGTTACAAGAATGACAATTCGCGATATTGCAGAAAGTAATATTACAGAAAAAAAAGAAGATCAAATACAATTAATGACCTTACATGCTTCTAAGGGATTAGAATTTTCCTCGGTATTTATTATTGGTATGTGCGAAGGAATTTTACCTAATCAAAAAAGTATTAGTAGTAATAATATCGAAGAAGAACGAAGATTAACTTATGTAGGAATAACTCGAGCAAAAAAACAATTATTTTTTACTTATTGTTGTAGACGTACTCAATATGGTCAAACATTAGATATGTTACCTAGCAGGTTTTTATTTGAATTACCAAAAGAAGATATAAAGTGGAATCAAAAAAATCTTTTAGAATCATCTACTAATAAAATCGAAGAAATTAAAATTAAAATTCATAATTTAAAAAAAAATATCAAAAAAAAATAAATAAATTTTTTAAATTTAGTTTTAAAAAATTCTTAAAAAATGATATTATGATGTTATATACTTATAAATTACAAAAAATTTAAATTTTATTTATTTAAAATTTCTTTTTACTGAGTAATCAAATCAAAATGAATAAAATAATCGAACTAACCGATCAAAATTTTAAAGAAAAAGTTTTAAACTCAAAAAGTTTTTTTTTAGTTGATTTTTGGGCTGAATGGTGCAATCCTTGCAAAATATTAGCACCTGTTTTAGAAGAAACATCTAAAGAATATTTAAATAAAATAATTTTTGGAAAATTAAATATTGAAGAAAACCCAAAAACTGCTCCATTATATTCTGTAAGAAGTATTCCTTCATTATTGTTATTTTATAACGGCGAAGTTCTTGCTACAAAAGTAGGAGCAATGTCTAAGCTACAACTCAAAGAGTTTTTAGATGAAATGCTAGCTAGTATCGTTCAAAAATAGATAATTTAAAATATTAAAAATTTAATTCTATTTAAAATTTATCAATAAATTTTAAATTTATGTCATAATTTTTATTTCGAGATATACCCCGATTTTACTAAGAACCCACCATTATGAATCTTACCGCACTTAAAAATATGCCAGTTTCTGAATTAATTACTCTTGGTGAAAAAATGGGGTTGGAAAATTTAGCGCGTATGCGTAAACAAGATATTATTTTTGCCATCCTTAAACAACACGCAAAAAGTGGAGAAGATATATTTGGAGACGGCGTTTTAGAAATATTACAAGATGGATTTGGATTTCTACGTTCTGCAGATAGTTCTTATTTAGCTGGTCCTGATGATATTTATGTTTCACCAAGTCAAATTCGCAGATTTAATTTACGTACAGGTGATACTATTGCAGGAAAAATAAGACCACCTAAAGAAGGTGAAAGATATTTTGCTTTACTTAAAGTAAACGAAGTAAATTATGATAAACCTGAAAATGCTAGAAGTAAAATATTATTTGAAAATTTAACACCACTACATGCTAATTCTAGATTAAGAATGGAACGTGGCAATGGATCAACCGAAGATTTAACGGCAAGAGTTTTAGATTTAGCATCACCTATTGGACGAGGACAACGTGGATTAATTGTTGCACCTCCAAAAGCCGGAAAAACAATATTACTTCAAAATATAGCACAAAGTATCGCTTATAATCATCCTGATTGTGTTTTAATGGTATTATTAATTGATGAAAGACCAGAAGAAGTTACAGAAATGCAAAGATTGGTCAAAGGAGAAGTAGTTGCATCTACTTTTGACGAGCCTGCATCAAGACATGTTCAAGTGGCAGAAATGGTTATTGAAAAAGCAAAACGATTAGTAGAACACAAAAAAGATGTAATTATTTTACTTGATTCAATTACTCGTTTGGCAAGAGCTTATAATACAGTAGTACCAGCCTCTGGAAAAGTTTTAACAGGAGGAGTTGATGCCAATGCTTTACATAGACCTAAAAGATTTTTTGGTGCCGCACGAAATGTAGAAGAAGGAGGAAGTTTAACGATTATTGCAACTGCTTTAGTAGATACTGGTTCTAAAATGGATGAAGTGATTTACGAAGAATTTAAAGGAACAGGAAATATGGAACTCCCATTGTCTAGAAAAATTGCAGAAAAGCGTGTATTTCCCGCTATTGACTACAATAGATCTGGAACCAGAAAAGAAGAGCTATTGACTTTGCCAGATGAACTTCAAAAAATGTGGATTCTAAGGAAAATTATTCATCCTATGAGTGAAATAGATGCAATGGAATTTTTACTTAACAAACTATCTATGACTAAAACAAATGATGAATTTTTTGACATGATGAAACGTTCATAAATTTTAAAATATTTTCAATCTTGATAAATATTAAATTGATATCTCGTAAATCTTTTGTAAAAAATTTTATTTTGTTTTTTAAAAATCAGGGTATTTAATAATAACATTCATTATATTATCTATAATAATATTTACAATATAGAAATTTTCCAAAAAAAAGCTGGACAAGAGGTGTTATTAATTTTAAAATCTAATTGTTATATTAATGCGCTCGTAGCTCATTTGGATAGAGCGCTACCTTCCGAAGGTAGAGGTGTCAGGTTCAAATCCTGTCGAGCGCACTTATTTTTTTTTATAAAAAAATTTTAAATTGGTGGCTATAGCTCAGTTGGTAGAGTGCTGGATTGTGATTCCAGTGGTCATGGGTTCAAATCCCATTAGCCACCCCAAAAAAATAAAAATTTTTAGCTTCAAAACGGCGAATAGCGCAGCTTGGTAGCGCAACTGGTTTGGGACCAGTAGGTCAGAGGTTCAAATCCTCTTTCGCCGACCAAAAAATTAACTTTTAATATTTTCTTTTTTAATTACGCTAAGAAAATATTTATTATTAGCATATTTTGAAATTATTATATTTTTCCATCCTAGTTTTTTTGCTATTATTGATAATCTTTGACCAACAACAAAAATTTTACATTTAAATAGCCATCTCTTTTGATTATTTTTATGAACAATGTTTTTTAATTGATATAAAGATTCACCACTTGCTACTACTAAAGTATTTATTTTATATGAATACCATTTTTTAATCTCTATATTAGCATCAAAAATTTTTAAAACTCTTTTATAACATTCAATCAAACAAACTTTAAAACCTTCTTTTTTTAATTTTTTTTCTATTAGTTTTCGTCCGTTTTCTCCTTGTAATAAAGTTATTCTGCTATTTTTTATTTTATCTTTATATAATATTTTTAATAATTCTTCACTATTTTCTTTTTTTGTAGGAAAAAAAATTTTTTTTTATATAGTTGTAGAGAAAAAAAGCAGTACTTTCCCCAATAGCATAATATCTTGCATGAAAAGGCCACTTTAAATTATTTTTCTTCAAATATAAATTTGTATAATAAACAGATTTTTTAGAAAAAATAAGAATAATTTTTGATTGATATAATATATTAATTTTTTTTGATAAACTAATTGAACTGGAGCTTGGACAAAAATCAAACAATGAAAAATGCCAAGAAGGTATGCCAATGCTATTTAGATCATTTGCTAACTCTTCTCCTGTAGGAGAGGGTCGTATTACTAGTATTTTCATATATAATAAAATTGTTTAACATGAAGATTGTTAAGAATATTTTTAGCTCCATTTCTAAGCAATTCATCAGCAAGTGAATATCCCATCTTTTCTCCTGTGTTATACGAACCTATTCTTTCTCCTTTTAATATTGTTTTACCGTTAGGTGAACCTACCAATCCTCTTAACCAAATTTTATTTTTTTTTAAAACAGCATAACTTCCAATCGGAATTTGACATCCCGATTCTAATTTTCTACAAAATGCTCTTTCTGCATTAATTTCAATAACAGTATTAATATGATTAAGATGAGATAAAAAAAATAGAACTTTTTTATCATGTAGTCTAGATTGAATACCAATAGCACCTTGACCACATGAAGGTAGAGATAACTCCGCAGGTATAATTTGAGTAATTCTATTTTTTAGATTTAATCTATTCAATCCTTCAGTAGCAAGAATAATTGCATCATATTTGCCTTGATCTAATTTATTTAATCGAGTCCCTATATTACCTCTTAAAGGAGAAACAATTAAATCTGGACGATACGTAATTAATTGACATTGTCTTCTTAAACTAGAAGTGCCGACTGTAGCTCCTTTAGGTAACTTATTGATTGATTCATAATTATTAGAAACTAGTGAATCTAAAGCATTTCCTCTTTTACATATACTAACTAAAGATAATTCTTTTGTGATATTTACTGGCAGATCTTTCATAGAATGAATTGCAATATCTGCTTTGTTTTCAAGTAGAGCGCGTTCTAGTTCTTTAATAAATAAACCTTTTCCTCCAATTTTTGAAAGAGATTGATTTAAAATATTATCTCCATGAGTAACAATAGGTACTAATTTTATATTCAAATCTGGATATAAAGATAGTATTTTTTTTTGAACATATTTAGTTTGTTCTAAGGCTAATGGGCTTTTTCTAGTTGCAATTCTTAGTGTTTTTTTATAGATATTAAAATTCATATTAATATAGATATATTTTTTATAATTATGTGAAATAAAAATATTTTTTTATATTAGTAAAAACGCAAAATATTATCATTTTTTTATATGTATATATTTTTTCATTAAATAAATATTATTTTTTAGAAAAAATTAAAATTTTATTAGATTGAACAGAGCATGCATTTTCAAAAATTTTCCAAAAATTTTCACCACTACGATTGCAGATCCATTGATTATTTTTATAATTAAAATGATATCCATTTTTTTTTGTAGCTAACCAGATTTGTTGTAATGATTCTTGTTTATTAATTATTATTAAACTTTTTTTGTTAAAAGTAATAGTCATGACATAATCTTGAATCTGATAATCAAGATCAATTTCATTATCATATAAATTTAAATTATCTTCTATTTTTAAAAACAAATCGTTTACTAATATATAAAAATTTTTATTTTCTTTTTGAAAAGTTATTTTTTTTTTCATAAAATAGTCCTTAATTTAAATTTTATTATAACAAATTATAAAAAATAAAAATAATCAAATTTACATAATAAATATTATCTTATTTTTTAAATTGAATAATTAACGTAATATTAAAATATTAAGACTATCAGAAAATAATATTATAAAATCATCAAATGATTATTAAGAGGCAAAATGAACTTATATTACAACAATAAAAAAAAAATACATTTTTCTAAAATGCATGGATTAGGTAATGATTTTATGGTTATTAATTGTATTAAAGAAAATTTTATTTTATCATCATTTATGATAAAAAAATTATCTAATCGATATACTGGGATTGGTTTTGATCAATTATTACTTATAGAAAAATCAACTAATGAGTTATTTGATTTTCATTACCGAATTTTTAATTCTAATGGTAATGAAGTTGAGCAATGTGGAAATGGTGCTCGATGTTTTGGTCTTTTTTTATTATTAAAAAAATTAACTAATAAAAATAAAATTTTGGTTAGTACTAAAAAAAAACATTTAATTATTGAGTTTCTACTTAAAAATAGAATTAAAGTCAATATGAATGAACCTGATTTTAAATTTTATGATTTCTCTTTACTAAAAAAAAATTCATGCAAAAATTTTTCAATAAAACTTCATAGTGAAAATTTAATCTGTGGTTTAGTGTCTATGGGCAATCCTCATTGTATTATTAAAGTAGAATGCATTAAAAATGCTCCCGTGAAAATTATTGGTAAACGTATAGCAGAAAATTCAATGTTCCCAGAAGGTATAAATGTAAGTTTTATAGAAATTATCAATAAAAATCATATTAAGTTAAGAGTATATGAACGTGATGTAGGTGAAACACAATCTTGTGGAAGTGCCGCTTGTGCTGCAGTTGCAATGGGTATCGCACAAAAATTACTCTTTAATATTGTTAAAGTTGAATTATTGGGTGGAAAATTAATTATAATGTGGAAAGGTTTTGGAACTTCTCTCTATATGATAGGACCTGCAGAACATGTTTATGATGGTTGTATATATATATAAACTATTTTCTTACTAACAAAGAGGTTATATTTTGATTTTATTAGAAAATAAAAAAGACTCGCTAAAAAAACAATATATAAAAAAAAATACAAAAAAATTTAATCAAGTGATTTTAGCTCTGTTTTCAGGTGGTTTTGCTACTTTTTCTATTTTGTATTGCGTACAATCAATTTTACCAATATTTTCTAAACAATTTTTTTTAACTCCTGCCGAAAGTAGTTTATCTCTTTCTGCAGCAACTATCACAATGGCTTTAGGAATGCTTTTTACCGGGCCTTTATCTGATGTAATTGGTAGAAAATCAATTATGTCTACTTCTTTGTTTATCGCTGCAATATTAACTATTATATGTTCAATGATGAATAGTTGGACAAGTATTGTTTTATTACGTTCATTAACTGGTTTGGCTTTAAGTGGTGTTGTAGCTGTTGCCATGACATATATTAGTGAAGAAATACATCCTAATTCCTTATCTTTTTGTATGGGTTTATATATTAGCGGAAATACTATAGGTGGTTTTTCAGGAAGGTTATTAAGCAGTATTTTAGCAGAAAAATTTTCTTGGAATATTTCATTAATGATTATTGGTTTATTCTCATTAATATCATCTTCTTTTTTTTTATATTTTTTACCTCCCTCTAAAAACTTTTCATCAATTTCTATTGATCTTAATAAATTTTTAAATCGTTTTTATTTACAATTAAAAAATCCATTATTATTTATTTTATTTGTCATAGGATTTATATTAATGGGTAGTTTTGTCACTATTTTTAATTATATTGGCTATCGTTTAATGTTAGAACCTTTTTTTCTTTGTCCATCTAGTATAGGTTTATTATCTATTATTTATTTAACTGGAGTATATAGTTCTCCTAAAGCTGGTATGTTAATTAGCAAATACCATAGAAACAATATTCTTATCGCATCATTATTTTTGATGATACTTGGTGTTTTTATTACACAATACAATCAATTATTAATAGTAATTTTAGGTTTAATAATTTTTTCTGGTGGTTTTTTTGCATCTCATTCTACTGCTAGTAGTTGGGTTGGTTCATATGCAAATATTGCTAAAATTCAGGCTACATCTTTGTATTTGTTCTTTTATTATTTAGGTTCTAGTGTGTTTGGTACATTTGGTGGTTTTTTTTGGTTTCATATGCAATGGCTTGGAATTTCTATTTTTATTATATTAATGTTATTTCTTGGAGTTTTTTTATCTTTTAAATTAAGAAGTAAAAATTGTTAAAAAAAATTTAGTAATATTTATAAAAATATTATTATATTGCTAGCTAATATATTTTTTTATAGTGTATAAAATAAAATTTATATTTTACTTTCCTCAAACATAGTTTCTCACAGATAATAAACTTAGTTCAATTCATCAAAACGGCTTAAAGATTATGCTATATTTATTTTCTTGTTCTGATTTGAATCATAGTTTATGGATTTTTTTAGCTTTATTTTTTGTTTTATTTTATGAAGCTATTAATGGTTTCCATGATACAGCGAATGCAGTATCAACTTTAATATATACTCGAGCAATATCTGCGCATATTGCAGTTATAATGTCTGGTTTTTTCAATTTTATGGGTGTTTTATTAGGAGGTTTAACTGTTGCGTATGCAATTGTTCATTTATTACCAAATGATTTATTATTAAATACTACTTCTAAAAATGCTCTTTCTATGGTTTTTTCAATGTTATTAGCAGCTATAATTTGGAACTTATTTACATGGTATTTATGTTTACCCGCATCGAGTTCACATTCTTTAATTGGAGCAATTATTGGAATAGGTTTAACAAATGCAATAGTGACAGGTTCATCTTTATTAGATGCGCTCAATATTCCTAAGATGACAAGTGTTTTTTTATCTCTTATTTTTTCTCCTATCATTGGATTAATAATAGCTGGGGGCTTAATTTTTTTACTACGATATTTTTTAAAAAACAATAAGATTTTTTATCGTATTCATATGACACCATTAGAACGAGAAAAAATAGACGGTAAAAAAATACCACCATTATTAATTAGAATAGCGCTTATTTTATCATCTATTGGAGTTAGTTATGCTCATGGTGCAAATGATGGACAAAAAGGAATTGGATTAATAATGCTTGTACTTATAGGAATTGCTCCTGCTTCTTTTTTAGTAAATTTACATGCTGATAAATATGAAATAAATTATACGAAAAAAACACTAAATAATTTAGAAGAATACTATTTAAAAAAGACTACTAACACATTAAATGAAACGAATAATTCAGTTACAAACTCTCAATTTTATGATTTTATAAAAAATATTCAAAGTACTAAATTATTATTAAAAAATATATCTAACTATAATAAACTAAGTCTTAAACAAAGATTTCAATTACGTCATTTTTTATTGTATATTTCCGAGTCAATTGACAGAACAGTGAAATCTTCTAACGTTAGTTCTAAAGAGAAATATTTTTTAATAGACAGTAAAAAAATAATACTTAAAACAATTGAATATGCACCTATGTGGATTATATTAATTGTCGCGTTATCTTTATCAATAGGAACAATGATAGGTTGGAAACGTATAGTAGTTACTATCGGTGAAAAAATAGGAAAAAAAAGAATGACATATGCACAAGCTATGTCAGCACAAATAACAGCTTCTTTTTCTATTGGAATAGCGAGTTATACAGGTATACCAGTTTCTACTACACATATACTTTCATCTTCGGTTGCAGGTACTATGTTGATTGATGGTGATGGAATTCAAATGAAAACTGTTAAAAATATAGCTTTAGCATGGATGTTAACTTTACCTGTTTCAATTTTATTATCTGGATTTTTATATTGGATGGCGCTATTTTTAATATAAATAATTAAAAGTACTTAGAAATTTTAAATAGGGGTACGTGCAAAATATATGTACTCCTGTTATTTTAAAAAGGTTGATATATATCAAAACGATGATTTCTTGTCGTAACAATAAAATTCACTTTATCTTCGGATAAAGGTTTTGCATAATTGGGGCGTTTTACAATAATTCTATTTTTTGCTAATTTTCTAGAAATATTTAATAATTTTTCAGTATTAAAATCATATCCTATTAATTTTCTAAAAATCTGCATATTTTTTTTAGGTAAAGATTTTTTATGATGAGAAGGATACATTGGATCTAAATAAATTATATCTGGTTGTGAAATAGGCATTTTAAACATATTAAAACTATCTTCTACTATTAAATGAAGTCTTTTTTTTAACCAATAACCTATTTTTTTATCTTCATACCCTCTTTGCAAACCATCTTTTAATAAAGCAGCAACTATTGGATTTCGCTCTATCATTGTAACTTGACATCCTAAAAAAGAAAACATAAAAGCATCATTACCTAAACCGGCAGTAACATCTAGTATAGAAGGAAAATAAGATTTTTTTATTCCTATAACTTTAGATAAGACTTCATTTTTTTTTTTAAAATGAAAACATCGATAATTATTTTTTTTTGAAGTAAAATCAACTTTTATAGGTTTTTGTTTCGTATTTTCACGATTATATAATTCTAATGAGTCACGATTCATTATTAAAGATATAGAAGCATTTTCATCATGTTCTAATTTAAGTAAGTTGATTAAGTTATATATTCTTTCATTATAAGACTGAAATTCTAAATATACTTTCATATTTTTTATCTTTTTTATTTTTTAAAATTAATAATTGACTTTTAGAAAAATTCAATTATAATGCAAATTAACAATTTTTTATATAATTTAAGTTTAACAAAATATGTTGTATAAAAAACATGTTAAAAAATAATTCATATAAAGGACAAAAATATTATGTCATCTAATTTTTTATCTAACATAGATATAGTAAATAAAAACAATCTAAATAAAATAGAGATGTCTCAAGATGCTATAAAAGAAATGTTAAAAATAAAAAAAAAAATAAATAAACTTCAAAAAACTAATGTTAGCAATCATTATAATTCTAAAGAATTAAATACTTTTCAAGATAAAAAAAAGTTAATTGAATTAGAAAATTCATATAAAAATTCTTTATTTTTATTGGATATAATGCAAAAAAAAATAGAAAAAAATATTCTTAAAAAGTATGATATAGATACAAACAATCAAACAATTCAAAATACACTCATAAAAAAAAATTCCTGAAAAATCCCATTTAAATTTTCTTGACGATCAAAAAGAATGTTCTAATAAAGAATTCTTAGATTTTGATTTTTTAGAAATAGCTGAAAATATCCTTGAAAAAATGCAGGATACCGTTGTAAATACTTTTGAAACTATTAAACAAGAAACAATTAATTTATTCAATGGTACAACGTTTAAAAAAATATTTTTTTTATCTAATGATAGCGATGAAAAATCGGATTCCAGCGCAGAGTCTGTTATTTCTTTATCTAAACATATCGAAGATCTTAAAAGAACTATTGAATCTTCAAAAGTTTACATGAGAGCTATTATTGAAAAAATTAGATATCAAGGAAAAATAAAAATTATTAACGAATTTAACGGGAATACACGTCATCCTGGATATCAAAGTTCATTTCCTGATCTTTTTAATGTTACACCTAAACCTAATAATCGAAATAATTTTCATCCTTTTGAAAGATTAGATGAAAATTTTGATTTAGAAGGAAGAAAAAACATATTAAAAACAGATAAAAATTTTAGAAAAAGAATGAATAAAGATGTTCAAGAATCTTATTATCATAATTTTATTAATGACAGTGAATGGAAAGTTTCAGATCAATTAAATTCATTTCATAATATTCGGGCTACAATTAAAAATTTTCAAAAAAGCTATGAATCTTTAAAGTTATCTAATAATTTAGATAAAACATTTATGACTGATTCCAATCCATTTATTTTTATAATAAATGATCATGTCATTCCTGTTAATAATCGAAATCAAACATTAAGTGATTTTAAGAAAATAGTACCAAATATAGATTCGCAAAAATTAATTTCTACGTATGCAAATCAAAAATTTATATATCAATCTTATCTTCAATTAGTGTCTGAACATCCAGAAATTAGTCAATATCAAGTAAAAAATTTAAGAAATATTTATAAAATAGATTTTTTAAATGATGGTTCCATTAAATTAGTTGCTACTAACTTATCCGATTTAAATATAAATGATAATAATAACTATGTTCAGAAATATAGATCTTTTGGAATACGTGCAACTATAGTTCTTCCACCAGACAATTTACCAATAATGAAATATTCATATTTTATAAAATAGACATTATATATTTTTTCATAAATATGTAATTATTAAGTGAATAGCAGGGCGTATAATATCCCTGCTATTTTTAATAAAAATACTTTTACTTTTTAGAAACGTTATTAAGTTTTTTTAATAATGCAGAATGAACTTCTTTAGGAAGATATGGCTTAATATCACCTTTATATTTTGCTATTTCTTTAACGAAAGATGAAGATATAAACGAAACTTCTTTAGAAGAAAGTAAAAATATACTATCTAAATCTGGATAAATTTGTTTGTTTATAGCAGCTAATTTTATTTCATAATCAAAATCAAATATTGTTCTAACTCCTCTAATTAAAATATTAGCTTTTTCTTTTTTTGCTAAATTAGCAAGTAAATCATTAAACCCAAGTATTTTTTTTACATTTTTAAGATGTAATGTAACTGTTCGGGTTAACTCTATTCGTTCTTTTAAATTAAAAATGGGTTTTTTTTTGAAATTACTAGAAATTGCAATAGTTATACTATCAAATATTTTTGTTGCACGTGTTATAATGTCTAAATGTCCGTATGTAATCGGATCGAATGTACCTGGATATATTGCGGTTTTATTCATATTTTTTGTTTTTTGTTCTGTTTATAATTAATTTTTCTAAACTCTAATAAATTTTTAAAGAAAATTAAGATGAAAAAAAAAAACTGGAAACCTAGCGCTTCTATAAAAAATTTAATTAAAAGATCAAAAATTATCTCTAATATTCGTCTATTTTTTTCTAAAAAAAATATTCTTGAAGTAGAAACACCAATTTTATCACAGTCAACAGTTACTGATGTGAATTTAGTATCATTTGATACTAAATATATTTCATTGAACAATGTAGACAAATTAAAACTATGGTTAATAACTAGTCCAGAATATCATATGAAACGTTTGTTGGCATCAGAAAGTGGACCTATATATCAAATTTGCCGTAGTTTTAGAAATAAAGAACTAGGTCGATATCATAATCCCGAATTTACTATGATTGAATGGTATCAACCTTTTTATTCAATGAAAGAATTTATTAAAGAGATAGATGAATTTCTTCAAGTCATTTTAAAATGTGATAGATCAGATAAAATCTCTTATCAAGATTTATTTATAGAATTTTTTAAAATAGATCCTTTATGTACTAATCTATCAGAATTGCATAAAATATCTAAAAAATTAAATTTAGATCATTTAACTGGTTTTGAAACTAATATAAATAAATTTATACAAATATTATTTACATTAAATATAGAACCTAATATAGGAAAAGAAAAACCTTTATTTGTTTATTATTTTCCTTCAGAACAAGCATCTCTTGCTGCTATTAATCTAAAAGATTCTCGTGTATCAGAAAGATTTGAAATCTTCTATAAGGGAATAGAATTAGGGAATGGTTTTTACGAACTTACAGATCCAAATGAACAAAAAAAACGTTTTATTAAAGATAATGCAGAACGTTTTTCTATGAATCTTCCAGTGCAAAAAATAGATAATTTATTTTTAAATGCTTTGTCTTATGGGTTACCTCCTTGTTCAGGAGTGGCAATGGGTTTAGATCGATTAATTATGTTGATTTTGAACAAAAAAAATATTAATGATGTTATTGCTTTTCCATTAGATCGTTGTTAAAAATTAAAAGAACATTTTACCAATAATTTTCCATTGTAATATTACCTTTTTTTCGACGCAGATGTTTTTCCATGTTTCTGTGATTTTTTAGAAATAAAAATGTATCTTTTACCATCAAGGGATTTCCACACAACATAACATGTGAGGTTTGAGAATCTATTGAAAAACCAATATGTTTTTCTAATGTTTGATTTTTTAATAAAAAAGGTATTCTTCCAGTTAAAGAGTTTTTATTTTTTTCTCGACTAGTAATAGTTTGAATTTTTAATTTTCCATTATATTTTTCATGCAGTTCTTTCATTAGAGGTAAATAAGTTAATTCATGCTGATATTTTACTGCATGTATTAAAACAATATGATTAAATCTGTCAATATTTTTCCCTTCTTTTAAAATTGAACAATAAGGACCAATTGCAGTACCTGTCGCAAACATCCATAATATTTCGCAATCTGGTATTTCATCTATAATAAAAAAACCAAACGATTTTTTTTTGATAAAAATTTGATCTCCACTTTGAAGATTATATAAAAGATTACTTAACTCTCCATTTAGTACACGGACAATGTAAATTTCTAAATTTTTTTCACTAGGAGCATTAACAAATGAGTATGCTCTTTGAATCTTTTTTCGGTTTAAAGAATTGCTGTTGTACAAAGCTAATTTTGTAAATTGTCCTGCATGAAAGGGTTCGATAGATGCATTTAAAAAAAGACTAAACAAATTATCAGTCCATCTTTTTACTTTTATAATATCAGCGTTAATCCAAGGATTCATGATTATTCTCAATCATTTTCATTAAATCATTGTACTTACACTGGTATAAGTACAATGATTTTTTATTTTTTTTACGATTTTATTTTTTATCAAGTTTTTTATTATCATTAGGACTATTAATCAAAATTTTTTTAGGTTTTTCTTCTTCTGGAATATTGCATTCAAAATCTAATTTTAATAAACCTAAAGATAACTCTGCTTTTTTGACTTTGATTTTATGATCTAAATTAAAATTTAAAGAGAAATTATTAATCATTATACCTTTATGTAACCATTTATGATATTCTTGATTATTACATTTTTTATCATCTTGTTTCTTTCCTTGAATAGATAATTGATTATTATGCACCGATATATCTAATTCTTCTTCTTTATACCCAGGAATGCTAAGTGTTAATTGATATTGAGCTTCATTTATTTGATAAAGATTATATGCTGGTGTGTCAGATATTGGTTTTTCTCCAGTTAAAGTGCTGAACATTTTATCAATTTGATTGAATCTATTTGAAAAAATATCTTGATTATTAAAATTAGGGGTAAATGAAAAAGAGCGATAAGACATAAGAAAATTCCTCTTAAATATTTTTTTATTATAAAATATATATAATTTAAAAATTTACATATAAAACATTAAAAAATATCTTACCTTATAGTAAGGTCTTATTTTTTTTTTTCAAGAGTAACTTATAAATTAATTTACATTTATTTTTTATAATATAAAAAAATATTCATCCATTTCATAAAAAAATAATAATGGATAAATATTTTCAATAAGAATTATAAAATAAAACGACTAAGATCTTCATTAGATACTAATTGGTCCAAATGTTCTCCTACATAATTTGAATTAATTTCAATTGTATTGCCTTTATTATCGCTGGCATTAAAAGATATATCTTCCATTAATTTTTCTAATACAGTATGTAATCGACGGGCTCCAATATTTTCCATAGATTCATTAACTTTCCAAGCAGCTTCTGCGATATTACGTATTCCTTCTTTTGTGAAATTAATATAAACACCCTCTGTTTCCATAAGTGCCTTATATTGCGCAGTGATAGATGCTGTAGGTTCAGTTAAAATTTTTTCAAAATCATCAATAGTAAGTGCTTGCAATTCAACTTTAATTGGAAGACGTCCTTGTAGTTCAGGAATTAAGTCGGAAGGTGTAGATGTTTGAAATGCTCCAGATGCAATAAATAAAATATGATCTGTTTTAACCATTCCATGTTTAGTAGATACTGTGCATCCTTCAACTAATGGCAGTAAATCTCTTTGAACACCCTCTCGAGAAATATCCGGTCCAGAAGAATCACCTCTTTTACATATTTTATCAATTTCGTCAATAAAAACTATACCATTTTGTTCGACAGCATGAATAGCCTCTTTTTTGATCTCTTCTTGATTAATTAATTTAGCTGCTTCTTCTTCTGTTAATAGTGCAATAGCATCTTTAATTTTTAGACGTCTATTATTTTTTTTATGTCCTCCTAAATTTTGAAATAAAGATTGTAGTTGACTGGTTAACTCTTCCATTCCTGGAGGCGCCATTATTTCAACTCCCATAGTAGTTGCCAATACATTTATCTCTATTTCTTTTTCATCTAAAACACCTTCTCTTAATTTTTTTCGAAATGTTTGAATTGTTTTTAAAAGACTTTCATTTTTTTCGTTTTCGGCCCAATTTTTTTTTGGTGTGGGAACAAGAACATCTAATATTTTCTCTTCCACTATTGCTTCTACTTGAGTTTTATTTTTTTCGATGTTTTTAATTCGAATCATTTTTATTGCAGCATCAGTTAAATCGCGAATGATTGAATCTACTTCTTTACCAACATATCCTACTTCAGTAAATTTAGTCGCCTCGACTTTAATAAAAGGAGAGTTTGCTAATTTAGCTAAACGTCTTGCTATTTCTGTTTTACCTACTCCTGTAGGTCCAATCATTAAAATGTTTTTAGGAGTGATTTCATGACGAAGTTCACTATTTAACTGCATACGGCGCCAACGATTCCTTAATGCAATAGACACGGCTCTTTTTGCTTTTTCTTGACCAATAATAAATTTATCAAGTTCAGAAACAATTTGAGGAGGAGTCATTTCAGACATAGAGATAATCCTTATTTTTCCGAAAATAGTTCTTTTATAGTGAAAGTATGATTTGTATATATACAAATATTAGCTGCGATGTTTAATGATTTTTTTACAATTTCATTTGCATCTAAACTAGTATTTTCGATTAACGCTCGAGCAGAAGATTGGGCATAAGAACCACCTGATCCTATAGCTATTAAATCATCTTCAGGTTGTATTACGTCTCCATTTCCTGTGATAATTAACGAACTTTCTTTATCAGCAACGGCTAATAAAGCTTCAAGTTTTCGTAGCATTCTATCAGATCGCCAATCTTTTGCTAATTCAATAGCTGCGCGTTGTAATTGTCCTTGATACATCGCTAATTTTTTTTCAAACATTTCAAATAAAGTAAATGCGTCTGCAGTTCCTCCTGCAAAACCAGCAATTACTTGTTCATGATATAAAGATCTGATTTTTTTTACATTACTTTTCATGATTGTGTTGCCTAGAGTTGCTTGTCCATCACCTCCAATTACTACTTTATTTTTTAATCTTACGCTTAATATTGTAGTCACAAGAAAAGCCTCTTTAAAATAATATTTTTATTTCTCATATATTGTTTCTCAATAATAAAATAGCTTTATATAAGATGTAATTAACTATTTTTTCAATAGTATATGCTTTCTGGATATATTGTATTTTTAAAATGTTTTTTTTATTAAAAAAATATATTAGAAATGTAATCTATTCTATTTAAAAAAACATGTATTTTTATAAATTTTCTAGTTTATGAATATATTTCCATTTTTCCTTCGGTTTAGGAGGTAGTTGATTATCATGTTTAGTGTCTTTTTCAATATTATTACTTTTTATTGTAGAAGATATATTCAAGTTTATATTCGAATAAATAAAAAAAATAAATATACATATTAAAATTAAATATATGTACAAATTTAATTTTTTATTTTTATTATTTTTTTTATTAAAATACATGAATTTAATTTTTTTTTTATTATCATACATATATTTTCTGCATATTATGTTTTATGAATAAAAATTGATAATTTTTTAGTATTAATATACTAATACTCGTATAATCAATATATATATATATTTAAAATTAAATTAGGAATGCTTTATATGAAAAAAAAAATCCACCCTTTCTATTCCAAGATAACAGCTACTTGTTCTTGTGGAAACATAATTGAAGTTTTTTCTACTATTAATCAAAATATAAATCTAGATATATGTGCAAAGTGTCATCCATTCTATACAGGAAAACAAAGAGTAATTGATACTGGAGGACGTGTTGAAAGATTTAAAAAGCGTTTTAAATTTATTAAAAAAGAATTAAAATAAAATTATTCTTTGTTTTATTATGGATTTTTTTAAGAATTAAGCATCTTGAATTTTGTAATTAAGATGCTTAATAATAAAATTAATATTTGAAATATATTTATTTTTCAAAATTAAGATGAGTTATTAAAATAATTCTTGAGAGCTAAATAAATCGAATAAGCAATTTTATCTTGGTGTTCTGTAGTTCTCAATTTCTTTTCTTCTAAAAAATTTGTAATAAAACCGGTTTCTATTAATATGGAGGGCGTGTTAATAGAGCTTAATATACCTAAACTGGCGTAATTTGGATATGTTTTATTTAATTTTGTATTTTTTTCAAGCTGTTCTAATATTTTGTTAGATACATCTAACTCTATTTTTTGAAAGTTATTAGTTTGTAATTCTAAAATAGTTTTTTTTAAATAAATATCATTTTTATTTTCGTTAAATATTTTTTCAATTTTTTGAGAAAAAACTATCGGTGATTTTTTTTTTAAGTAATTGTCAATTTCACGATTAATTCTAGTTTTTGATACAATCCAAACAGAAGCTCCTGATACATATTGTTTTTTAGAAGAATCGGCGTGAATAGATACTAAAAAATTTACGTGGTTTTTATTTATAAATTGTTTTCTTTTTTTTAGTGAAAGATAAGAATCATTACTACGAGTTAGAATTGTATGAAACATACTGTTATCATTTAGTAATTTTTGAAGTCGCAGTGCTATTGCGATATTTATTTTTTTTTCTTGTATTCCTTGAATGCCAATTGCTCCAGGATCGTATCCACCATGCCCTGCATCTATTATTATAATGATTTTTTTTAATGAATTTGTATTATTACTATTTTTACATAGTTCTTTTTTAACATTGATTTTATTAAAAAAAAATTTTCTATTGTTTTTGAGCTGTTTTTTTTAGAGAAAATATTATCTTTAGCTTCAGTGGGAAATGTTACTAAAAAGATAAAAAATACTATCCATTTATAAGAATGAAAAATCATAAATTTTCCTGAATTTTGTATTTTTATATATTTTACTTTTTTTAGATTAAATCTAAAAAAATATTTTGAATAATGTTTTGAATGATATGATTGGAGCGGGAAACGAGATTTGAACTCGCGACCCCAACCTTGGCAAGGTTGTGCTCTACCGACTGAGCTATTCCCGCAAAAATATAAAAATTTTAATTTTAAATTATTAATTTATTTTATATATATACAACAAATTTTTCAAGCTTTCTTTTCTAAAAAAATAATTTTATTTAAATTTTAAAAAATTTTTTTTATAAAAATTTAGCTCCATTACAGATTCATGAAGATCTTCTAATGCTTTATGATTATGTTTTTTTTTAAATTTATTAAATATTGATGGATTCCAACGGTAAGCTAATTCTTTAAGAGTACTAACATCTATATATCGATAATGAAAATAATTTTCTAATTTCGGCATATATTGAAATAAAAATCTTCGATCTTGAGCAATACTATTTCCGCAAATTGGAGATGATTGAATAGGCACCCATTTTTTTAAAAAAAGTATAGTTTCAGACTCTGCTTTTTGTTCGTTGTATAAACTTTGTTCAACACGCTTTATTAGTCCATTTTTTTGATGGGTTTTTGTATTCCACTGATCCATAAGTAAAATCTGCTCTTTTTTTTGGTATATAGGAATAACTGGACCTTCTGAAATTATATTTAAGTTAATGTCTGTAATTAATGTGGCAATTTCAAGAATGCGATGTATTTTAGGGTCAAGTCCAGTCATTTCCAGATCTATCCAAATTAAATTTGTTCTATTGATTTTCATATTCTTTCTATATTATTAAACATTCTTTTGAAATTTAATTTTTGAATTATTAATTTACGATTTTCTATCGTATTTTTTATTTAATGTTTATATTATATATATTAATTATATATTAAACTTTTTAATTATAAATATATTATTTAAAATATTTCTTATTACATAAAAAATTATCATACCAGTTGAAGGAGAATAATTCTTTAATGAAAAATATAAATTTTAATGAGACTAAATCTTATCAAGATTTAAAAAATCACTTTAACAAAATTAAAAATACCCACTTAAGAGATCTTTTTAGAAATGATTTAAATCGATTTAAAAAATTTTCAATTGTATTTGAAAATGAAATGTTAATTGATTTTTCAAAAAATCGTATTAATGATGAAACTTTGATCTATTTATTAAATTTGGCTAAAGAAACTGATGTAAAATCTGGAATAAAATTAATGTTTTCCGGAGCGAAAATAAATCAAACAGAAGATCGTGCTGTATTACATATCGCGTTGCGTAATAGAAGTAATCGTCCTATTATGGTTAATAATTCTAATGTTATGTTGGAGATAAATAATTCACTTGAAAAAATGAAAAATTTTTCAAATTGTATTATCAATGGTCAATGGAAAGGTTATACAGGAAAATCTATTTCTGATATTGTAAATATTGGTATTGGTGGATCTGATTTAGGACCCTATATGGTTAGTGAAGCATTACGTCCATATAAAAATCATTTAAATATGCATTTTGTTTCAAATATAGATGGTACTCATCTAATTGAAGTTTTAAAGAAAATAAATCCTGAAAGAACTATTTTTTTAATTGCGTCTAAAACATTTACAACAGATGAAACTATCACGAATGCATATAGTGCAAAAAAATGGTTTTTACATCATGCAAAAGATACAAATGCTTTAGAAAAACACTTTTTTGCTTCATCAGCAAATATAAAAAATGCTCTAAATTTTGGAATTAATATTAATAATATTTTTAAATTTTGGGATTGGGTAGGTGGACGTTTTTCATTATGGTCTTCAGCAGGATTATCTATAATATTATCGATTGGATTTGATAATTTTGAGAAATTTTTAGATGGAGCTCATTCTATGGATAATCACTTTTACAATTCTAATTATAATGAAAATATTCCTATCTTATTAGCTTTAATTAGTATTTGGTATACTAATTTTTTTAATTCTGAAACAGAAGCAATATTTCCATATGATCAATATATGCATCGTTTTTCTGCATATTTTCAACAATCTAATATGGAATCTAATGGTAAATCAATTGATAGGAATGGAAAGAAAATAACTTACCAGACTGGACCTATTATATGGGGGGAACCTGGTACCAATGGTCAACATGCATTTTATCAGTTAATACATCAAGGAACTAAATTAATTCCCTGTGATTTTATTGCATCAGTTTTTTCACATAATAATTTAGACAATCACCATATAAAATTAGTATCTAATTTTTTTGCTCAAACACAAGCATTAGCTTTTGGTCAATCTAGAGATGATTGTATAGATGAATCAAAATTATTAAAAAAGAACAAGAATAATTCAAGTAAAATTTTACCTTTTAAAATATGTAAGGGGAACCAGCCTACTAATTCAATTTTAATTCGAAAGATTACTCCTTATACTTTAGGAGCGTTGATTTCTTTATATGAACATAAAATTTTTGTTCAAGGCTATATATTAAATATTTTTAGTTTTGATCAGTGGGGTGTTGAAATAGGAAAAAAATTATCTAAAAATATTTATAATTATTTACATGGTGATATTAAAGATCAGTTTTATGATTCTTCAACTGAAGGTCTTATTAAATTTTATAAATCTTTTATAATATAAAAATGTTATGATTTAGAAAAATATTCAAATTAAAAAATGTATTAAAAATTTTCTTTAAGTAATATTGATATATTAGTTAAACATTTCTTTTCATCTAATTGAATTAATAATTCAATAATTAATATTTTACTTTTAAATTATTTTAAAAATTTTATTTTTTTAAGAATATGAGTGGTTATTATGTTTATATTAATTAAATTGAAAATACAAAATTTTGGTCGATTTTTAAGCAGCATGATTATGCCTAATATAAGTATTTTTATTGCATGGGGAATAATGACTGCTTTATTTATGCCATTAGGATGGCACCCTAATAAAACTTTAGAAAAATTAATATCACCTATAATTTTCTATCTTTTACCTATTTTAATTGGATATACTGGAGGCGGTTTAGTTTCTGGTTTAAGAGGAAGTTTAGTCGGTAGTATAACCACTATAGGAGTTATTACCAGTACTGATATACCGATGTTATTAGGTGGCATGATTGCAGGACCTTTAGGTGGATGGACTATAAAATATTTTGATAGCAAAATAGAAAATAAAATAAAAAATGGTTTTGAAATGTTAGTGAATAATTTTTCTCTTGCTATTTGTGGAATATTATTAGCAGTACTTTCATTTTTTACAATTGGACCATTTATTGAATGGACTTCTCATATTTTAGGAAAATTAATAAAAATTATTGTATCTTATAATTTATTACCTCTTATTTCTATTATAATAGAACCATCTAAAATATTTTTTTTAAATAATATTATTAATCATGGAATTTTTTCTCCTTTAGGCATTCAAGATGCATTAGAAAAACGTAGTTCTATATTTTTTTTAATTGAATCTAATCCAGGTCCAGGATTAGGTGTGTTAATAGCATGGTTTTTTTTCGGAAAAGGTGAACTTCGTAAATCTTCTGGAGGAGCAGCAATTATCGAATTTTTAGGAGGAGTTCATGAAATTTATTTTCCTTACGTCTTAATTAAACCAAAATTAATTTTTGCTCTTATCTTAGGTGGCATGAGTGGTATTTTCATGCTTGTTTTATTACATGGTGGTTTGATTTCAGCTGCGTCACCAGGTTCTATTTTATCTATTCTAGCCATGACTCCTAAAGATTTATATTTTTCTAATATTCTTTCTATTTTTTGTTCTTTTATTATTTCTTTTTTAAGTGCTGCCGTATTGTTAAAATATAATTTTTTTTACACTTTTAAAAAAGATGATAAAAATGCTACACAAAAAAATAAAGATCTTTTTGTTCAAGAAACATTAGAAGACAGTTTTCATACTTTACAATTTAATAGAAAAATTAAAACGATTATTGTGGCGTGTGATGCAGGAATGGGATCTAGTGCCATGGGTGCAAGTATTCTACGTAAAAAAATAAAAAATGCTAATTTAACTCATATTTCTGTATTAAATATGGCAATTAATGTATTACCTAAAAAAGCAGATTTAGTAATTACACATCAAAATCTAACACATCGAGCTCAAAAATATGCACCACATGCTAAGCATGTATCTTTAAAAAACTTTCTTAATAATAGTTTTTATGATAATTTAATACGAAAATTAATGGAAAATATAATTTTTTTAGATGATAATCATAAGAATGCTATCAATATTAATAATGTAGAAAAATCATATAATTTATTTCATCTAACTGAAGAGAATATTATTCTTAATCAACATGCAAATAATAAAGAAGAAGCAATCAATATTGTTGGAAATAATTTAGTAAAGCAAGGTTATGTAAAATCTGATTATATTAATTCAATGCTAGAGAGAGAAAAAATAGCTTCTACTTGGTTGGGAGAATCAATAGCATTACCACATGGAACTATTGAGGCAAAAGATTCTGTATTACGAACTGGAATAATTTTTTGTCAATTCCCTAATGGGGTTCATTTTGGAGAAGAAGCAGAAGATATTGCTTATCTCGTTATTGGAATTGCAGCGAAAAATAATGAACATATTATGGTAGTTAGTAATATTACTAATGTATTAGACAATAAAGATACAATTAAAAAGTTATCCAATACTACTAGTGTAAAAGAAGCATTATCACTTTTAACTACTGAAAAAATTTAATTTTCTAATAGTTTTTTATAAAATTTTATTGGACTTACTTATATGCAAGCACTACATTTTGGAGCTGGAAATATTGGTCGGGGTTTTGTTGGAAAAACATTATCACAATCTGGTTTTAACGTTATTTTTTCTGATGTAAATCAAGAGATAGTAGATGCTATTAATCGTAATAAAGAATATTCTGTTCAAATAATAAGTGCTACTACAAAAAACATTGTTGATGTTAAAAGAGTCAGTGCTATAAACTCTAATGATTCAAATATTATAAAAATAATTTCTATAGTTGATTTAATTACAACTGCGGTAGGTCCGCGTGTATTAGATAAAATTGCTTTAGTTATCATGCGTGGAATAAAACTCAAAATTAAAAACAAGTCTATCAAACCACTTAATATCATTGCTTGTGAAAATAAAATTCAAGCTAGTTCTTTTTTAAAACAAGAAGTTCTTAAAAAATTACCAATAAAATATCATGATTATTTAAATGAATATATTGGTTTTATAGATTGTAGCATCGATACAATTATACCATTAGTTAATAAAAAAGATTATTTATTTTTAGTTGCCGAAGACTTTAAAGAATGGATTGTTAATGCCTCTCAATTTAAAGGAAGAATTCCAAAAATAATTGACATGAAGCTGAGTAATAATTTAAATGCATTTGTAGAACGAAAATTATTTACATTAAATACCGGTCATGCTATAGCAGCTTATTTAGGTTTAATAAAAAAATATAAAACTATACAAGAAGCGACTTCAGATGAAAAAATAGGTTTTATTGTGAGATCTGCTATGGAAGAAAGTGGATCAGTATTAATAAAACGTTATAAATTTAATAAAAATGATCACTTATCTTACATCAAAAAAATTTTTTCACGTTTTAAAAATCCTTTTTTATCAGACAACCTTGAAAGAATAGCAAGAAATCCACTACAAAAACTAGGAAAAGAAGAACGTTTAATTAAACCCCTTCTAGGGACTATTAAATATCAACTACCTTATTCTAATTTAGTAAAAGGCATTGCATCAGCATTTTTTTATCAGAATTTAAATGATCTAGAATCAATACAGATTGCATCTTTAATAAAAAAACAGGGTTTTAAAAAAACTTTAATTAAAATTTGCAATTTATGTGAAAATAGTGAAGAAGTTAATTCTATCATTTTAGAATATAATTCAATTTTAAAAAATAGTTGAATTGTGTAGACAGTAAAACTGTTTTTAATTATAGGAATTTAATATGATATTATTTTAATTTTTATAAATAGTATTTTATATAAATTTAGAGAATAAGGTAATGTCTATTCGTGTATTGCCAAAAGATTTATCAAGTCAAATTTCTGCTGGAGAAATTATTGAACGTCCAGCTTCAGTTGTTAAAGAGATTATAGAGAATAGTATAGATGCCGGATCAAAAAATATTAATATTTTCATCGAAAAAAGCGGGTTTCAATCTATTATCTTAAAAGATGACGGTTGCGGTATTAATAAAAAAGATTTATTACTTGCAGTGTGCCATCATGCCACAAGTAAAATTACTTCATTATCAGATTTAGATGTACTTACTACTTTCGGATTTCGTGGCGAAGCTTTAGCTAGTATTAGAGCTGTTTCAAGATTAACTTTGATTTCTTGTACTCAATTTAATGATTGTGCTTGGAAGATATATTTAGAAGGATTTTCTAATAATTATATCCCTTTGCAACCGATAGCACATCCTCAAGGTACTACTATTATAATAGAAAATTTATTTTATAATATGCCAGTTCGTCTTAAATTTTTAAAAAATAAAAAACTAGAATTTTTAAAAATTTGTGAAGTAGTTCGAAAAATAGCTTTATCCTATTTTTATGTAAATTTTTCTCTTGAACATAACAAGAAATTAATTATTAAATATAATTCTGTGAATAATAAAAATAATAAAATTCATAGATTACAAGATATATTCAATATATCTGATGCTAATCAATTTCTGGAAGTAAAAGAAAAAAATAAGTACAATATGATTTTATTTGGATGGATATCACATCCATATGCATGCAAAGAATTAAAAAATATTCAATATTGTTATGTTAATAATCGATGTATTTATAATAATATTTTTCTTAAAGCTGTTCGTTCTGCTTATCATGAAACAATAGGAAAAACAAATATATCATTTATTTTGTATTTAGAAATTTCACCTGATAATATTGATTTCAACATTCATCCGACTAAAAATGAAATTAAATTTCATAAACCCAATGTAATTTATAAATTTATTTATGAAACTGTTTTTTATAATTTAAAAAAAATAGAAAAAAAATATTTATCAAAGGATTCTTTATCTAATCCAAGAATTAATTTACATGATGAAAAAAAAATTCATTCTAATCCTTTAGATTCTATTTTTTTAACATTAATATCTTTATTTTTTTTCAAAAAAAAATATTTTAAAAATATAAATATAAAAAAAATATGTAATGATCTTGCTTTCGATATTTTTCTAGAAAAATACCAATGTTCTATTGGAAAATTATTAACAATTACACGTGAATATTATGGATTAATTCATCATCGTAAAAATTTTTTATTGATTTCTTTTCCTTTAGCTAAAGGAATGGTTAGAAGACAAAAGTTGAAAGATAATATTGAAAAAAAAATAATATATGAGTATTTTTCAAGTAATATTAAAATTAATACTACACCTCAAGAATATGGAATTTTATTCCATATTAAAGAAACTTTATTAAAATTTGGATTTCGTTTAATTTTTAAAAAAAACTATGTTATTTTATGTTCTATTCCTATCTTTTTAAAAAAATGCAATACTAATGTAGTTGTATCAGATTTTTTTAAATTTTTATTTCTTAAAAAACCAGTTTTAATTTCACAAATAGTAGATTGGTTTTATATTAATGTTTTTATAGAACTAAAAGATTGGACTCGTACTAATGGTATTAAAGTACTTTTGGAAATGGAATATTATTGTCCTTTATTACTAAAAAATCCTCCGCCAAAATTACTACAAAAAATAAATATTAATAAAGCTTTGTGTATCTTAAAAATATGAATTTTATAAAAAATAAACCTTTTGTTATTTTTTTAATGGGGCCTACAGGATGTGGAAAGAGTCGACTTGCTATTTATATGAGAAAATTTTTGCCAATAGAATTAATTAGTGTAGATTCTGCATTAATTTACCGTGGAATGGATATTGGAACAGATAAACCAAGTTCTTCTGATTTGTCTAATCACCCTCATCGTTTATTAAGTATAAAAGATCCAATTGAAAGTTATTCAGCTGCAGAGTTTCAAAAAGATGCGTTAAAAGCCATTGATGACGTTATTAAATTAGGAAAGATACCTTGTCTTGTTGGTGGAACAATGTTTTATTATCATACATTACTACATGGATTATCTATTTTGCCACCATCTAATATCAAAGTTCGTGAATATTTATTACAAACAAGCAATAAGAAAAATTTTTTACATAAAAGATTAGAATTAATAGATCCTGTTTCTGCTAGCAGAATTCATAGAAATGATTTTCAAAGATTATTAAGAGCTCTAGAAGTTTTTTATATTTCTGGAAAAAACTTAACAGAACTAAAAGAAAAAAATAACTATGAATTATCATATAATATTTTTCAATTTGCCATTATGCCTCCAAACAAAGAATGGTTAAACAATAAAATTGAACTTCGTGTAAAAAAAATGTTGATTTTGGGTTTTCAAAAAGAGGTAGAAATTCTCTTTTTGAGAGGAGATTTGCATATAAATTTGCCATCTATTCGATGTATAGGATATCGTCAAATCTGGGAATATCTTGAATATAAAAATAGTTATGCAGAAATGTTTAAAAAAATAATATATGCCACAAGAAAACTTGCTAAACATCAATTAACCTGGTTAAAAAAATGGAATAATCTTAATAAAATATTATATGATTCTAATTTCAATATTTTGGTTCAAAAAATATTAGATGTCCTTCAAAAAAACAATAAATTTTCTACATGATTAGAAAAATTTTTATAAAAAACGCATTTTTATTCCAATAGAATATAAGGTATATTATTTTAATAATAACTTTTTTTAGATCTTATCATCTATAAAAAAATATAATTTCTTAAATTATTTTTCAAAGTTTATTTTAGTAGTAAAATTAACAAATGAGGCATAAGATGGTTTGGAATAAACCAAATAATAATGAACCTGAATTTGATCCATGGGGGAATAAGAACGGTAATAGCAAAAACTGTTCAGATAATAAATATGAAAAAAAAACTACCGTATCAGATATAAAAAATTTTTTATATAGTATTAAAAATACTATTACTAAAAACACTAATTCTTCATACTCATCAAAAAAAATAATTCATCCTTTTTCAATAATAATATTGATAAGTTTTTTTATTTGGTGTATCAGTGGTTTTTATACTATTAAAGAAGCTGAACGCGGTGTAATTACTAGTTTTGGTAGATTTAGTCATTTAGTCGAACCAGGATTAAATTGGAGACCTGTTTTTTTTAACGAAGTTAAAGCTGTAAATGTTGAAACGGTACGTGAGTTGGCTACTTCAGGTATAATGTTGACTTCAGATGAAAATGTAGTACGTGTAGAGATGAATGTACAATATAAAATAACTAATCCAGCCGATTATCTTTTTTCTGTTTCTTATCCAGATGATAGTTTACGTCAAGCAACAGATAGTGCATTGAGAGGTGTTATAGGACATTCGACTATGGATCGAGTGTTGACAGAAGGACGTACTTTAGTACGAAGTGATACTCAAAAAGAAATTGAAGACATAATCAAACCATATAAAATGGGAATCACAATATTAGATGTTAATTTTCAAAAAGCTCGACCTCCTGAAGAAGTAAAAGCTGCTTTTGATGATGCAATTGCGGCACGTGAAAATCGTGAACAATACGTCCGTGAAGCTGAGGCTTATTCAAATGAAGTTCAGCCTAAAGCAAATGGTAAAGCTCAAAGAATTTTAGAAGAAGCACGAGCATATTCTTCACGTATTACTTTAGAAGCTCAAGGAGAAGTGGCTCGTTTTTCTAAAATTGTACCTGAATATAGAATGGCTAAAACAATAACTTTAAAGCGTCTTTATATAGAATCTATGGAAAGATTGTTAAGCAAAAATAAAAAAATATTTATTAATAAGAACAATAATTCAATATTTTTTTTATCTTTAGATAACTTTTTTTCTAATATAAAATCATTGCATAAAAGTTTTAAAAATAAAATTAATAATTTTGACAAAAAGGGTTCTTTGTTTAATAAAAAGAAAAGAAAAAATAATCATTTTTCTTCGTTATTTCCTAATAATGTTTTAGAACAACGTCATATTGATTCTATTCGAAGTAATCTGAAAAATATAGAGAGAGAATGAATATGAGTAAAATCTTTATTTTCCTGTCAAGTATGATGCTTCTTTTACTATCTTCTTCTTTTTTTATTGTGAAAGAAGGGGAGTGTGGTATTGTTTTGCAGTTCGGAAAAGTTTTGCGTAATAATGAACAAAAAACAGTAGTATACTATCCTGGGTTGCATTTTAAATTGCCATTTTTAGAAACAGTTAAAATGTTAGATAGTCGAATTCATACTATGGACAATCAAGCAGATCGTTTTGTTACAAAAGAAAAAAAAGATCTAATTGTCGACTCTTATATAAAATGGCGTATTAATGATTTTAGTCGTTATTACCTCGCAACTGGAGGAGGTGATATTTTACAAGCCGAAGTACTATTGAAAAGAAAATTTAGTGATCGATTGCGATCTGAGATCGGCTGTCTTAATGTTAAAGAAATTGTTACTGATTCACGAGGAAGATTAACAACTGATGTTTTAAACGCATTAAATGAAGGAAGTATTAATTTAGAAAAAACTTCTTTGATTAATGTAAATAGCATGAATGCGTTAGGAATTCAAGTAGTAGATGTTCGTATTAAACAAATTAATTTACCTATCGAAGTCTCTGATGCTATATATAATCGCATGAGAGCAGAAAGAGAATCCGTAGCAAGAAGCCAACGTTCTCAAGGACAAGAAAAAGCTGAAAAACTACGTGCGGCAGCGGATTATAAAGTATCCATGATATTAGCTGAAGCACAAAAACAGGCTTTAATAATTAAAGGTCAAGGAGAAGCTGAAGTAACAAAATTATTTTCAGAACATTTTAGCAAGGAACCAGATTTTTATTTTTTTATTCGTAGTTTACGTGCATATGAAAATAGTTTTAAAAATAATGGAAATATCATGTTAATTGATTCAGATAGCGACTTTTTTCACTATATAAATAAAATGATTCATATTGAAAATCGATAATTTTAAATGTAAGAGTTAAAATATTTAATACAAATAGGCATTATAAGACATGAATAAAAATATTGTAATATTAGGAACGCAATGGGGTGATGAAGGAAAAGGAAAGATAGTAGATTATTTAACTTCGGATAGTTCATATGTCGTAAGATATCAAGGTGGACATAATGCGGGTCACACTTTAGTTGTTAATGGAAAGAAAACAGTACTGCATTTAATTCCATCTGGATTGCTACATAATAATGTCATTGGAGTTATTTCTAATGGGGTAGTAGTTTCTCCTTTAGAATTAATAAAAGAAATAAATATGTTAAAAAAAAATCATATTTGTATCGATAAACGTTTGTTTATTTCTAGATCTTCTCCCTTAGTTTTACAATATCATATTGAGATGGATATCGCTCGTGAAAAAAAATTAGGAATTAGTGCATTAGGTACAACAGGAAGAGGTATTGGTCCAGCATATGAAGATAAAGTTGCAAGGCGTGCTTTACGTGTTGGGGATTTGAAAAACGAAAAAAATTTATCTATGCGTTTAGAAAAAATAGTCAGTTATTACAATCATCAATTAGTATCTTTTTATAAACAAAAACCTGTTGATTATAAAATTGTTTTAAGAGACTTATTGCCAACAATAGACGTGATTTATGATATGATAAAAGATACTACTAATATCTTACATCAAGCTATTAAAGACAAGAAAAAAATAGTTTTTGAAGGGGCTCAAGGTAGTTTTTTAGATATTGATCATGGCACATATCCTTATGTAACTTCTTCTAATAGCACTATTGGTGGTGTGCTTACAGGAACAGGAGTAGGCCCTAAAAATTTAGATTATATTCTTGGTGTAACAAAAGCATACTCTACAAGAGTAGGTTATGGTCCCTTTCCTACTGAATTGTTTGATAATACAGATAAACATTTTTCAAATAAAGGTCATGAATTTGGTTCTACAACTGGCAGAAAAAGACGTACTGGTTGGTTAGATGCAGTATCTTTATGTCAATCAGTACATATTAATTCTTTGTCTGGTTTATGCATAACAAAATTAGATGTATTAGATGGATTGAATGAAATAAAAATTTGTGTAGCTTATAGAAATGTTCATACCTCAGAAGTGATATCATTTTCTGATATAGATGATTGGGAAAACGTAACACCAATATATGAAACTTATCCTGGATGGAATAGAAAAACTTTAGGGATTAAAAAACTAGAAGATTTACCTTATGAAGCGCGCAATTATCTCGATCGTATCGAAGAGATAACTCAAATTCCTATTGATATTATTTCTACTGGTCCTGATCGTTCTGATATTATTTTAGTTAAAGATAATTTTTTTATTTAAAACTAATTATTTTTGATTTAAAAAATTAAATATATTTTTTTCAAACAAATTATAATGAATTAAATAAAAAATGAGATTAAAATTTATTAACATATAATTTCACTATAAAATAATATATTTGGAGAAGTAAATATGGTAGTAGATCCCTACCAAAAAAGAGAAGCTAGTAAATATAAAAACCCGATTCCTAGTCGGGAATATATTTCCTCGTGGCTTCAAAAATGTCAAGATCTAATAAGTCAGAAAAATTTAGAAAAAAAATTTGGTATTAATAATCAAGAAGAAAAAAAAGCGTTACGTCGAAGATTGAGAGCCATGGAACGAGATGGCCAAGTTATATATACTAAAAATCATTGTTATATTGCTCCTGAAAGTCTAAAAGTAATTAAAGGAAAAGTTATAGGTCATAGAGATGGTTATGGTTTTCTTAGAACAGAAACATTAAAAGATGATCTGTGGCTTTCATCAGAACAAATGAAATCTTGTATTCATGGTGATATTATTCTTGCTCATATTGTTAATAATCATGGAAAGAGAAGAAGTTCAGCAAGGTTTTTAAAACTATTACAGCCTAATAATGTATTAATTGTTGGTAGATATTATATTGATAGTAGAATGAACTTTGTAATTCCAAATGATACTCGTTTTAGTTTTAAGATTTTTATCTGCTCAGCTATTAAAGAAGATATTTCTACAGGATCTGTTGTAGTGGTAAAATTAAAGCAGCATCCTATTAGAAATGTCAAAATACAAGGATTGATAGTAGAAGTTCTAGGAAAAGAAATGAATACAAATTTAGCTATAGAAATGGCGCTGCGTACACATTCTATTCCTTCTTTATGGTCAGAAGAAATCAAAAAACAATTATATACAATTGGCAATAAAATAAATCAATCTGATTTAAAAAATCGTGTAGATTTGAGACATCTTCCTTTTTTTACAATTGATGATGAGGATGCTCGTGATTTTGATGATGCTGTATTTTGTAAAAGACAAATTAATTCGCCAGAAGAAGGTTGGAACTTATGGGTAGCTATTGCTGATGTAAGCTTCTATATTCAACCTGATACTCCTTTAGATAAAGAAGCATTAGAAAGAGGTACATCTATATATTTTCCATCTTTAGTTATACCTATGCTGCCAGAAAAAATTTCAACAGATTTATGTTCTTTAAATCCTCATGTAGAACGTTTATGTTTGATATGCGAAATGAGTTTATCAAATAAAGGAGAATTAATTAGTTATAAACATTATGAAGGAATTATATGTTCTCATGGGCGCTTTACTTATGATGAGATTTTTAGAATGTGGAATGGAGACGTTCTATTATGTTCTAAATATAAAAATTTTTTAAAGGATATTAAGAATTTATCATATTTACAGAAAATCTTAAATAAAGATAGTATTTCTAAAAAAGGTATTTATTTTGAAAATATAGAACCTAGATTTATTTTAGATTCTGATTCTCGAATTAAAAGTATTTATCAAAATACTCGAAATGATGCACATAAATTTATTGAATCATGTATGATATTAGCTAATATAGCTTCATCTCGTTTTGTTGAAAAACATAAGCATCCTGTTTTATTTCGTAATCATGATCGTCCTAAAAAAGATAATGTTATTAGTTTTCGTTTATTTTTAAATGAACTAGGACTGACATTATTGGGAGGTGATGTTCCAGAATCCACTCATTATTCAAATTTGTTGAGAAGTGTTTCGAATCGTCCCGAATATGAAATGATTCAAACAATATTATTACGCTCTATGAAGCAAGCAGTATATTCTCCAGATAATCGTGGTCATTTTGGTTTATCTTTATCTAGTTATGTTCATTTCACTTCACCCATTAGACGATATCCCGATCTTATATTACATAGAGTTATTAAACATTTATTATTAAAAAATAAGGATATATCTATAAATAATTGTAATTATTCTAATTCTTTTTTATATAGTATCAATGAAATGAAAAAAATAGGGTTGCATTGTTCTATAACTGAAAGACGTGCAGATGAAGCGAGTAGAGATGTAGTTGATTGGCTAAAATGTGATTTTATGCATAAAAAAATCGGTGCTATATTAAATGGTGTGATTTCTAATGTAACTTCATTTGGTTTTTTTGTGCGTCTAAATCATTTTTTTATTGATGGATTAGTTCATATAGCTTCTTTAAATGATGATTATTATTATTTTGATTCTTTAGGACTTAAACTTATTGGTAAATCTAGAAGAAATACTTATTGTCTTGGTGATTCGTTGCAAGTTAAAGTAATTTCTGTTAACCTTAATGAAAGAAAAATAGAATTGTCTTTATATAAAACCTGATGATCTTTATCTTTAAAACCATGAAATAGTATTGATTTTTTTAAAAAAATAAAATAAAATAATTATTTTAGATATGTTAAATATTCTAAAAAAAGTTCCTTGCTTCCTTAATAAATATTTATAACATATTTATTCGATAAGAAAGCTAAATAAACCAAAAGGAGCATTTTAATGCGTCATTATGAAATAATATTTATGGTTCATCCTGATCAAAGTGATAAAGTACCATTACTAATTGAAAAATATAAAAAAATTATTAATGATAGTGATGGTGTTATACATCGTTTAGAAGATTGGGGCAGACGTCAACTGTCTTATTCAATTAATAAGCTACATAAAGCACATTATATCTTAATGAATATAGAAGTTTTTTCTAAAACTATCACTCTTCTAGAAACAGAATTTCGTTTTAATAATATAATTCTTCGTAACATGATTATGTCTATGAAAAAAGCAGTAATAGAGCCCTCGCCTATTTTTAAATTAAAAGATGATAAGAAAGAAAAAAAATAGTTTTAGTTCATTAAAAATCGTTTTCAAAAATACTAATATACCTATAGTCATAATTTATTTTATAAATAAATCATATAAAAAATTTGTATCATTTATAATGATTTTTGGAGAAAAAATAAATGGCACGTTACTTTCGTCGTAGAAAATTTTGTCGTTTTACTGCAGAGGGTGTTCAAGAAATAGATTATAAAGATATTGCTGTTTTAAAAAATTATATAACAGAAAGTGGCAAAATTGTGCCTAGTCGTATTACTGGTACCAGAGCAAAGTATCAAAGACAATTATCTAGAGCTATTAAGCGAGCACGTTATCTTTCTTTGCTACCGTATACTGATCAACATCGCTAAGATAATTTGATGATTATATTATATAAAAAGAGAAAAATAAACTATGGAAGTTATTCTTTTATCTAAAATTGATAAATTAGGTGATTCAGGTGCGATTATAAATGTTAAATCTGGTTATGCAAGAAATTTTTTAATTCCTAAAGGAAAAGCTATTTTAGCTAATAAAAAAAACATTGAATCTTTCGAAGCTCAACGCATTGCATTAGAAAAAGAAAATATTAGTAAATTTCTTATAGCGCAGTCAAGAGCTGAAAAAATAAAAAAATTAAGTTCTATAAAAATTTCATCTAAAGTAGGAAAAGAAGGTAAAATATTCGGTTCAGTAGGCATTAGAAATATCATTAAAGAAATAATGCTGTTGGGTGTAAAAGTTAATAAAAAAGAAATTCGATTACCTAATGGTTTGCTACGTCAAGTCGGTGAGCATATAGTCGTATTTCAACCACATAGAAAAGTATCTATTGATTTTATAGTTAACATCATTGCAAAAAATTAATTTCATTAGAATTTTTTAAAATTCAATTTAAAACAATATTATAAAGTAACATGTTAGAAAAAATTTGTAATTTAGCACGTTGTGCCGGCAATTGTATTATGAAGTTTTATTATTCCCCGGAACTTATAAATATTTCGTATAAATCTGACAACACTCCTGTAACTAATGTTGATTGTGCCGTCAATGATATAATTAAAAAAGGGCTAATTTTAATTACTCCTGATATTCCAATAATTTCTGAAGAGCAATCATGCAACTTAACAAGTTGTCAACACTGGGAGAATTATTGGTTGATTGATCCATTAGATGGAACTAAAGAATTTTTAAAAAAAAATGGTGAATTTACAGTAAATATTAGTTTAATTAAAAATGGGGTTCCTATACTAGGAGTAGTATATGCTCCTTTTTTTGATATTTTGTATTCTTCATTTTATCAGAATGCTTGGAAAGAAAATCATTCAGGTTTAAAGAAATCAATTAAAGTGTATCAATCAGAAATTCCATTATTAATTACTAGTCGTTCACATGTTGATGAAGAATTAGATAATTATTTAAAAGGAATAAAACATTATAAATTAAAAAAATTAGGTTCTTCATTAAAATTTTGCTTGATAGCTGAAGGTACTGCTCAAGTTTACCCACGATTTGGAAATACTCATATATGGGATACTGCTGCTGGTCATGCTATTGTTGTTGCAGCTGGTGGACAAGTAAAAACATGGACAGGCAAGAATTTAAATTATTCACTATCTTCTCGCGCTTCTTTTATTAATCCAGGGTTTTGTGCGTCAGTGTTATAATATTTTTTTTTATTCAACATTTATCTTATAAGAAATATATAATTTTATTATGAATACTATTGAAATAAAAATTTTAGATTCACAGATAGAAAAAAATTTTTCTTTTCCTACATATGCAACAATAGGATCATCTGGTTTAGATCTTAGGGCTTGTTTAGAAAAAAAAATTATATTGAAATCTCAGCAAACTATTTTAATTCCGACTGGAATAGCAATATATATCGCAGATCCTAATATTACAGCATTGATTTTGCCTAGATCAGGATTAGGTCATAAAAAAGGTATTGTATTAGGTAATTTAGTTGGTTTAATTGATTCTGATTATCAAGGTCAATTAATGATATCTCTTTGGAATCGCAGCAAGAAAGAGTTTTATGTATCCCCATATGATAGGGTTGCGCAAATAGTATTTATTCCAATTATTAAACCACATTTTTCTTTAGTGAAAGAGTTTAAAAAAACCTCACGCTCGGAAAACGGTTTTGGGCATTCCGGTATGATCTAAAAAAATATTTTTTTAAATACCATATTTTTTGCGATATTGTACTAAGTCTGGTATGTGTTTTTTTAATGTTTTATCTTCTAGCAAATAAGAGATTAAATCTTCAATTGTAATTATAGAAATAATTTCATAACTTTTTTGATTTTTCAAATGATTAATAGTGCATAAATTTCTTTTTCCCTTTTCTTTGCGATCTAACAATACAAATACGGAAGAAATTTGAGCTCCTTGTTTTTCAATAATTTCTATAGAATGATGTATTGCTGTACCTGATGTAATTACATCATCTAAAATAATAATTTTTTTGTTATGTATTTTTTCTCCAATTAAATCTCCTTGTTCTCCATGTTTTTTAGACTCTTTTCTATTAAAAGCATATGGAATATTTAAATTATAATGATTTTTTAATGCTATAGAGGTAGCTACAGCTATAGGTATACCTTTATATGCAGGACCAAATAAAACATCGAATTTTATTTTTGATGCTATTATGGAATGAGCGTAAAACAATCCTATTTTAATGATATCTTTGCCTGTAGAGAGTAATCCTGAATTAAAAAAGTAAGGGCTGCTTCGTCCTGACTTTAATTTAAAAGTTCCAAATTTTAATGCTTTTTTTTTAAAAGAGAAATCAATGAATTCTTTTTTCCAGTCCATAAAAATTAAATCCTAATTAATCGTAAAAATTTACAATAGAATTTTACATGTTAATAATTTGAATGACATGAAAAATTAAGCATGATTTTATTTTTATTAGATAATATATAGGGAGAAAAAGTTAATTTTGTTTTATATTGGTGGCCCTTGCTGGATTTGAACCAGCGACCAAGCGATTATGAGTCGCCTGCTCTTACCACTGAGCTAAAGGGCCGTATTCTTTTATCCTCTTACTATAAATCAATTTTTTCTAATAATCTAGAATTCTTTTAAAAAAATTTGTATTTTTTAAAAATATTTTTTTATATATTTGACACATATAAAAAATTTTGATATATATATTAATATTCCTCTGTAGTTCAGTTGGTAGAACGGCGGACTGTTAATCCGTATGTCACTGGTTCGAATCCAGTCAGGGGAGAAAAAAATTACTTCTTACTTAATAATTAATTTTAATTCTTGTGACAAGTTTCTTTTTTCTTTTGATAATTCTGCGCTTTTCATAATATAATCATCTACTCGATCTTCATAATCATTTTTCATCATAAAAATTATTTTTTTAATTTCTTCGTAACTCATATCTAATGTAATATATTGACTAAGATTGTCTAAAAGTAATATTCTTTTTTGATCATCTCTTATTTTTTTTTCAATATCGTTTATTTCTCTTTTAATTTTATTCTTTCTTCGAAACTTATGTACAAATTCTAATACATTTTTAAATGATTTTTTTGTATCTGACATATTAATAAACCTTTTTAAAATTTGTATTTGATTTTTATTTTTTTATTAATGTAATTAATTTTTTTAGGAGTTTAATATTTTATTAAAATTTAAAATGAAACAACTAAAAACAACTCCTACTTTTTTATTTTATGATTATGAAACTTTTGGTACACATACGTCTTTAGATAAACCAGCTCAATTTGCCTGTATTAGAACAGATTTAAACTTAAATATCAAAGATGATCCGCAATATTTTTACTGTTTTCCATCTGATGATTATTTACCTGATCCTTATTCTGTGTTAATCACTCATATTACTCCTCAATATACACAAAAAAATGGAACTAATGAATATAATTTTTCTAAAAAAATATATAATATTTTTAAAGAGTCTAATACTTGTATTCTTGGTTATAATAATATTAACTTTGATGATGAGATTACAAGAAACTTATTTTATCGAAATTTTTTTGAGCCTTATGAATGGAGTTGGAAAAACGGAAATTCTCGCTGGGATTTAATAAATTTATTACGAGCATGTTATGCATTAAGACCCGCTGGTATAAAATGGCCTAAAAACAAATTAGGATTTCCGAGTTTTAAATTATCAGATCTAACAAAAATGAATAGTATTGCACATTCATATGCGCATGATGCGGTATCAGATGTATGTGCAACTATTGAAATAGCTAAACTTATTAAAAAAAAACAACCTAGATTATTTAATTTTTTTTTAAAAATGAGAAAAAAAAATGAATTATATAAATTAATTGATTTAAAAAAAATTAAACCTATTATTTATGTCTCTAGTTATTTTGGAGCGATTCGTAATAATATAAGCTATGTACTTCCCATAACATGGGATAAAAATAATAGAAATCTATTAATTGCGGTTGATTTGTTTAAAGATATTCAAAAATTAATAAACGCATGTAAAAAAATATGTTTTGATGAAGTTTTTATTAAAAATTTATTCAGTTTAGGAATAGTATTTTTATATTTAAATCGTTGTCCTATTTTAGCGCCGATTCAAACAATACGAAAAGAAGACTCTAATAGATTAAACCTTAATATATCTTTATTTAACAAAAATATTGATTTAATTAAAAAAAATAATTTTTTTATTAAAAATATCAAAATTATTTTTTCGAAAGAAAAAAATTTTAGAAAATCTTTAAATGTTGATTTAGATATATATAATTCTTTTTTTAACTCTCATGATAAAGCAATAATAAAAGTTATTAGAAATTCTGAACCGGAATCTTTAAAAAATAGTAGTTTTAATTTCTATGATTCGCGTTTAAAAGATTTACTTTTTCGTTATCGAGCTCGTAATTTTTTTGATACACTAGATAGCAATGAAAGAAAAATATGGTTGAAGCATTGTATGAATGTTTTAAATCCTTTATATTTAAAGCAATATTGTAATGAAATTCAATTCTTATTGAAGAAATATTCTAAAAATTTAGAAAAGGTTTTGTTATTAAAACAATTGTTAGAATATATTGTTAAACAATATAAAAAATTATTCTTTAAAGATATTAATTTAAATTAATATGTTTTATTATCGTAAACTGGTATTTTTTTAAAAAAATTAATAATTCTTTTAAGCTAATACTATATTTTGAATATAAAAAAATATTTTTTCTTATATTTTGATTAATATGTAATTTTTTTAAATAATTTTTAATCTGAGATGTCACTGTGTGTATTGAATCAATAAAATAAATCGATGATGTTTTATATAAAATTTTTTTGATTTCTTTTTCTAGCAATGAAAAGTGAGTACATCCTAATATAATGGTATCAGGATGTACAGGAAGATCTATCCATGATTTAAAAATATTTTTTAATTTTTTTTGTGAAACTTCAATGCCCCGAATTTTTTTTTCAGATATTGAAGCCAATTTATTTGTACCTATTACTTGAATGGTATTTTTGGAAATATTTTTATATATTGTTTTTTTAATATAAGACGAATTCATCGTTGCTTTAGTTGCTATTAAGCCGATAATTTTATTTTTAGTTATTTTTTTTGCAGTTTTTATGTCTGGAAATATTCCAATAATAGGAAAACTAAATTTACTTTTTAAAATAGATAAAGCTATGGTACTTACCGTGTTGCAAGCAATTACGACTATATTAATAGGATAAATATTTTTTACTGTATTAATTATTTTTATACTTCTTTGAACAATAAAAAATTCTGTTTTATTTCCATAAGGAAATGCTTCATTATCTAAAATATAAATATAGTGCATTTTTGGTAGAATTTTTTTTATATTTTTTAATACAGATAATCCACCGACACCAGAATCAAATATAAGCACTGTACGATTTTTTTATAAAGTAAAAAATATTATATTGCATATTAAAAACATATTTTAAATAATTTCCAATATTTTATATATTAGTGTGAGTTTTATTTTTAAATAAAAATGATATCATATATTTTTCAAGTTTTTTACGATCTTGAAGATCAAGCATATTAAGATTTTTTTCATTAATTAAAATAGTTTGTCTTGCGATCCATTTTTTCCATGCTTTTTTTGAAATTTGATTATATATTTGTCTTCCTAATTCACCTGGATAAGACTGAAAATCTTGACCTTCAGATTTTTCTTCTAAAAATGTGCAAAAAATGATGCGGCTCATTATTTGAATACTCCGTTTTTTTAAGAAATATCTTTTTTAAAAATTTCAAGTATTTTCTGTACTGGTTGAGGAAGTCCTATATGTTGAGGATTTTTTAAGTTGTACCAAATACTCGTACTTTTCTCTTTAAAAAATTTTGGAACTTTATTTAATTTAATTACAATTGGATAAATATGTAAAATAAAATGACTAAATTTATGGGAAAAGGATATCATATTTTCACATTTATTTATATTTATTTTTTTTTCTTTTAACCAGATCAAAGCCGTTTTTTTATCATTAAATTTTGGAAAATAAAACAAATTTTTCCATATATCTTTGTCTGTGTTTTTTTCGAGCCAAAAATTATTTTTAAATTTTATTATAATAAACCAAGATTTTTTTTTAGGAGAATTTTTTTTTATAGTTTTTAAAGGATATTTTTCCCATTTTTGTTCTATATTAGCAATGCATTTTCTATTTAATGGGCAAATTTTACATGCTGGATTTTTAGATATACAAATAGACGAACCTATATCCATCATCCCTTGATTAAACTTACCAGTATTATGTATTGGTGTAATTAATTCAATGATGTCCCATAATTTTTTTTCTATTCTAAAATCTTTTAAAAAACCTACTATTCCATAATAACGAATCAAAATTCTTTTTACATTTCCATCTAAAATAGGATAATTAAAATTTAATGATAAAGATAAAATAGCTCCTGCTGTGGATCTTCCTATTCCAGGTAATTTGATCACATCTATAAATTGATCAGGAAATATTCCTTTATATTCGTTTTTAATTATTTGCGCTGATTTATAAATATTTTTAGCTCTATTGTAATATCCTAGACCACTCCACAAGTATAAGATATCATCTAATTGACTATTATTTAAAGATTTTATATTAGGAAAACTTGATATAAATTTTTTGAAGTAAGGGATGACAGATTTTACTGTAGTTTGTTGTAACATTATTTCAGATATCCAAACTGTATATAATGTTTTATTTTTTTGCCATGGCAAATCTTTTCTACCATTTTTATGGTACCAATTTAAAACTAATTGTGAAAAAATGTATTTGGTCATTATAGTTTAAACCATTTTTATAAAAAAATCATCGACGTGTTTTTTTAGAAACGTTAATATGATAATATCATTGCAATAAAGTATTTTTATTAATTTCAAGTAAAATTTTAAATAAAACATGAAAAATAACATTATTACACCAAAATATAATCATAATGGTGTTTTTTTACGTCAAAATCGAAGTTTCGTATCCAGAAAAGGTCGTATTACTATATCCCAATTACGCGCGATTCAAAAACATTGGTCCGTAATTGGTGTTGATTTTCAATTAACACCAATAAATCTAACTTCTATATTTAATTGTCATGCTCCAGTTGTGTTAGAGATTGGTTTTGGTTCAGGAAAATCTTTAGTACAAACTGCAATAAACTTTCCTAATAAAAATTTTTTAGGAGTGGAAGTGTATAAATCAGGAATAGGATCTTGTTTAAATGCTATTCATTTTTATGAAATTCACAATTTAAGAATTATTTATTATGATGCAGTTGAAGTTGTACGAAATATGATTTTAGATTATACTTTATCTGCTGTACAGATTTTTTTTCCAGATCCTTGGAATAAAAAACGTCATCATAAAAGAAGACTTTTAAACAATCATTTTTTAAAAATGATTTCAAAAAAATTAACAATTGATGGTATATTACATATTGCTACTGATTCGGAATCATATGCTTTTTATATATTAAATGAAATAAAAGATATTGAAAATTATAAAAATTTATCTAAAAAAAATAATTTTGTACAACGTCCTTTATCTCGTTTAATAACTAAATTTGAAGAAAAAGGATATCTTCAAGGTAATAGAATTTTTGATTTAATGTTTCAAATTAAAAAATAATATTTTAGTTTATTTTAAAAAAATCTCTAATAATAAATTTAAAAAATTTTTTCCTCTTTGTGTTGTACGCCAAAAATTTGACTTATTAATTAAAAAACCTTCTTGTATTGCAATTTGAATATTTTTTTCTATGAAGTTTTTGGTTACATGGGTTTTTTCTTGAAAATCCTTTTTAAGAATAGGTTGATACAGTCTAAAAGCATTCATAAAATATTCAAATATTTTATCTTTTTTAGATACTGTATGTATAGAATTAAGGTAGTTTCCATTTAAAAAATCATTTATGTTTTTATTTTTAACAGTTCGAATGATTTTCCCATTATTTTGAGTAATTTTACCATGAGCACCACAGCCTATTCCTATATAGTCTCCAAAATTCCAATAATTAAGATTATGTTGACATTGATAATTGATTTTTGAATATGAAGATATTTCATATTTTTTATAGCCTGATTGTTCTAATAATTTCTCTCCTTTTACTGACATTTTTGATATTATATCTTCATTTGGAAGTTTTATTTTTTTTGCATAAAACACAGTGTTGGGTTCTATGTTTAGTTGATACCATGATATATGAGTTGGATTATGCTGAATAGCACATTGTAAATCAGATAATGCATCTTTTAGTAATTGTCCAGGTAAGCCGTACATCAAATCTAAATTTACATTATCACTAATTTTTTTTGATGTTATTATTGCATCTATTGCTTCTTTTGCATCATATGTACGCTCTATTTTTTTTAATAAATCGGAATTAAATGTTTGAATACCTAAAGAAAAACGATTAACGCCAGAATTTTTATAATGAATAAAACGTTGATATTCAAGTGTTTTAGGATTTGCTTCTATAGTAATTTCAGCGTTTTTGGAAATCATATTTCTTTTTTTTATACCATAAAGTAATTTTTTTATAGAAATGCTTTTTAATAAACTGGGTGTTCCACCGCCGATAAAAACAGTTTTTATTTCTCTATTATGAGTTAAAAGTAAATCTTTTTCGAAATCTTTTAATAAATGTTTAATATATTCTTTTTCAGGAATAACTTCTTGACTGACATATGAATAAAAATCACAATACCCACATTTTTTTAAGCACCAAGGAATATGAATATATAGACTAATAGGAGGTAATTTAAACATAACAATTATTTCATCTTTTTAGATAATATTGTATTAAAAAATTTTTTATTTATTGAAAACATCACTTTTAATTTTTATTAAAATATTTATAACAAGCAATGTTTTTTTATTAAAATTGATATCTACTTAATAAAGTATTTTTATTCATAAATATTTTATATTAGTATTATCGTTTTATTTAATATACTTCTATAATTTTTCTTAAATATAGAATAGAAATTAATATAGAATAGAAATTAATAAAATTATCCATGCTAGATATAACTTTTAATTTACATAAGTACTACTTTTAAATAGTTTTAAAATAACTATAATGTTACAAAATATTGATTTAACCAACTTTCTAATATAATTGTAGCGGCACAAGAATGAATTTTTTCTTTTTTTAATGCTTTAAAACCATTTTTTTTAAACATAATTGATTTAGCTTCTACAGTAGTTAAACGTTCATCATGCATTTTTACAATAATCTTAAATTTATATTGTAATAAATTAGCGAATTTTTCTGATTTTCTGGTTATATTTTGTTTTGTACCATTTATATTTAATGGAAGTCCTACAATGATAAAATTAGGTTGCCAAAATTGTATTAATTTTTTTACTATACTCCAATTTGGATGTCCATTTTGAGCATTTAAAACATTTAAAGGTCTTCCTTTTTTAGTTATATTTTCTCCCACTGCTACTCCAATTCTTTTTATGCCAAAATCAAATGCAATCACTATCATTTTATGATCTCTAATATAATATTCTTTTTTCAATACAATCTAATAACATTCCAGTGATAGAAATTTTTTTTTCTGATTCAATTTCACAAATGCATGTTGGACTTGTAACATTTATTTCTGTTAGTTTGTCACCTATTACATCTAATCCTACAAAAATCAAACCTTTTTTTTTCAAAATAGGACATAAATAATTAGCTATTTTCCAGTCTGTTTCACTTAACGATTGTACTTTTCCTGTTCCTCCAACAGCTAAGTTGGCTCTTGTTTCTCTTGTTGAGGGAATTCTAGCTAAACACCAAGGTACAGGTTTTCCATCGATAATTAAAATTCTTTTATCACCGAATTTTATTTCTGGTAAATAATTTTGAATCATGCAATATTTTTTTTCATAATTTGTCATGGTTTCAACAATAACCGAAAAATTAGGATCATTTTTTTTAATTCGAAATATATGAGCTCCTCCCATTTCATCTAATGGTTTTATTATAACATCTTGATATTTTTCCCAAAATTCACGTATCTTAACAAGACTTCTTGTCACTAAAGTATCAGTAGTTAATTCTGAAAACCATGATATAAACATTTTTTCATTACAGTCTCGTAAACTTTGAGGTTTGTTAATTATTAATACACCTGTTTCTTCTGCACGTTCTAAAATATATGTTGAATAAATAAATTCAGTGTTAAAAGGAGGATCTTTACGCATAAAAATAACATCTAATTCACTTAAAGAAATATTTTTTTCTTTTATAAAAGAATGCCATTGTTTTTTATCATTTTTTAATTTTATTAAAAAAGTTCTTGCATATGCATGGCCTTTTCTTAAATAAAGATCATTCATTTCCATATAGTGGATAATATGATTTCTTTTTTGCGCTTCTAGTAAAATAGCAAAACTTGAATCTTTTTTAATATTAATTGATTCAATAGAATCCATTACAATTCCAATTTTTAAATTTTTTTTCTTAGACATATATTTTATCTTAGTAATTGAATGATTTTTTAATAAAGAAATGGTGTTTTTTTATTTGAATTCAATCGGCGATACATTTATATATTCAAATTTAAAATAATATTATTTTAATTATTTTATTTTTTTAAAAATATATTGATAGACTCGTTTTCATAAAAATTTTAATTTGGTACAGTTTAATGGTTTTTAATATTTAAATCATTTATTGAAAAAAAGAATTAATTTTTTATTATTAAATAATTAAAAAAATATTTTTTGATAATTATGATTTATATTGTTGATTTTAAATTTTTTAAATATGTTAATATTTAATCATATTTATGACCAGAATAATTGTCAAATCTAGACCAATGGCCATTAAAAGTCAAACAAACAGTCCCAATTGGTCCGTTTCTTTGCTTTCCTATGATAATCTCTGCTATTCCTTTAAGATCACTATTTTCATTATAGATTTCATCACGATATATAAACATAATTAAATCTGCATCTTGTTCTAAAGATCCTGATTCACGTAAATCTGAATTTACTGGTCTTTTATCAGATCTTTGTTCTAAAGACCGATTAAGTTGTGAAAGTGCTATTACTGGAACTTGCAGTTCTTTTGCTAATGCTTTTAATGTTCTAGATATTTCTGCAATTTCAAGAGTACGATTATCAGATAGAGAAGGAACTCTCATTAATTGAAGATAATCCACCATAATTAAAGTTAGTCCATTATTTTCACGATAAATACGACGTGCTCTTGAACGAACTTCACTAGGTGTTAGTGCTGAAGAATCATCAATATAGATATTCTTTTTTTTAAGAAGAATATTAATAGTTCCAGACATACGAGCCCAATCTTCATCATTTAACTGTCCAGTTCGAATTCGTGCTTGATTAACTCTGGATAAAGATGCTAACATACGCATCATAATTTGTTCTCCAGGCATTTCTAAACTAAATATTAATACAGGCTTATCATAAAGCATAGCAGCATTTTCACATAAGTTCATTGCAAATGTTGTTTTTCCCATAGAAGGTCTTGCTGCAATGATGATTAGTTCAGAACGTTGTAAACCTGATGTTTTTTTATTTAAATCTTGATATCCTGTATTAATTCCTGTTACGCCATCATGAGGTGATAAAAATAATTTTTCAATACTTGCAACAGTTTCATCTAGAATTTGTTCTACATTTTTTGGTCCTGAGTCTTTTTTAAAACGCTTCTCTGCAATTTTAAATACACTTGATTCTGCATAATCTAATAATTCTTCGCTTTTTCGACCTTGCGTATCATATCCAGCATTAGCTATTTTATTAGCCACTAATATCATTTCTCTTACTATAGCACGTTCTCGAACTATATCTGCATATGCTGTAATATTTGCTGTGCTAGGCGTATTTTTTGATAATTCAGCTAAATAAGAAAATCTACCTACACTTTCTAATTTTCCTTTTTGTTCTAAAGATTCAGATAGAGTAATCAAATCTATTGGATATCCTAGATCAAGAAGTTTTTGCATTTCTTGAAAGATTAAACGATGGGGTTTACTAAAAAAATCATCAGCAACTACATGTTCTGAAACACTGTCCCATTGTTCATTATCTAGCATTAATCCACCTAATACTGACTGTTCTGCTTCTAAAGAATGAGGTGGAAGTTTTAATCTATTAATGTGGTTTAAATATAATTTATTTTTAGCCATATTTATTGCATATACCATTGTTTAATGAATCTGTGTGAAATTATATCGTAATATTGCAATAATACACTATCTATGGACTAGTCTGTTTGAGTCATGTTTCAAAATATTTTTATCTATTTAATGAAAAACAAAAAATTAGAAATTTATCTGATATAGATGGTAATATTTTTATCAAATAATTATTTAAAATTTAATTGCTATATTTTAATATATATAAACAATAAAATTATTAAAGTTATATTCTAATAAGAATTAGTTGTTTTTTTATTAAAAATATTTCTTTGTGTTTTTTAATTATGTTATAGAAAACATAATATTTAAAATAATTCAAAATTATCTTTAATAATATTGATTATTCTGCTACCTTTTAAAAGATATAAATATTTTAAATAAAATTTTATAGATATTTTTTTATTTTAAACGCAAACAAAATTTGCAACTATTTCTTTAAATTAACAATGATAAAAATCATAACATTTTTTTCTAGATTAATTTTAATAAATTAATATCTAACATATTTTAAAATTTTAGAAAATAATATAGCATTTTTATAGATTTGATTATACTAAATAAAATATTTAACATGTATACATTTAAGTGTATTTTTTTAAATCAAACTTTAAAAATGGAGTTATTTGTTATGGCAAGTAGAGGTGTAAATAAAGTTATTCTTATTGGACATTTAGGACAAGATCCTGAAGTGCGTTATATGCCAAATGGTAATGCAGTAGTAAATATGACTTTGGCTACTTCAGAAAATTGGAAAGATAAAAACACTGGTGAAAATAAAGAAAAAACAGAATGGCATCGTATAGTTTTGTTTGGAAAATTAGCAGAAATCGCTGGAGAATATTTAAGAAAAGGTTCTCAAGTATATATTGAAGGTTCATTACAAACTAGAAAGTGGCAAGATCAAAATGGACTCGAACGTTATACTACAGAAATAATTGTAAACATTGGTGGTACTATGCAAATGTTAGGTAGTCGTAATTCTAACGTGCAAGCAATGTCAACACATGATAATAATAATACTGTAATGAAAGCACAAAAAATAGACAAAGTAAATTTTGATAAAAATATAGAAACACATAAACCTAACAAAGATTTAATTCATTCTTCAGAAATAGATTTTGATGATGAGATTCCTTTTTAAGAAAGAATTGTTAAAATTGAACGAATAAGAGCCCCAATTTTTGGGGCGATATAGGTTTTTATTTTAAATATTTTTTATAATTTATAAAAAGTTTTTTTTCACCAATAATTAAGCAACTTTTATTTATTTCTTTAATAAACTAAATTAGTTATTTAGATGTATTTTTTAAATATAGAAGAACTAATAAAAATTACATTTGAATATTAATCAATATAAAATAATCATTCCAGACTTTTTTTTAATAATTTTTAATGATATTAAGATCAAAAAATTTTAATATGATGATATTTTAAGATATTTTTTTGATCTATATTTTAGATGTATATAATTATTATACAAAAGGATTTTTATTTTCATTATTTATATAACAATTTTTACATCTATTTTTTTGCTTTTTTAAAAAAGCACCAATAAAAAGATATAATAATTAATAAATATTTTATTATATATTCCAGTGTCCTAGAAGGAGGGAATTTTAAGATGTGTAATATTTGCAAGGTTTTAATTGTTTTATCTATGTTATATTAAAACAAGACTTTAATTTTTCTATTTATATGTTCTTTCAATTCTATATATATTTTTTAAAAAATTTCATATTAAATTTAAATATTCTTGTATTATTTTTAATAAATTAGTAAGATTATCTATCCTAGTAAAAATTTATAAAAAAAATTCTTATGATTAATATTTCTAAAAATGCACAAGAACATTTCAAATCCCTTTTATTAAGCGAACCAAAGGGTACTCAAATACGTGTTTTTATAGTAAATCCAGGAACACCCAATGCAGAATGTGGTGTTGCATTTTGTCTAGAAAACGAAATAGAAGAAGCAGATCTTGCATTAAAATACGATAAATTTTTTGTTTATGTGAACAAAAATATCATTTCTTATTTAAAAAATTCAGAAATTGATCTTGTTATTGATAAAATAGGATCTCAATTAACATTAAAAGCTCCTTACGCTAAAAATAATTTTTCTAAAAAAACATCTTCTTCACTAGAAGAAAAAATAAGATCTTTTTTAAATTTAGAAGTCAACCCGCAATTATCGATGCATGGAGGACAAGTTAAATTAATTAAAATTGATCAAAATGGAATTGCTACAATACAATTTAGTGGAGGTTGTAATGGATGCGCAATGATTGGATTAACTTTGAAATCAACAGTAGAAAAAAAGTTGTTGGCTTCTTTTCCTGAAATAAAAAAAGTACATGATGAAACACAGCATTTACATGGAAAACATTCATTTTATTAATTGCATAAATATTTTCAACTTAATAAAACTACCATTTAGTGAAAGTTGATTTTATTATTATATCATAAGCATCAAAACTCTAATTTTGATAAGTGTACTTCCCTTTGTAATTATTTTTTCGTTTTATATCTATTCATTTAAATCTACATTAAGTTAAATTAACCATGATAATATGTTTTCATATTGCAGGAATGTCATTCCTGTAAAATTTCTTTTTTTTTTTGAAGTTTATTTTACAGGCATAAAAAATTAATATTTTTAGCAAGTATTAAAAAAAATTTTTTTGTACATAATTTGATAGAAATTTCTTAGTGAGTAGGAATCTAATAGATTTAGGTATTATTCGATATTTTTTTGTTTTTTATTAAAATGATAAAGTTTTATTCTAACTTTCATAAATCGTCTGGAATTAGAAAAATATAAGAACGTTGTTTTTTGTTCTATTTATTAAAAATCATTAGCCATTAAAAGTAAAAAAATTTTATTCAATAAAATCATTTATTTTCATTATAACTAAGTGCAATAGATCTTGATAATTATTACAAAGTATTTCTAATAAATAAATTTAAAGATTTATTACATAAAATATTAGTTTTTTCGATATTCTAAAATAAATAATAACTTAGAGAAGTTTAACAGATTTTTGAACTAGTGCTATGAATCATATTAAATTAATCATATTACATGTTAATTTCTTTTAAAATTATCTCTGATAATTTTCTATTTTATTTAAGTTATATTGAAAAATAAAATTAATATCCAGTACTTTTTTTTAATGATAATATTAAAATATTCCTAATTTCAAAATTTAGAAAATTTAGTAATCTTTTTTAAAGATATCTAATAATAGGAATGCAGTTATATTTTAATTTTTTCATGCTGATAATTTTATAATATATGCCATATGTGCGAATTATGTCAAAAAACATATTTTAAAAAATATGAAATATTAATTTATTTTATAAATAATATTATATAATTTAAAATTATAATTTTACTATTGTTTTTGAATAAATCAAAATAATTTGATACAAGATTTTTAAAATCGATTTTTTAATAGTTATTTTTCAGATATATAATATTTTTTTATGTATTATATTTTTATATAGATGTTCAATATTAAGTATTTTAACGAGCGTATATATGTTTAATTCAAATCATGAGCAAGAATTAAATAAAAGAAGAACTTTTGCAATTATTTCGCATCCTGATGCTGGAAAAACTACTATTACTGAAAAAATGTTATTATTTGGAAAAGTTATCCGTTTTTCTGGGACGATAAAAGGAAGAGGAAATGGAAAATATGCTAAGTCGGATTGGATGAATATTGAAAAAGAACGTGGAATTTCCGTTACGACTTCAGTTATGCAATTCAGATATAAAAATATTTTAATGAATTTATTAGATACTCCTGGTCATCAAGATTTTTCAGAAGATACATATCGTATTTTGACTGCTGTAGATTGTTGTTTAGTTGTTATCGATGCAGCAAAAGGTATAGAAGAAAGAACTAAAAAATTAATTGATGTTACACGTATTCATAAAACTCCTATTATTACTTTCATCAATAAGTTAGATCGTGATAGTCGAGAACCAATGGAAATTATAGATGAAATTGAAAAAGAGTTGCAATTAGATTGTATTCCTGTCACTTGGCCTATCAGTTGTGGGAAAAATTTTAAAGGGGTTTATGACATTCATGATAAAGTAATCTACTTATATAAAAATAAATTATTTAAAAAAAAATTTGTAATTTTGAACCGCTTGTCTGATAGTTCATTAGATGAACACATTAATATAGATTTATCTATCAATTTTCAGAAAGAATTAGAATTAATTATCAATGTCTATCCCGAATTTAATAAAGAAAAGTTTTTGAAAGGGATTATTACACCTGTTTTTTTTGGTAGTGCACTTGGAAACTTTGGAATAGATCATTTGTTAAATAGTCTAATAAAATGGGCTCCTCCCCCATTACACCGTCAAAGTAATAAGCGAAAAGTAAGTCCTAGAGAAGAAAAATTTACAGGTTTTATATTTAAAATTCAAGCGAATATGGATTTAAAACACCGTGATAGAATAGCTTTTATGAGAATTGTTTCAGGACAATATACTAAAGGAATGAAATTAAAGCATATACGGATTAAAAAAAACATAACTGTTTCTGACGCTTTTACTTTTTTAGCCGGAGATAGAATATCAATTAAAAAAGCTTATCCTGGTGATGTTATAGGACTTCACAATCATGGTACAATTAGAATTGGAGACACTTTTACAGAAGGGGAAGAAATAAAGTTTATTGGCATACCAAGTTTTGCACCAGAAATATTCCGTCTTATTCATTTAAAAAATCCTCTAAAACAAAAACAATTAAAAAAAGGTTTAATTCAATTATCTGAAGAAGGTACCGTTCAAGTATTTCGTCCTATTGTAAATAATAATTTAATTTTAGGTGCTATTGGAGTTTTACAATTTGATGTTGTTATTGAACGTTTAAGAATAGAATATAATATAGATGCAATATATAAAAAAGTTAATATTATTCTTGCTCGTTGGATTAGATCTGAAAATCATCGTAGTATTAACAATTTTAAAAATAATTATAGTGCTTATTTAGCATATGATAGCTCTAATTATTTAATATATTTAGCACCTAGTGTGGCAAATTTAAATATAGTTATGACTCAGAATTCTGACATTTTTTTTGATACAATACGAGAACAATAATATTTTAAAAATTAAATAATAGTTTTTTTAGATAAAATTTTGGATATTTCATTATGAAACGAATTTTTTTAATTGTTTTAGATTCTTTTGGGATAGGATCCAGTCCTGATGCTAATAAATTTAATGATGTTGGTTCAGATACGTTTGGACATATAGTAGAAAAATGTTTTTTAGGAGAGGCAAATATAGGTAGACAAGGTTCTTTATACATTCCTAATTTAGTAAAATTGGGAATAATTAATGCATATAAAGAGTCTACTGGAAAATATCCTTTAGGATTTAATTACAGTTCAAATATTATTTCTAGTTATGGTGTTGCTAGCGAAATTTCTTCTGGTAAAGATACTACTTCAGGACATTGGGAAATTGCAGGTGTGCCAGTTTTAGATGATTGGTTTTATTTTAAAGAAAAACAAAATAGTTTCCCTGGTTTTTTATTGGAAAAAATTATAAAAAAATTAGCATTAACAGGTTTTATTGGAAATTGCCATGCATCAGGAACAGATATTATAAATAATTTAGGTGAAGAACATATTCAAACAAAAAAACCTATTATATATACTTCTTCAGATTCTGTTTTTCAAATAGCATGTCATGAATTTTTTTTTGGTTTATCAAATCTTTACAAATTATGTGAAACTGTGCGTGTTATTTTAGATGAATACAAATACAAAGTGGCTAGAGTAATTGCAAGACCTTTTATTGGAAATAGTTCATCTAACTTTCAACGCACAGGCAATAGACGCGACTTTTCAATTAAACCCTTTTCTACAACAGTTATAAAAAAACTAATAGATGAAAAACAAGGACAAGTAGTTGCAATTGGAAAGGTTTCTGATATTTATGGCGGAGTGGGAATTAGTAAAAAAATTCAATCTACCGGTCTTAATGAATTATGTAATGCAACTATTAAAGAGATGAAAGAGGCTGGTAATAATACTATTGTTTTTACTAATTTAGTAGATTTTGATTCGAATTGGGGTCACCGTCGTGATGTTTCTGGATATGCTAAAGGTTTAGAATTTTTTGATTGCAAATTGTCTGAAATGATCAATTTAGTTAAAAAAAATGATTTATTAATTTTGACTGCAGATCATGGGTGTGATCCGACGTGGAAAGGCACAGACCATACTCGAGAAAATATTCCTATATTAATTTATTCGCCAGATATTCAAAAACGTTTCTTGGGTCACCGTAAAACTTTTTCTGATATAGGACAAACTATTGCAACATATTTTTTATTATCTGATATGCCATATGGTCAAAATATGCTTTAAAAACTCACAGTGCATTTTTTTATATATAAAAAAAGGAAAAAATTAGTGTCTACCCTTCACATTAATGGCAAAAAAAATGATTTTTCAGATATAGTGCTTATGCCTGGAGATCCAGTACGTGCAAGATATATTGCTGAAACATACTTAAATAATTTCGTTCAAGTAAATGATACTCGTTTAATGTTAGCTTATACTGGATTTTATAAAAATAGACGAGTTTCAATAATGAGTCATGGTATTGGAATACCATCAGCGTCTCTTTATACAAGAGAATTGATCGTTGAATTTAATGTAAAAAAAATTATTCGTATAGGTACTTGTGGTGCTGTAAGAGATGATATAAAGTTGCGTGATATAGTAATTAGCATGGGTGCATGTACTGATTCGAGTGTTAATAGAATCAAATTTAATAATCATGATTTTTCTGCTATTGCAGATTTTGATTTGATTTATAATGTTTTTTTAGTTTCAAAAAAATTAAATATTAAAGTTTTAATCGGTAATTTTTTTACAACAGATTCTTTTTATAATGATAATATTGAAATGCTGCATATTTTAAAAAAATATAATATTCTTGGTGTTGATATGGAAACTGCGGGAATATATGGAGTGGCTTCTGAATTGAAAGTTCAAGCGTTATCGATATGTACAGTATCAGATCATATCATGAAGAAAGAATTTCTTTCATCAAAAGAAAGAGAATCAAGTTTTAACAATATGATTGAATTAGCTTTAGAATCTATTTTATAAATTTTTTTTTGGTGAGAAAGGGATTCGAACCCTTGATACGTTTCCATATACACGCTTTCCAGGCGTGCTCCTTAAGCCTCTCGGACACCTCACCATTATATTTTCTCTTTTTTAATATACTAAAATATTTTTTTTATTTTAATATAAAAAAATAAACTACGTCAAGTTTTTACTTTTTTAGATTGTATTTTAATTAAATTATATTTATTATTTTTTTAAAATAAAAATAGAAAAAATTATATCGATTCTGATAGAATATATTTAATATTTTTTTAAAAAATAGTTGTTTTTATATTTTTACTATATTCATTAAAAGGATTAAATTAGTTAATGAAAACATAATAAGAAATATTTCTAAAATATGTATGAATCGTTAATTTAGAATAATTTTATCGCAATTTTTATAAATGTAGCTCCATAAAAACTTATAAATTTTTTAAAATAATTCATTTTATTCTATTTTAACGTGTGTTTATGTCTTGCCAGCAAAATATGCTGAGCATTGGTATTATTAACGAATTATCTCAGTAATAAAAACATGGCAGAAAAACGAAATATTTTTCTAGTTGGACCTATGGGTGCTGGAAAAAGCACTATTGGTCGTCAATTATCTCAACAACTCAATATGGAATTTTTTGATTCTGATCAAGAAATTGAGAAGCGTACTGGTGCTGATATAAATTGGGTTTTTGATGTAGAGGGTGAAAGTGGTTTTCGTTTGAGAGAACGAAAAATTATTGATGAATTAACTACTAAACAAGGTATTGTTCTTGCTACAGGTGGAGGTTCAGTTAAATTTAAAGAAACTCGTAATTTTCTATCATCTCGTGGTATCGTAGTCTATTTAGAAACGACAATTGAAAAACAATTAGCACGAACTAAGAGAGACAAAAAAAGACCATTATTACAAACTGCCACTTCAAATCATATTATATTAGAAAATTTAGCTAATGAAAGAAATCCTTTATATGAAGAAATTGCAGATATAACAGTGAAAACTGATGATCAAAGTGCTAAATCTGTAGCTTTTAATATAATTCGTTTATTAGAAGAAATATAATAAATACTTGATAAAGAATTTATGGAGCGTCAAAAATTGTGGAACGATTGAAAGTTGTTCTAGGAGCACGTAGTTATCCTATTAGTATAGGTTCTGGTATTATTCAAGAAGATGATATTTTTTGGCCTTTAAAACCAGGAAATCCAGCAATGCTGGTAACTAATAAAACACTGGCCAATCTTTTAAAGGATAAAGTTTTTTACCATTTGAGAAAAGCAGGAATTAAAATAGATCAAGTAATTTTATCGGATGGAGAGCAATATAAAACATTAAATGAAATGGAATTGATCATTTCTGCTTTATTAGAGAAAAAGCACACTCGTGATACGACTTTAATTGCATTAGGTGGAGGTGTAATAGGTGATTTAGCTGGTTTTGCTGCTTCTATTTATCAGAGAGGTGTGCGTTTTATTCAAATACCAACAACTCTTTTATCTCAAGTTGATGCTTCCATTGGAGGAAAAACAGCAGTTAATCATTTACTTGGTAAAAATATGATCGGTTCATTTTGGCAACCGTCTTCTGTAATTATTGATATTGATTGTTTAAATACACTGCCGTATAATGAATTAGTATCTGGCATGGCAGAAGTAATTAAATATGCTATTATTTTTGATGAAAATTTTTTTTCTTGGTTAGAAGAAAATATTAAATCTATTTTATCTCTTGATCATACAGCAATGTCTTATTGTATAAAAAAATGCTGTGAATTAAAATCACAATTAATTTCTTTAGATGAAAGAGAAAATAATTTTAGAGCACTATTAAATCTTGGTCATACATATGGTCATGCTATTGAAGTGCATGCGGGTTATGGGAATTGGCTTCACGGTGAAGCAATATCAGTAGGTATAGTTATGGCTGCACGTACAGCGGAACTATTAGGATACTTGAATAAAATAGATCTAAAAAGAATTCTTTTATTATTAAAACGAACTGGTTTACCTATAAAAGGACCGAAAAATATGTCTGCAGCTTCATATATCCCATATATGATGAGAGATAAAAAAGTAATCTCAGGAGAAATTAGACTAGTTTTACCATTATCTATTGGTAAAGCAGAAATTTATAGTAATATAGATAAAAATATTATTTTAGCAGCTATTAAAAATTCTCAATAAATTTTGATTTTCTAGAGCATGAAAATTATTTATATATCATATATTTTTTAATTATTTTTGCTCTTATAGTTTTATTCTTTAAGAAAAAATCATATTTTTTATATTTTGAATGTAAAATTTGTATCAAATATTATAAAAATATTTTTTAGGAAGTATTTTATAATTAATATATTTTAAATTGTAAAAATAAAACTATAGAGAGTAAAAACAATATTTTAAATAATATTATTATTTCACACTAATAAATCAAAAAATACAGATATTTTATGAAAAAAAAACGCTCTTTTTTGAAGTGGGCAGGAGGAAAATATTCATCATTAGATGATATTCTGAAAATCCTTCCAAAAAGAAAATGTTTAATTGAACCCTTTGTAGGTGCCGGATCAGTTTTTTTAAATACTAACTATCATAGTTACATTTTAGCAGATATTAATAGTGATCTAATTAATTTATTTAATATTGTTAAGACTCGTTTTTTAGAGTTTATTAATGATGCACAAGTTTTTTTTACTCCTCGAACTAATAAATTAGACTTTTATTCCATACATCGAGCTATTTTTAATAAAAGTTCTAATAATTATCAAAAAGCACTGATTTTTCTTTATTTAAATAGACATTGTTATAATGGATTATGTCGGTATAATTTAAAAGGAGAGTTTAATGTTCCTTTTGGAAGTCACAAGAAACCATATTTTCCACAAAAAGAATTATATCAATTTTCTGAACATGCTCAAAAAGCAGTTTTTATCTGTTCTTCTTATAATATAACATTAAAAAAAATTAGTACCGATTCTGTGGTATACTGTGATCCACCTTATTTACCTTTATCTAAAACTTCAAATTTTACTAGATATTATGTGAATCATTTTGATTTTTATGAACATAAAAAGTTAGTACATCTTATAGAATCTATTTTCAAAAAAAAATCTATTCCCTTTCTAGTATCTAATCAAGATATTTTATTAACACGTTTATTATACCAAAAAGCTTTTTTGTATTTTATAAGATCTAAACGTTCGATTAGTTGTGTTGCGCATAGTCGAAAAAAAATTAATGAATTATTAGCGTTGTATAATTGATATTATAATTAATCGATTTAATTTAGAAATGGGAAAGTCAAGATGAAAAAGTTTTTTTTAGCTCCATCGATTTTATCTGCTGATTTTGCGCGCTTAGGAGAAGATACGCAGAAAGTAATTGATGCAGGAAGTGATTTAATACATTTTGATGTTATGGATAACCATTATGTGCCTAATTTAACTATGGGGCCTATGATTTTAGAATCATTGCGCAAGTATAATATTACAGTACCAATTGACGTGCATTTAATGGTGAAACCAGTAGATGATTTGATTCCTCAATTTGCTAAAGCAGGAGCGACTTTTATTACTTTTCATCCAGAAGCTAGTTTTCACATCGAACGCACATTAAATTTAATTAAAGAACATGGATGTAAAGCAGGATTAGCATTCAATCCAGCTACACCACTTAATTTTCTTGATTACACATTAGAAAAGTTAGATTTAATTTTATTAATGTCAGTAAGTCCGGGATTTGGAAATCAATCTTTTTTACCATCTACGTTTAATAAATTACGAGCAGTTAGAAAAATTATTGACGCTAATTGTTCTGATGTTCTTTTAGAAGTAGATGGCGGGGTAAAATTAGATAATATTGCTGAAATTGCATTTGCAGGAGCGAATGTTTTTGTAATTGGTTCCGGATTATTTAAATATACTAATTATGAACTTATCATTAAAAAAATTCGAAACGAATTACAGCATGCTTATTCACGATCTATTCATTAATATTTTATTTAGGATGTAAAATGATTTGTTATAAACCTATTTTATTTAGTGCTGTACAACCTTCTGGACAATTAACTCTTGGAAATTATATAGGCACAATGCGTCATTGGTCTGCAATGCAAAATAATTATGAGTGTCTTTTTTGTATTGCTGATTTACATGCTTTAACTATACAAGAAAATAAAAATAATTTAAAAGAATCTATATTAGACACTCTATCTTTTTATTTAGCTTGTGGAGTAGATCCAAATAAAAGTATTATTTTTATTCAATCTCATGTTTATCAGCATAGTCAACTCAATTGGATTTTAAATTGTTTTAGTCAGTTTTCAGAATTGTTTCGAATGACTCAATTTAAAATAAAAAGAAACATAAAAAAGAACTCAATAAAAAATACAAATGCTGCTTTGTTTAATTATCCAATTTTGATGGCAGCAGATATTTTGTTATATCAAACTAATGTTGTTCCAGTAGGACGAGATCAAAAACAGCATGTAGAATTAACTCGAAATATAGCTAATCGTTTTAATTCTTTATATGGAAATGTATTTACTTTACCTGAACCATTAATTACTCAATACGGTTCTAAAATTATGTCTTTATTAGAGCCAAATAAAAAAATGTCTAAATCTGATGTTAATAAAAACAATGTAATTTTTTTATTAGATGATATTTCAACAGTGGCATTGAAAATAAAAAATGCTTTTACTGATTCAGAAAAACCATCTAAAATATATTATGACAAAGTAAAAAAACCAGGAATTTCAAATTTATTAGAAATTCTTTCTGCTATTACTGATAAAAATATTGATGTTTTACTTAAAGAATTAGAAGGTATAATGTACTCAGAATTTAAGAAAATTATTGTAGATTGCTTGTCTAAATTTTTATCTAAATTACAAAAATCTTATCAAAATTATCGTCATGATGAATCTTATTTAAAAAAAATAGCTTATGAAGGAGCTCTACAATCTCAAATAAAATCTAAAAAAACTTTGCAAAATATACATGATAAATTAGGATTAATTTCATTAGTTTAAATAAACTAGAATTTTTTTTCTAGTTTATTTTCCATTCTACTACAATTTTATTGTAAATATTTTATACTTTTTATTAAAATAAATTAAAAGAGAGAGTAAAAATACTATACCATACAATATATTTGAACTAACTAAAGTTATGTATAATCCTTGTTTTTCTACAATAGGACCAGTCACAATAAATGTAAGCAAAGTTCCAATTGTGCCAAATAATAAAATTAAATTTATTAATTTTGGAGAAGGTTTTTTTGTTTGTAATGATGCTAATGTTATAATTATAGTATAAATAGCACTAGAGAAAAAACCTAAACTAATAATGATATATTGTTGGTTTAAAAAATTTTGACTATGGATAAAAAAATACATAAGTATTGTTGAAAGACTTGTAAGAAATATAAACATACGATATAAATTAAAAAATTTAATTATAAAACTAAAGAACCACATTCCGAGCATATAAGACATCCAAAAACTACCAACTAAATCACCAGTTTTTTTTATATTAACATTCATAATTTCCGTTGCATATTGTGGAACCCAGGAAATAAAACCCAATTGTCCTAATATGTAAAGTAATGCAGAAATTGATAATAAAAATACATTAAAATTCCATTTTTCTTTTACTTCTTTAATATCTTTTATATCGATTTTTAATTTTTTAAAACTTAAATTTATTGTTAAGATGAAAATTAGTAAATAAATTATTCCTATGCATACATAAGTCCAATACCAAATAATTTTCTTTTCTAAAAGAAAAGCTGTGATAATCGGAAAAATCATGCCAGACATACTAAAAAAAGAATCAGTTAATAATAATTGAGAACCTCTTTTCGATCCAGAGTACAAATGAGTGATAATAAATGTACCAATTGACATGGTAATACCACTTACTAATCCAAGTATAAACATGTTTATTGAAAATAAAAATACACTGTTACAGAAAACTATACCTGTTATAGCCACAATAGTAAGTAAAAAGCCAAATATTATTTGTTTTTTTAAAGATACAATTTCTATTAGCCAAGAATTTATAAAAATTGATATTAATATACCTGCATTTAAAAAAGTAAATGTATTACTCATCTTAGATACAGATAAATGAAAATAATCAGAAATGTTTCCCATGATCATACCAGTAACTACAATTAATGCACCGGTAAATGCATATGATAAGAAACTAATCCATGTAAGTCCTATTCGATTAATATCTTGCATTTTTTTATTACCTTTTTATTGATTTTTTTATAAAAGTACAATTAAATATATTGTATTTTTTGATAATTTTAATATATCGTGCAATATTAAGTAGTTCTTAGATTTAAAATACATAATATATAAAATATTATTTTTTTTCTAATTGATAAAAACAATTTATATTTTGAATGTTATTAATAAAATAAGTTTAATTTTAATAAAATATGATGTATATTTTATTTTTAATTTTTACATGTTTTTTATAAGTTTTTTTATTTATCAAAATAATTTGATACAGTTTTTTTTCTGCAATAAATGTATTTTAGGAAATTTCATGATATCAAAAAAAATATCAATTACACGAGATACTTTTGACCAGTTAATTCTACCTGTTTACAATCCAGTTTCTTTTATTCCTGTAAAAGGAAAAGGCAGTCGTATTTGGGATCAAGAAGGGAAAGAATATATTGATTTTTCTGGAGGTATTGCAGTAACATCTTTAGGGCATTGTCATCCTGTATTAAATAAAATATTAAAAAATCAAAGTAAAATTTTATGGCATGTTAGCAATGTATTTACTAATGAACCAGCTCTTAGACTAGCTAAAAAGCTGGTGTCTTTCAGTTTCGCATCACGAGTATTTTTTGCAAATTCTGGTGCAGAAGCTAATGAGGCTGCTTTTAAGTTAGCACGCTACTACTCATGTAAAACATATAATACTAAAAAAAATATAATTATTTCTTTTTATAATTCATTTCATGGACGTACATTTTTTACTGTTTCTGTTGGTGGTCAATCAAAATATTCTGATAATTTTGGTCCAAAACCTAAAGGAATAATACATGCTTCATTTAATAATATTAATACTGTAAAAAATTTAATTAATAATAATACATGCGCGGTAGTTGTAGAACCAATTCAAGGGGAAGGTGGAGTTATACCAGCAAGTATTTCTTTTTTAAAAGAACTAAGAACATTATGTGATAAATATAATGCACTTTTAATCTTTGATGAAATACAAACTGGAATAGGAAGAACTGGAAAGTTGTTTTCTTATCAAAATTATGATGTCATCCCAGATATTTTAACTCTTGCAAAATCTTTAGGTGGAGGTTTTCCAATCAGTGCAATGTTAACTACAAAAAAAGTTGCCTCTATTATAAGTCCTGGAGTACATGGGACTACATATGGTGGAAACCCTCTTGCTTGTGCAGTAGCAGAATCTGTTATTGATATCATTAATACTAAAAAGTTTTTATCTGGAGTCGAAAAAAAATCTAAAAGAATAATTCGTGAATTAAATATTATTAATAAACGTTTTAAACTATTTACAGAAATAAGAGGTCAGGGATTATTAATAGGAGCGGTATTAAAATCAAATATCTCTTGTAAAATAAATGAAATATTAAACTTTTCATTTTTAGAAGGTGTTATTTTTCTTACAGCTGGTAATAATGTTATTCGTTTAGCTCCTTCGTTAAATATTAGAGAACGTGATATTATTGAAGGGATGAAACGTTTTTCTAATGCTTTAGAAAAATGTTTATTATAAAAAATAGATTTTATTTCTTTCAAAGACTATCATATAAAGCATAAAAAAATTCTTTTTAAAATTTTTATTTATTAAAAAAATTCATAAATATTAATAATATTTCTGTAATTAAACTACCATCTGATTATATATCTGCAAATATAATATATTTTTATTATTCTAGTATAATTGAATTATATTTAATTTTTAAATCATTTTTTTAAGTGCTTATACTTTATATATAATTTTAACAGAAGAAAATATATTTTTATTTCTATGGTTTTAATTTAATTTCTAGAAAATCATAATAAAATTTATTGATTTAGTTTTTTTATGTAGAAAATTTTAGTATTTATTTTCTTTTACTTTAATAAATATCTTAAACATATTAAAAAAACATCCTATAGAAAAAACATATTGATAATAATATATTATGTGTTTTTTTGGAGTTATAAATGGTTTTTTTCTTTCTAAAAAGAATAATATTGTTATTTATAATATTATATGTGCCAAAATCATTTTCATTATCAGCACCGTCATCTGATATCTATTTACAATCTCATTCAGTAATAAAAAATAAACTTCCAAACAAAAATGAAAAATTAGGTTATGCTATAGGTGTTTCATTAGGCAATTATGTCAACCAATATTTTGATCAACAAAAAAAAATAGGAGTTGAATTAGATAAAAATAGCATTTTAAAAGGTATCAAAGATGCTATTTCTGGTGATTTAAAACTTTCGCATCAAGAAATTTCTGTAATTCTTAAAGAATTATCAGACAAATTAAAGAATGCGACTAAAATTCAATTTGAAAAAAATGCAAAAGAAAATTTTATTCAAGGACAGTTGTATATGAAAAGTTTTTCCAAAATAAAAGGTGTGAAGAAAACATCTAGTGGTCTTCTGTATCTTTTGGAAAGAGAAGGAGAAGGAGAAGAATTAATAAATGACACTAAAATTACTGTACATTATAAAGGCACGCTAATTAATGGTGTAGAATTTGATAATTCTTATAAAAGAGGAAAGCCAGTATCATTGATGTTAAAAGATGTTATATTAGGTTGGCAAGAAGGTTTAAAATATATAAAAAAAGGTGGTAAAATAAAATTAGTAATTCCTCCTCATCTAGCCTATGGAGCAGAAGAAGTTAATGGTATTCCAAGTAATTCTACTTTAATTTTTGACATAGAATTATTAGATGTAGTTAATAGACTATAGTATACTTATATGGATCATCAATTTTTAAAATATGATATAATTACATATTACTTCACAAGTATCTTGGTGTAAAATTTTAAAAATGAATTATACAATATTAGTAACAGGCGCTGCTTATGGAACGCAAAATGCAAGTACTGCTTTTTTATTTTGCAAATCTTTATTAAAGACAAACAATATATTATACAGTGTTTTTTTTTATTGTGATGGAGTTCTTAATGCTAATAGTATGATCACACCAGCAATTGATGAATTTAATTTAATTAAAGCATGGCAAAAATTAAATAAAAAACATAAAGTGAAACTATATGTCTGTAATAGTGCAGCTCTAAGAAGAGGAATTATAGAAGATGAAAAATTATTAAATAATAAAAATGTTAAAACCGGTAATCTGGCATTTTTTTTTCAATTAAGTAGTTTGATAGAATTAGCTCATTCTATAAAAATATGTGATCGTATAATACAGTTTTAATTTGGTATTTTTATTATAATGAATACAATTTCTTTTGTTTTTTCTCATGCACCGCATGGAACTAGTTTTGGCAGGGAAGGCTTAGATGCCATTTTTAGCATTTCATCAATCTTTCAAAAAATAAGTTTATTTTTTATTGGAGATGGTGTTTTGCAATTATTTAAAAGTCATCAATCGAAAAATATTTTAGCTCGTGACTATACGTCTTCTTTTTCTATATTATCTTTTTACGACATTAAAGATTTTTATTGTTGTAAAGAATCATTAATCGAACGAGGATTAATCGATAATAATTTTATATTAAATATAGATATTTTAGATGCAGATGTTTTACGTTTAAAATTAGATAGTTATGATGCAATTATTAATTTTTAAGGTTTATAAATATGTTGCATACTTTAATGAAATCTCCTTTTGAGACTAATATTTCTCTTATTATAAGTATGTTAAAGAAATCAGATGATTTTTTAGCACTTCAAGATGGTGTTTTGATCGCATTAAAAGGTAATATTTTTTTAAATAGTATCATCAGATGTCCGGTCAAATTATATCTTATAAAAGAAGATGTTTATGCGCGAGGTATTCATAAAAAAATTTCTAGTGAATTTATTTTAATAAGTTATACTCATTTCGTTTCATTAACGCTTAAGCATAAAAAACAAATGACTTGGTGAAAGAAATTCTGAGTTATTTTTAATGTAAACACCCAATCCTAAAATTCTTCATCATAATAGACAATATTTTTCATTGATATTATTTTGATAATTTTCCATAAGATTAATTAAACTCATAGGAGTTTTTTATGGCCACAGTAAATCAATTGGTCCGTAAACCTCGTGTACGAAAAATTGTTAAAAGTAACGTCCCTGCATTGGGTAAAAGTCCTCAAAAAAGAGGTGTTTGTACTAGAGTTTACACTACTACACCTAAGAAACCTAATTCCGCATTACGTAAAGTGTGTCGTGTAAGATTGACTAATGGTTTTGAAGTAACTGCTTATATTGGTGGTGAAGGTCATAATTTACAAGAACATTCTGTCATTTTAATACGTGGTGGTCGTGTTAAAGATTTACCTGGAGTTCGATATCATATTGTTAGAGGTTCATTAGATTGTGCTGGTGTTAAAGAACGCAAACAAGGTCGCTCTAAATATGGTGTTAAAAAACCAAAAGCATAAAAAAAAGTATTATTTATTGATATATTTTAAACTAATGGAGTGTTTTATGCCACGTCGTCGTATTATTAGTACTCGAAAAATTTTACCAGATCCAAAATTTTCTTCAGAATTATTAGCTAAATTTATTAATATTCTTATGGTAGATGGTAAAAAATCCATTGCTGAAGTTATTGTTTATACTGCATTAAAAAATTTATCGAAACGTACAGACAAAAAAGAATTAGAAGTATTTGAAATAGCTTTAGAACATGTACGTCCAACAGTAGAAGTAAAATCTCGTCGAGTTGGTGGATCAACATATCAAGTACCTGTTGAAGTTCGTCCAGTTCGGCGCAATGCTTTAGCTATGCGTTGGATTGTAGAATCTGCTCGCAAGCGCGCTGATAAGTCTATGTCTTTGCGTTTGTCTAATGAACTTTATGATGCTTTAGAAAATAAAGGTGCAGCAGTTAAAAAAAGAGAAGAAGTACACCGAATGGCAGAAGCTAACAAAGCTTTTGCACATTACCGTTGGTAATAATATTATCATATGTTCTTAGTTTTTTATTACTTGTAAAGTATATTGAGGCAATTATCTCAATTGGATTTATGAGGTCTGATTTTTTTAAACTTAAAAAATAAGAGAAAGATAATGTCTCGTACAACACCTATTTCTCGATATCGTAATATTGGAATTAGTGCACATATAGATGCAGGAAAAACAACTACCACTGAAAGAATCTTATTTTATACAGGGATTAATCATAAAATTGGGGAAGTTCATGATGGTGCTGCTACTATGGATTGGATGGAACAAGAACAAGAAAGAGGAATTACTATTACATCAGCTGCTACTACCACGTTTTGGAGTGGAATGGCTAAACAGTTTAAACCGCATAGAATTAACATTATTGATACACCTGGACATGTTGATTTTACAATAGAAGTAGAACGTTCAATGCGTGTATTAGATGGTGCTGTTATGGTTTATTGTGCTGTTGGAGGAGTACAACCACAATCAGAAACTGTATGGCGTCAAGCAAACAAATATAACGTTCCTCGTATAGCATTTGTGAATAAAATGGATCGTATGGGAGCAAATTTTTTAAAAGTCGTTAAGCAAATTAAAACACGTTTAGGTGCTAATCCTGTGCCTTTGCAGTTAGCTATTGGTTCAGAAGACACATTTGTTGGTGTTATTGATTTAGTTAAAATGAAAGCTGTACATTGGAAAGAATCAGATCAAGGTTTAACATTTGTTTATAACGATATCCCAAAAGAAATGATTGAATTGTCAAAAAAATGGAATCTTAATTTAATTGAATCTGCAGTTGAATCTAATGAAGATCTTTTAGAAAAATATTTAAATGGAATACAATTATCTGAAGATGACATCAAGTCTGCATTGCGAAAACGTGCTTTAAATGGTGAGATTGTACTTGTTACTTGTGGTTCCGCTTTTAAAAATAAAGGAGTTCAATCTTTACTAGATGCAATTATTGAATATTTACCTGCTCCTGATGATGTTCAAGATATTAAAGGTGTTTTGAACAATAGTGAACACACCCCAGCTATTCGGAATTCAGACGATAAAGCTCCTTTTTCTGCTTTAGCATTTAAAATTGCCAATGATCCATTTGTTGGTAATTTAACTTTTTTCCGTGTATATTCAGGCGTAGTAAAGTCTGGAGATACTGTGCTTAATCCCGTAAAGTCTCAACGAGAAAGATTCGGTAGAATTGTTCAAATGCATGCTAATAAAAGAGAAGAAATAAAAGAAGTACATGCAGGCGATATAGCTGCCGCTATTGGTTTGAAAGATGTTACTACTGGTGATACTTTATGTGACTTAAATCAACCGATTATATTAGAGCGTATGGAATTTCCTGATCCAGTAATATCTATTTCTGTAGAACCTAAAACTAAAATTGATCAAGAAAAAATGGGATTTGCATTAGGACGGTTAGCAAAAGAAGATCCTTCTTTTCGTGTGCGAACTGATCAGGAATCTAATCAAACAATAATTTCTGGAATGGGTGAATTGCATTTAGAAATTATTATTGATCGTATGAAACGAGAATTTAGTGTTGATGCAAATATTGGAAAGCCTCAAGTAGCATATCGTGAAACTATTCTTAATAAAGTTAAGGATATCGAAGGCAAGCATATTAAACAGTCTGGTGGTAGAGGGCAATATGGCCATGTTGTCATAGAATTATTTCCCTTAGATCCAGGAGGGGAAGGATATTTATTTATTAATGATATTAAAGGAGGAGTTATACCTAGTGAATATATATCAGCAATTGATAAAGGAATTCAAGAACAGTTAAAATACGGACCATTAGCAGGATATCCTGTAGTTGATATTGGAGTACGTCTTTATTTTGGTTCTTATCATGATGTTGATTCATCCGAATTAGCTTTTAAATTAGCTGCTTCTGCAGCATTTAAAAATGGTTTTAAAAAAGCAACGCCAGTTTTGTTAGAACCAATCATGAAAGTAGAAGTAGAAACTCCAAATGATTACATGGGTGATGTCATAGGTGATTTAAATCGTCGACGAGGTATGATTGAAGGGATGAAAGATGTATCTGTTAGTAAAATTATTAAAGCTTGTGTTCCTTTATCAGAAATGTTTGGTTATGCAACTGATTTGCGTTCTCAAACTCAAGGAAGAGCTTCTTATTCAATGGAATTTTTAAAGTATGTAGAAGCTCCGTTGAATATTTCAAAAGATATTATTGAACGAAGAGAAAAGTAGCAGTTTTCTTCTATAATGTATACAATATTTTTATTTGTAACATAGATATTTTATAAAAAGGGAAAAAAATGTCTAAAGAAAGATTTCAACGTTTAAAACCTCATATAAATGTAGGTACTATTGGTCATGTAGATCATGGGAAAACAACTTTAACTGCCGCTATTACAACAGTTTTATCTAAAAAATTTGGTGGTTCTGCTCGGGCTTTTGATCAAATCGATAATGCACCAGAAGAAAAAGCAAGGGGAATTACTATTAATACTTCTCATGTAGAGTATGATACTGAGTTTAGACATTATGCTCATGTAGATTGTCCTGGTCATGCTGATTATATAAAAAATATGATTACTGGCGCTGCTCAAATGGATGGTGCTATTTTAGTTGTTGCGGCAACTGATGGGCCAATGCCTCAAACTCGTGAGCATATTTTACTTGGAAGACAGGTAGGTGTTCCTTACATTATTGTATTTCTTAATAAGTGTGATATGGTAGATGATGAAGAATTGCTTGAACTGGTAGAAATGGAGGTTCGCGATTTATTAACACAATATGATTTTCCTGGAGATGATACTCCTATTATTCGTGGTTCAGCTCTTAAAGCGCTAGAAGGTGATCCTGAATGGGAGTCAAAAATTATTGAGTTATCTAAATTTTTAGATAGCTATATTCCTGTCCCAAAACGAGCAGTAGATCAACCTTTTTTATTACCAATAGAAGATGTTTTTTCTATATCTGGAAGAGGTACAGTAGTCACTGGACGAGTAGAAAAAGGTATTATTAAAGTAGGTGAAGAAGTTGAGATTGTAGGTATTAAAAAGACAACTAAAACTACTTGTACAGGTGTAGAAATGTTTAGGAAGTTGTTAGATGAAGGTCGTGCTGGAGAAAATGTAGGAGTTTTACTTCGCGGTACAAAGCGTGATGAAATTGAAAGAGGTCAAGTTTTAGCCAAACCAGGTAGTATTCATCCACATACAACATTTGAGTCTGAAGTTTATGTTTTATCCAAAGAAGAAGGTGGGCGTCATACTCCATTTTTTAAAGGATATCGTCCTCAGTTTTATTTTAGAACTACTGATGTAACAGGTTCTATTGAATTACCGGAAGGTATCGAAATGGTTATGCCCGGAGACAATATAAAAATGACTGTTACTTTAATTAATCCTATTGCAATGACTGAGGGATTACGATTTGCTATACGCGAAGGTGGTCGTACTGTTGGAGCTGGTGTAGTTTCTAAGGTTCTACTTTAATAATTTTAAGTTTAAAATATTTTTATACTGATATCTATAGTTGAATTTATTAAGAAAAGAGTATAAAATGCTCTTTTCTTGATTTGTATGTATTGTTTTTATTAGTATGTGAGGTTTATTAATTTTTTAATATAATTATGAATTAAAAATGAATTTATTCTTTTAAAAAATTATGATAATCAACATTATATTTTTTAATACATATTAAAAAATACTCCTGATATAGGAGTTATATAGTAGTATTTAATTACATCTACTCGTGAGTAATATAGATTTATTCAGAGCAGATTAAATTTTTAATGCATAAATAATTGGAGTTCTGATCTGATGCAGAACCAAAGAATTCGTATTCGTTTAAAAGCTTTTGATCATAGATTAATTGATCAATCAACTGCAGAAATTGTTGAAACAGCAAAAAGAACTGGTGCACAAGTACGTGGCCCAATTCCTCTTCCTACTCGTAAAGAACGATTTACTATTTTAGTTTCTCCACATGTAAATAAGGATGCACGTGATCAATATGAAATTCGTACGCACAAGCGTTTAATTGATATAGTAGAACCTACTGAAAAAACTGTTGATGCACTTATGCGATTAGATCTTGCAGCGGGTGTAGATGTGCAAATTAGTTTAGGTTAATCAAATAAATATGATTAAGGTACTGAACACATGATTGGTTTAGTTGGTAAAAAAGTTGGAATGACTCGTATTTTTAATAAAGAAGGAGCTTCAGTTCCTGTCACAGTAATTGAATTAAAAGAAAATCGAATCACACAAGTAAAAAATATAAACACTGATTTTTATTGTGCTGTTCAAGTAACAACTGGTATTAAAAAATCAAATAGATTGAACAAACCAAAAGCAGGGCATTTTTTAAAATCAGGTGTAATTCCTGGTCGTGGTTTGTGGGAATTTAAAATTAATAAACATGAAAAATTTACAGTTGGTCAAAGTATTACAATTAATATTTTTAATAATATAAAAAAAGTTGATGTTACAGGTGTATCGAAGGGAAAAGGTTTTTGCGGTACAGTAAAACGTTGGAATTTTCATACTCAAGATGCAACACACGGAAACTCTTTATCTCACAGAGTACCGGGTTCTATCGGCCAGAATCAAACTCCTGGACGAGTATTTAAAGGTAAAAAAATGGCAGGGCAATTAGGCAATAGTCGTGTGACTATACAAAATTTAAATATAGTACATATTGATGAACGCAGGAATCTGCTTTTAGTAAAAGGTGCTGTTCCCGGTGCTACAGGTGGTGATCTTATCGTTAAACCAGCTATTAAGGTTTGAGCAGTGAGGAGTAAAGCATGGAATTAGTAGTTAAAGACGTACAAAGTGTTCTTAGTGTTTCTGAAATCATTTTTGGTCGTGATTTTAATGAAGCTCTAATTCATCAAGTCGTTATTGCTTATTCAGCATCTACTCGTCAAGGTACGAGAGCACAAAAAAGTCGTGCTGAAGTTTCTGGATCAGGCAGAAAACCGTGGCGTCAAAAAGGTACAGGTCGTGCACGAGCAGGATCATTTAGAAGTCCAATTTGGCGATCAGGTGGTGTTACATTTGCCGCAAAACCACAAGAGTATGGTCAAAAAGTTAATAAAAAAATGTATCGTGGTGCATTAAAAAGCATTTTTTCTGAATTAATACGTCAAAAAAGATTAATAGTTTTTGAAAATTTTTCATTAAATTCACCTAAAACAAAACTTTTAGTACAGAAATTACAAGACATAGATTTAAAAAATGTTCTCATTATCACTAATAAAATAGATAATAATCTATTTCTTGCATCTAGAAATCTATATTCCGTTGATGTGAAAGATGTTCATTCTATAGATCCTGTTAGTTTAATTGCTTTTGAGCATGTTATTATTACTGTTGAAGCAGTGAAAAAAATAGAGGAAATACTTTCATGATTTCTGAAGAACGTTTATTTAAAATACTTCTGTCTCCACATGTATCTGAAAAATCGTCCATATCTATGGAAAAATTTAATACTGTTGTTTTAAAAGTTTTAAATAATGCTACTAAATATGAAATAAAATGTGCAGTAAAAAAAATATTCAATGTGGAAGTCGATAGCATAAAAACGCTAAAAGTTAAAGGGAAAAAAAAACGTCAATCTAATCGGATTATTCAGAAAAGTAATTGGAAGAAAGCTTATATTAAAGTTAAAAAAGGGTATAATTTAGATTTCATAGGTAATACAGAGTAGTCGGAGGACAAAACAATGGCAATTGTTAAATGCAAACCGACATCTCCGGGTCGTCGCCACGTTATTAAAATTGTTAATACACACTTGTATAAAGGGAAACCTTTTTCTTTATTATTGAAGAAAAAGAGTAAAAGCGGAGGACGTAATAACAATGGTAGAATTACCACTCGTCATATTGGTGGTGGACATAAAAGAGCATATCGTATTATAGACTTTAAAAGAAACAAGGATGGCATAGAAGCTAATGTAGAAAGAATTGAATACGATCCCAATCGTTCTTCTAATATAGCTTTAATATTGTATAAAGACGGTGAAAGAAAGTATATTTTAGCACCAAAAGATTTAAGTATAGGAGATGCTATAATTTCTGGTTTACATTCTCCTATAAAAATAGGAAATTGTCTACCATTAAAAAAGATTCCAGTCGGTACATTCGTTCATAATGTAGAAATGAAACCTGGGAAAGGTGGTCAAATAGCTCGTTCTGCAGGAAGTTATGTGCAACTAGTAGCATTTGATGAAGAATATGCAACTTTACGGTTGCGCTCTGGTGAAATGAGAAGAATACAATCTAATTGCCGAGCTACTATTGGTGAAGTAGGAAATTCTGAACATATGTTAAAAGTTTTAGGAAAAGCAGGAGCTTCTCGTTGGATAGGTATACGTCCAACTGTTCGTGGTACAGCCATGAATCCTGTTGATCATCCTCATGGAGGTGGTGAAGGAAGAAATTTCGGTAAGCATCCAGTTACTCCATGGGGAATTCAGACAAAAGGTAAAAAAACTCGTAAAAATAAACGTACTGAGAAATTTATTTTACGTCATCGTAGAAAATAATTATTTGCAAGGATCACTTTATGCCGCGTTCTCTCAAAAAAGGTCCTTTTATTGATGTAAGTTTGTTAAAAAAAGTAGAAAAATCAGTAAAAACAAATGATAAAAAACCTATTAAAACGTGGTCAAGACGTTCAACAATTTTCCCTAATATGGTAGGTTTAACAATATCTATTCATAATGGTCGCAATCATATTCCTGTTTTTATTACTGAAGAAATGGTAGGACATAAATTAGGTGAATTTTCTTTGACTCGTACTTATAGAGGACATACTTCTGATAAAAAAATAAAAAAACGTTAATTAATAAAAGAAATAATTATAAAAGAGGAGTAAATGGAAACTTTAGCTCAACATCGTCAAGCACGTTCTTCAGCTCAAAAAGTGCGTTTAATTGCAGATTTAATTCGCGGTAAAAAAGTTCCACAAGCATTAAATATTTTGACGTATACGAATAAAAAAGCAGCTTCTTTAGTCAAAAAAGTACTTGAATCAGCTGTAGCTAATGCTGAGCATAATGATGGTGCTGATATAGATAAATTGAGAATTAAAAAAATATTTGTTAATGAAGGTTCAACGATGAAAAGAATGATGCCACGTGCTAAAGGACGTGCAGATCGTATTTTAAAACGTACTAGTCATATTACTGTGATTGTGTCTGATCGTTAACATTGAGGAGAATCAGTGATGGGTCAGAAAGTACATCCTAATGGTATGCGATTGGGTATAATAAAAAAATGGAATTCTGTTTGGTTTGCTAATACAAAAGATTTTGCTGATCATTTAGACGGTGATTATAAAGTTCGTCAGTTTTTAATGAAAAAGTTAGAAAAAGCGTCAATTTCTCAAATTATTATTGAAAGACCAGCTAAAAGTATTCGAGTTACTATCTATACTGCTAGACCTGGTATTGTTATAGGAAAAAAAGGTGAAGATGTAGAAAAATTAAGAATTGCCATTGCTAAAATAACTGATGTACCAGTTCAAATTAACATTTCTGAAGTACGTAAACCTGAATTAGATGCTAAACTTGTTTCCGATAGTATTACTTCTCAGTTAGAAAGAAGAGTTATGTTTCGACGTGCTATGAAAAGATCAGTTCAAAACGCAATGAGACAAGGTGCAAAAGGTATCAAAGTTGAAGTTAGTGGACGTTTAGGCGGCGCTGAAATAGCTCGTAGAGAATGGTACAGAGAAGGAAGAGTTCCTCTTCATACTTTACGTGCAAATATTGATTACAGTATTTCAGAAGCTCATACAACATATGGTGTAATAGGTGTCAAAGTATGGATTTTCAAAGGTGAAATATTAGGCGGTATGGCAACTGTTGAAAAATTAGAAAAACCTTCTATTCAGACAAAAAAGCAATATCGTAAAAATAGAAAGTAAGAAAGAAGGAGAAACTCATAATGTTGCAACCAAAACGTACTAAATTTCGTAAAATGCATAAAGGACGAAATCGTGGTTTAGCTTCCGGTACTAATATTAATTTTGGTGCTTTTGGTCTACAAGCCATTGATAGAGGACGTTTAACTGCTCGTCAAATTGAATCTGCACGAAGAGCAATAACTCGATGCATTAAAAGACAAGGAAAAATGTGGATACGTGTATTTCCTGACAAACCTATAACTCAAAAACCATTAGAAGTAAGAATGGGTAAAGGTAAAGGAAATGTTGAATATTGGGTTGCTTTAGTTCAGCCTGGAAAAATTCTTTATGAATTAGACGGAGTTACTGAAGAAGAATCTCGTGAAGCATTTAAATTAGCAGCAGCAAAGTTACCAATTAAAACTACTTTTGTAAATAAGATGGTGATGTAATGAAAGCAATAGTAGAATTTAGAAAAAAAACTAAAAAAGATCTTTATTCAGAACTTTTGCAATTGTTGAGGGAACAATTCAATCTTCGTATGCAATCTGTTTCTGGAAAATTAAAGCAACCTCATTTGCTGCGAAAAGTTCGACGAAACATTGCTCAAGTAAAGACTTTGTTAGATGAAAAGGAAAAGATAAAATAATGGAAAAAATTCGAACTTTACAAGGTCGTGTTATCAGCAATAAGATGCAAAAATCTGCTGTTGTAGCCATTGAACGTTTTGTAAAACATGTTCTTTATGGAAAATTTATCAAACGTACTACTAAACTCCATATTCATGATGAAAAAAACGAATGTACTATAGGTGATTTAATAGAAATTCGAGAATCTCGCCCAATTTCTAAAACAAAATCATGGGTTTTAGTTCGTATTATTGAAAAAACAGTTTTTTAAGAACACTTAAAAACATGAACAAACTCAGGTCTGCTCATGTTTTCTATTAATAGAATTTAAGTGGTGTTACAATGAAATTATTTTTAATTACTAATTTTATTTTAATTTGAATTAAAATAAATGGAGTTTGAAAAATATGATTCAAGAACAAACTATTCTGCATGTAGCTGATAACTCTGGTGCAAGATCTGCTATGTGTATTAAAGTTTTAGGTGGTTCACGTCGTCGTTATGCACGTATCGGTGACGTAATTAAAATTACTATTAAAGAAGCAATACCTCGAGGAAAAGTAAAAAAAGGAGAGGTTCTTAAGGCTGTAGTAGTAAGAACTAAAAAAGGAGTAAGGCGTTCTGACGGTTCTATTATTCGTTTTGATACGAATGCTTGTGTTGTGCTAAATAATAATGAACAACCTGTTGGCACTCGTATTTTTGGACCTGTCACTCGTGAATTGAGAACAGAAAAATTTATGAAAATTATTTCATTAGCTCCTGAAGTTCTTTAATGATAAAATTCTGAAGGAATAAAACATGGCATTAAAGTTACGCCGTAATGATAAAGTTATTATATTAACGGGAAAAGACAAAGGAAAAACAGGTGTCATTAAAAATGTTTTATCTTTGCATAAAGTAATTATTAATGGTTTAAATTTAATTAAAAAACATCAAAAACCCGTTCCATCTCAAAATAAAAGTGGTGGTATTTTAGAAAAAGAAGCACCTATTCATATATCAAATATTGCTATTTTTAATCCCGAATCTAAAAAATCAGATCGTGTTGGATTTAGATTTGAAGAAGGTAAAAAAGTTCGATTTTTTAAATCTAATAGAAAAACTATTCAATAGCTTGGAGTCATATGATGGCAACATTACATCATTATTATAAGTCAACAGTCATCAAACAGCTTATGCTTAAACTAAATTATAGTTCTGTCATGCAAGTTCCTAAGATTGATAAAATAACCTTAAATATGGGCGTTGGTGCCGCTGCTTCTGATAAGAAAATATTAGATAATGCTGTTTTAGATTTAATAGCTATATCTGGACAAAAACCATTAATCACTAAAGCTCGTAGATCTGTTGCGGGTTTTAAAATTCGTCAAGGTTATCCTATAGGATGTAAAGTTACATTACGCGGTCAGAAGAAATGGGATTTTTTTGAACGTTTAATTATTATTGCTGTTCCGCGTATTCGTGATTTTCGTGGATTATCAAGAAATTCTTTTGATGGTCAAGGAAATTATAGTTTAGGAATACGTGAACAGATTATTTTTCCTGAAATCGATTATGATAAAATTGATCGAGTTCGTGGATTAGACGTAACAATAACTACTACTGCTAAATCTGATCATGAAGCTTGTTTATTATTATCTGCTTTTAATTTTCCTTTTCGCAAGTAAATAAGAAGGTTGGTACTCGATGGCTAAACAATCAATGAAAGCACGTGAAGTTAAACGTGTGAAATTAGCTAATAAATTCTATGCACAACGTAATGAATTAAAAAACATTATCTCTAATATGAATTTTTCAGAAGAAGAACGTTGGAATGCAGTTCTTAAATTACAAACTTTTCCACGTGATTCCAGCCCATCACGTCAGCGAAATAGATGTCGTCAAACTGGTCGTCCACATGCTTTCTTGCGAAAATTTGGATTAAGTCGTATTAAAGTTCGAGAAGCAGCCATGAAAGGTGAAATACCTGGTTTAAGAAAAGCAAGTTGGTAAAATATGTTCTTTTAGATTTTGGAGTGTAAAAATGAGTATGCAAGACCCAGTAGCGGATATGTTAACTCGTATTAGAAATGGCCAATCAGCTAATAAATATTCTGTTAAAATGCCTTTGTCTAGATTAAAAAAATCAATTGTTGAATTATTGAAAAAAGAAGGTTATATCAAAGAATATAAAATTACAGGAAATGTTAAATTAGAATTAGAAGTCGTTTTAAAATATTTTCAGGGAAAATCAGTAATAGAAATGATTCAACGTATCAGTCGTCCAAGTTTGCGTATATATAAAAATAAGAATAACTTGCCTGAAGTTATGTCTGGTTTAGGAATAGCAGTTATTTCCACTTCTCAAGGCGTTATGACAGACCGTATGGCTCGTCAAATAGGTCTTGGCGGTGAAGTTATTTGTTATGTAGCTTAATGGAGGAAGAGAATGTCTCGTGTTGCCAAGTGTCCAATTGTTATTCCTTCTGACATCAATATTCAATTAGATTTACAAGATATATTAATTAAAGGGAAATATGGTCATCTTTCACGTACTATTCATCAATCAGTTAAAATTGAACAATTAGATGATAAAATAGTTTTTTCACCACGTGTGGGTTTTGCTGATGGTTGGGCTCAAGCAGGAACTTCAAGAGCTCTCGTAAATTCCATGATTATTGGTGTTTCTAAACAATTTAGTAAAAAATTACAATTATCTGGAGTTGGTTATCGCGTTTCGATAACAGAAGGTGACATAATCAATATGTCACTAGGTTATTCGCATATGATTACATATTCTTTACCTAAAGGTATTTTTGTAGAAAATCCATCTCCAACAGAGATTATTATTCGAGGAATAGACAAACAACTAGTTGGACAAATTGCAGCTAATTTGCGTTCTTACCGTGTACCAGAACCTTATAAGGGAAAAGGTGTGCGATATTCAGATGAAGTTGTACGTATGAAAGAGGCTAAAAAGAAATAAAATGATTTTTTCAAGTAAAAATAAAACAATTTCTCGTTTACGCCGTTCTATAAAAACACGTCGCAAAATTAAAGAATTAGGCGCTATTCGACTAGTTGTACATCGAACTTCACGTCATATGTATGCGCAAATAATTTCTTCTGAAGAATCTAAAGTATTAGTATTTGCTTCAACATTAGAAAAACAGATAAATTGCAGTTTAAAGTATACGGGAAATAAAGAAGCTGCAGCACAAGTAGGTAAAATTATTGCAGAACGCGCTTTATCGAAAGGAATTTATCATGTTTCTTTTGACCGATCTGGTTTTAAATATCATGGTCGTGTGCAAGTTTTAGCTGAATCTGCACGTGAAGTTGGACTAAAGTTTTAAGGTGAAAATTATAGAATGGCTAATATTGAAAAAAAAAATAATAGTGATTTACAAGAAAAATTAATTACAGTAAATCGTGTTTCGAAAACTGTTAAAGGTGGTCGTATATTTTCATTTACAGCATTAACTGTAGTAGGTAATGGAGATGGACGAGTTGGTTTTGGTTATGGGAAAGCACGTGAAGTTCCTGCTGCTATTCAAAAAGCTATGGAAAGAGCTAGACGTAATATGATTACTATACCTTTAGTTAATAAAACTTTACAATACGCCTTAAAAGGCTCTCATACCGGATCTAATGTTTTTATGAAACCAGCTTCTGATGGAACTGGAATAATTGCAGGTGGAGCTATGCGCGCAGTTTTAGAAGTAGCTGGAATACATAACGTATTAGCTAAAACTTATGGTTCTACAAATCCAATTAATGTAGTAAGAGCTACCATGAATGGTTTAATTAACATGAAATCCCCGGAAATGATAGCCGCTAAAAGAAACAAACGCATCGAAGATATATTAGGATAAATTATTTTTAATGAAAAATATCAAAATTACTCAAATAAAAAGTGCTATAGGACGATTACCTAAGCATAAAAAAACTCTAATCGGACTTGGATTGCGTCATATTGGACATACAGTAATACGTCAAGATACTCCATCTATTCAAGGGATGATCAAAAAAATTTCTTATATTTTGAAAATACAAAAGGAGAAATAGCAGTATGCATTTAAATACTCTCTCTCCAGCATATGGAGCACGTCAAAATCGAAAAAGATTAGGTCGTGGTATCGGTTCAGGGTTTGGAAAAACTTCAGGTCGTGGTCATAAAGGTCAAAAATCTAGATCAGGAAGTAGTATTCGTCGTGGTTTTGAAGGAGGTCAAATGCCTTTATATAGAAGACTTCCTAAGTTTGGCTTTAATTCTAGGAAAAAAAATATTACTGAAGAAGTACGTTTATCAGATTTATCTAATTTATCTACAAATGTTATTGATCTTAATATATTAAAAAAAGAAAATATTATTAAAAAAAATATTAAATATGCCAAAATAATTCTTTCAGGAAAATTAAAGGTTTCGTTAATAATACGAGGTTTACGTGTTACTAAAGGGGCTCGTTCTGAAATTGAACATTCTGGTGGTAAAGTTGAAGGATAAGCGGTAAATAATGGTTAAACAATTAGGATTGAATTTTAAAAAGACTAAAAAGCATACGAATGAGCTAAAACAGAGAATTATTTTTGTAATAGTAGCTATTATCATTTTTCGTATTGGTTCTTTCATTCCAATTCCTGGAATTGATACTACGATTGTATCTAAAACATTAAATGAACAAAAAGGTACTGTTGTTGATATTTTTAATATGTTTTCTGGTGGAGCTTTAAGTCGAGCGTCAATTTTTTCTTTAGGAATTATGCCTTATATATCAGCTTCTATTGTTGTTCAATTGTTAACTTTAATATGCCCGACTTTATCAGAAATAAAAAAAGAAGGAGGATCTGGTCAGCATAAAATTAATCAGTATACTAGATATGCTACTTTAATATTAGCTCTTGTACAGTCTATTGGAATTGCCACTACTCTTCCTAATATACCAGGAATGCGTGCAATTATAATAAATGCTGATTTTTATTTTTATTTGACTGCTGTTATAAGTTTAGTCACTGGTACTATGTTTTTAATGTGGTTGGGAGAATTAATTACAGAGCATGGTATTGGCAATGGAATTTCAATTATTATTTTTATAGGAATAATAGCAGGTTTGCCATCAGCTATTGGAAATACTATTACTAAAACAAGACAAGGAGATTTGTCTTTTTTATTATTTTTATGTGTTTTGCTGTTAATTTTTTTAGTTATTTTTCTTGTTGTTTTTATTGAAAGAGGACAAAGAAAAATTATTGTGCATTATGCACAACGTCAACAAGGTCGTCGTATTTATTCTGCTCAAAGTACTCATTTACCTTTAAAAATTAATATGTCTGGTGTTATACCTGCGATTTTTGCTTCTAGTGTTGTGCTATTTCCTGCAACTATTATATCTTGGTTTCAACTGAATAATTCATGGTTAAAAAATATCTCATTTTATTTGCAACCCAATCAACCTTTATATTTAATTTTATATGTATCTGCAATAGTATTTTTTTGTTTTTTTTATACGGGATTAGTATTCAATCCTCGTGAAACAGCAGATAATTTAAAAAAATCAGGGGCATTTATTGCCGGTATTAGACCTGGTGAAAAAACAGCAAAATATATTAATAAAATTATGTTAAGACTGACATTAGTTGGTTCTTTATATATTACTTTTATTTGTTTAATTCCAGAATTTATGCGTAACGCTATGAATGTACCCTTTTATTTTGGTGGAACCTCGTTATTAATTGTTGTTGTTGTTATTATAGATTTTATAGCTCAAATTCAAACATTGGCAATGTCTAGTCAATATGAGTCTATGTTAAAAAAAGCTAATTTACATTAAAAGTTTTATATTTATGTAATTAAGGAAATGATAATGAAGGTACAAGCCTCCGTAAAAATGCTTTGTCGAAATTGTAAAATAATAAGAAGAAATAATGTTGTACGAGTCATTTGTAGAAATGATCCAAAACATAAACAGCGTCAGGGTTAATGATTTTTATAAATTAATATATTTTTAAATGGTAATGATTTCCTTTAGTATTAGGAATTGATTTAAAACACATTTATAAGGTTTTATAATATGGCACGTATCGCAGGTATTAATATTCCTGAAAACAAACATACTTTAATTGCATTAACTGCAATATATGGCATTGGAAAAAGACGTTCTAAATTAATTTGTGCTATTACAAATATTTCTGAATATTCTAAAATTGTAGATTTAAATGAAGAACAAATTGATCTTTTAAGAACGCATGTGGCAAAATATGTTATTGAAGGTGATTTAAGAAGAGAAAGAACCTTGAATATTAAACGTTTAATTGATTTAAGTTGTTATCGTGGTTTACGTCATCGTAGAAGTCTCCCGGTACATGGACAAAGAACTAAAACTAATGCTAGAACTTGTAAAGGTCCTCGAAAACCAATAAAAAAATAATTTAGGTAACATTAATTATGGTAAAGAATTCAGTATCTGTTCGTACAAGAAAACGTATAAAAAAACAAATTTTAGACGGTATAGCTCACATTCATGCATCTTTTAATAATACTATTGTAACTATTACTGATCGACAAGGAAACGCTTTAGGTTGGGCAACTTCTGGTGGCTCTGGTTTTAGAGGATCTCGAAAATCCACTCCTTTTGCAGCGCAGGTTGCTGCTGAGCGTTGTGCAGAAATCGTAAAAGATTATGGTATTAAAAATTTAGAAGTGATGGTTAAAGGTCCTGGTCCAGGTAGAGAATCTACTATTCGAGCTTTAAATGCTGCTGGATTTCGTATTACAAACATTACTGATGTAACACCAATTCCTCATAATGGTTGCCGTCCTCCTAAAAAACGTCGTGTGTGATTTTTAGGAATTTTTGGAGAATGAAATGGCAAAATATTTAGGTCCAAAATTAAAATTAAGTCGACGTGAAGGTACTGATTTATTTCTTAAATCAGGACTTCGTCCAATAGAATCAAAATGTAAATTAGAACAACCTCCTGGACAACATGGTATTCGAAAACCTAGATTGTCTGATTATGCTATTCAATTACGTGAAAAACAAAAAGTCCGTCGTTTATACGGAGTATTAGAACGTCAATTTAAAATATATTATAAATTAGCTGCTAGTTTAAAAGGCAATACTGGAGTAAATTTATTGCAGTTATTAGAATCTAGATTAGATAATGTAGCTTATCGCATGGGTTTTGGCTGTACTCGTGCTGAATCAAGACAGTTAATTAATCATAAATCTGTTCTTGTGAATAATAAAGTTGTTAATATTGCTTCATATCAAGTTGCTCCTAATGATCATATTTCTATTAGAAATAAATCTAAAAATCAATCACGAATAAAAGCATCTTTAGAACTTGTTGAGCAAAGAGAAAAACCGATTTGGTTAGATGTAAATCCTGCTAAAATGGAAGGTGTTTTTAAAAGATTTCCTGAACGTTCTGATTTATCTGCAGAAATCAATGAGTATTTGATTGTCGAACTTTACTCTAAATAATAAAGTTGACTATTAAAGAGAGGATTATATGCAGAATTCTATTATGGATTTTTTAAAACCCCGTTTAGTTGATATTGAACAAATTAGTGCTACTCATACAAAAGTAACTTTAGAACCATTAGAAAGAGGATTTGGTCATACACTAGGAAACGCACTGCGTAGAATTCTTCTATCTTCCATGCCAGGATGTGCAGTAACTGAAGTTGAAATTGATGGAGTACTTCATGAGTATAGTAATAAGGAAGGCATACAAGAAGATGTTTTAGAAATATTATTGAATTTAAAAGGTTTAGCTGTCAAAGTGCATGGCAAAGATGAAGCTTTTCTTACGTTAAATAAATCTGGAATTGGTTCTGTTACTGCTGCAGATATTTCACATGATGGTGATGTAGAAATTATTAAACCAGAGCATGTCATTTGTCATTTAACTTACGATAACGCCTCTATTAAAATGCGAATAAAAGTACAACGTGGAAGAGGGTATGTTTCTGCATCTTCGAGGGTGCATTTAGAAGAAGATTCACGACCAATAGGTTGTTTATTAGTGGATGCTTGTTATAGCCCAATAGATCGAATTTCTTATAATGTAGAAGCAGCACGTGTAGAACAAAGGACTGATTTAGATAAATTAGTTATTGAAATGGAAACAAATGGAACTATTGATCCCGAAGAAGCTATTCGACGAGCTGCTACTATTTTAGCGGAACAATTAGAAGCTTTTGTTGATTTAAGAGACGTTCAAGAACCTGAACTTAAAGAAGAGAAACCTGAATTCGAACCTATTTTATTGCGTCCAGTTGATGATTTAGAACTAACAGTTCGTTCTGCTAATTGTCTTAAAGCAGAAGCTATTCATTACATTGGGGATTTAGTACAAAGAACTGAAGTGGAACTTTTAAAAACTCCTAATTTAGGTAAAAAGTCTTTAACTGAAATTAAAGATATATTAGCTTCTCGTAGTTTATCTCTTGGTATGAGATTAGAAAATTGGCCGCCATCTAGTATTCTAGATGAATAATTTATGTTTTATTTTATATTGTTTTTTTAATAAAAGGAATAAATTTATGCGTCATCGAAAAAGTGGCCGTCAATTAAATCGTGATAGTGCCCATCTCAATGCAATGCTAAAAAATATGGCGTGTTCGTTACTTTTACATGAAATTATAAAAACGACTTTAGCTAAAGCGAAAGAACTTCGTCGTATTGTTGAGCCTATTATTACTTTGTCTAAAATAGATACTATTGCACATAGACGATTAGTATTTTCTCGCATTCGTGATAATGCTATAGTAGCAAAATTATTTAAAAAGTTAGGTCCTTGTTTTTTTAATAGATTAGGTGGTTATACTCGTATTTTAAAATGTGGATTTCGATCTGGAGATAAAGCTCCAATGGCTTATATTGAATTAGTTGATCGTGTTAAAAAAAATAAAAAAGAAGAGATTATAGAACAATAAAATTCATATTTTGAATATTATAAAAATTGATGGAATATAATTTTAAAGCAAACGGAAATATACCGTTTGCTTATTTTTTCTTATGTAAATAATTTTAAAAAAATAGATATAAAAAACATATGTTATATTATTGTGCCAATTTTAAAAAAATTTTTTTTGGAAATTATTACATCTTGAACATCCATAATTTTTTTTCCAGGAAATTGTAATTTTTCAATATTTAATATTTTATGAGATGTATTTATTTGAATTCCATTTTTATTAGCACATATAATCTCTCCTATAGAGAAATTTAATTGTATTTTAGAAATAACTGTTGCTTGGAATACTTTTATAGTTGTGTTTTTTAATAAAAAAAAACAAATTGGCCATGGATTAAATGCTCGTATTGCACGTTCTAATTTTTCAGCTTCTAAATTCCAGTTTAATAATCCATCTTTTTTATATATCTTTTTTGATGTCATTATATTTTTTTCATTTTGTTTTTTTTCAACAACCGTATTTAATATAATTTTTTCTAATACTTTTAATAATCCGTTTATTCCTATTGTTATTAATTTAAAGGATAAGCTTTTAGTAGTATCTTTTATTTCTATATTACATGCTTTTGAATATATTATATTGCCAGAATCAATTTTATCATTCATAGTAATAATACTAATACCTGTTTTTGTATCACCATATAAAATTGATGATTGAATTGGAGTTGCTCCTCGCCATCTAGGTAAAAGTGAAGCATGAACGTTAATACATCCCTTTGGAAATATATTTAGGATTTCTTTAGGAATTATTTTTCCATAAGAGACAACTATCATTATATCTGCATTAAGATTTGATAGTTGATTTTGAAAATCTTTATCATGTAAATTTAAAGGTTGAAATATGGGAATTTGATGCTTTTTAGATAGTATTTTTACAGGAGAGAAAATAATTTTTTTTCCTCTTCCAGAAGGACGGTCTGGCTGAGTAATAACCGAAATTACGTTATGTGTAGAGGTGATTAACGCATTTAAATGTTTGGCAGAAAAATATTCTGTGCCAGCAAAAACAACTTTTAATTTTTTCAAATGTATTTTATTCCTTAATTAAGAATCTTTTTATTTCTTTTTTTTAATTTTTTAAATTTTTTTTGAATTCTTTCTTGTTTAAATTTAGATAAGTAATCAATAAATAATTTGCCTTTCAGATGATCTATTTCATGTTGTATGCAAATAGATACTATTGATTTTGCTTCTATTTCTATTTTTTCTCCATATAAGTTTATTGCTTGAACTTTTATGTAATTAGATCTTGGTATAGAAGCATGATATTCTGGAATTGATAAACATCCTTCTTCAATACTAATACTACCTGATTGTTCAATAATTTCAGGGTTAATAAGTACTAAATTATTTTTTTTTTCTTTTATCACATTAACAACTATAATTTGCAATTGAATGTTTACCTGAGTTGCTGCTAAACCAATTCCTTCTTCTTTATACATTGTATCTATCATATTTTTTGCAATTGTTTGTATTTTTTTATTAACTTCATTTACAGGTTCGGCAATGAGTCTTAAACGTGAGTCGGGATAATAGAGTATTTTTAAGAAAGACATATATATTTTAGATTTAAAAAGTTGAATTTTATATATTAGTATAGGCTTTTTTATTATAATTAAAAGTTTACTATTATATGTTTTTACGTTTTTAATAAAAAATCGATTATGTTTATCAGTAAAAATGTATTTACATTATATTATAATATTTTGCATATTATATATTAACAATGCTCATGATAGACTTGTGTGTAGAATATATTACTAAATATTTAAATTTTTTAATATGTGATTGAGGACGTAATGTTTGATATATTAATATATTTGTTTGAAAATTATGTACATAGTGAATCAAGAATTTCTATTGATTACGATAGTTTAACTAATGATTTGTCTGATATAGGTTTTCACAAACGAGATATTTATAATGCTTTACGTTGGTTAAAAAATCTTTCTTGTTATAAGAGAAATGTTATTTCATCTATTAGTTTATTATCAAAACCGATTTCCACTCGAATTTACACTCAAGAAGAATCTCTTAAATTAAACGTTGATTGTCGTGGTTTTATACTTTTTCTAGAACAATTAGAGATATTAACTTTAGATACACGAGAAATGATTATTGAAAGGATTATGGAATTAGATATTAATGAATTAAGTCTTGAAGATTTAAAATGGATTGTTTTAATTGTATTATTCAATGTGCCTGGATGTGAATCAGTATATCGTAAACTTGAAAATTTATTATTCAATTTTAAAGAAGATGTCATTCATTAAAGAAAATAATAATAATTTTTTATTGTGAGAAAATGTTAATGGATAAACATTGTTTTTTAAATTCACTATTTCATTGTGTGAAAATGTTACGTGATGATAATGTGATTGCGTATCCTACAGAATCAATGTTTGGACTAGGTTGTGATCCTGATAGTAAAAAAGCTGTAAAAAAATTATTGTTTTTAAAAAAAAGAAGTATAAAAAAAGGATTTATATTAGTTGCTTCAGATTTTAAACAGATAAAAATGTATATTAATGAGAATGATTTATCAAAAAAACAAAAAAATAAAATTTTTTTTCATTGGCCAGGACCATTTACTTTTTTACTTCCAGCCAATCCTAAAGTTCCTTATTGGTTGACTGGTAAATTTAATACCGTAGCTGTACGAGTTAGTGCTCATATTGAAATAATAAAACTGTGTAATGCTTTTGGAAAAGCCTTAATATCTACAAGTGCTAATATTTCAAATATGATGCCATGTTTTACTTCTGAGGAAGTGTTTAAATGTTTTGGTAAAGATTTTCCTGTATTAAATGGAAAAATAGGAAAGGAAAAAAATCCTTCTAAGATTATTGACATTATTGATGGAAAGTTAATTCGCTATGTTTAAAAATAAAAATTTTAATTACGCTGTGTTTGGAAATCCTGTTAATCATAGTAAATCTCCTAAAATTCATAGTTTATTTTCACAACAGACAGGCATTTCTCATATTTATACATCTGTTAATGTTCCATTAGATAATTTTAATAGTATTTTATGTAATTTTTTTAAGAAAGATGGTTATGGTGCGAATATTACTGCTCCATTTAAACAAGAAGCGTATTATTTTTGTGATAAATTAACTAAAAGAGCTACAATTGCTAAATCTGTTAATACATTCAAAAAAATAGATAATCAATATATTTTAGGAGATAATACAGACGGAGTTGGATTGTTGTCTGATTTGACAAGATTAAATTTTATAAAAAAAAAATGTTCAATATTAATTATTGGTGCTGGGGGCGCTGTTAGAGGAGTTCTCTTTCCTTTATTATCGTTTGGCTGCTCAATTTTTATTTTAAATAGAACTCTTTTAAATAGTAAAAAATTAGTTACACAATTTCAAAAATATGGTGATATAAATATTTTTGATGAAAATTCATTAAAAATTAAATATTTTGATTTAATTATTAATGCAACATCAAAATTTTCTGAAGAAAAAGAAGATTTTGTTCCTTTGTCTTTTATTTCTTCAAAAACATGTTTTTATGATATGAATTATCAAATAGATAATAGAGTTTTTATTGACTGGTGTCTTAAAATAAAGGCTAATTTCTTTTCTAACGGAATAGGGATGTTAGTTTTTCAAGCTGCTTATTCATTTTTTTTATGGCACAACGTACTTCCAAAAACAGATTATATTATTGATATCTTGAAAAAATAAAATAATTTTCCAAAAAATTAATGCAACTGAATTATTAAAATTTTTTATGTTTTATTATTTTAAATAATAATTAAGAAAGTTCTTGACTCTTTTTTTTTGATCTGTTATTTATTATATTATTAATTTAAAAAAATAATTTTATAGTATAAAAGTCCCCTTCGTCTAGAGGTCTAGGACATCGCCCTTTCACGGCGGCAACAGGGGTTCAAATCCCCTAGGGGACGATAAAAAAATATTTCAAAAATATTTATGTACTAATTTAAAATATTATGTTATCCTCAAGATAACTTTTACATTAAAGTTAAAATTTAGTAAAAACAAGCTCTTTAAAAATTCGGAAAAAACAAGCATATAACTTATTTTTTAAAACACCTGTGGGTTGTAAGGTTAAGCAAATAAGCGTACATGGTGAATGCCTTGGCAGTCAGAGGCGAAGAAGGACGTGCTAATCTGCGAAAAGCGTCGGTAAGCTGATATGAAGCGCAATAACCGTCGATTTCCGAATGGGGAAACCCGATGCAATTTTTTTGCATCATTATTAACTGAATTAAATAAGTTAATAAGGCAAACCAAGGGAACTGAAACATCTAAGTACCTTGAGGAAAAGAAATCAACCGAGATTCCCTTAGTAGTGGCGAGCGAAAAGGGAACAGCCCAGAACTATAATCAATATAATTTATAGTAGAATGATTTGGAAAATTCAGCGATACAAGGTGATAGCCCTGTATATAAAATAACTTATATTGTGAGTTCAAAAAGTAGAGCGGGACACGAGAAATCCTGTTTGAATATGGGGGGACCATCCTCCAAGGCTAAATACTCCTGACTGACCGATAGTGAACTAGTACCGTAAGGGAAAGGCGAAAAGAACCCCGGCGAGGGGAGTGAAATAGAACCTGAAACCGTGTACGTACAAGCAGTGGAAGCATTTTTTTAATAAATTTGTGACTGCGTACCTTTTGTATAATGGGTCAGCGACTTGTACTCTGTAGCAAGGTTAACCACATAGGGGAGCCGAAGGGAAACCGAGTCCTAAACAGGCGTTAAGTTTCAGGGTACAGACCCGAAACCCGGTGATCTAGCCACGGGCAGGTTGAAGGTTGGGTAAAACCAACTGGAGGACCGAACCGACTGATGTTGAAAAATCAGCGGATGACCTATGGCTAGGGGTGAAAGGCCAATCAAACCGGGAGATAGCTGGTTCTCCCCGAAAGCTATTTAGGTAGCGCCTCGTGAATTCATCTACGGGGGTAGAGCACTGTTTCGGCTAGGGGGCCATCCCGGCTTACCAAACCGATGCAAACTCCGAATACCGTAGAATGTTATCACGGGAGACACACAGCGGGTGCTAACGTTCGTTGTGGAAAGGGAAACAACCCAGACCGCCAGCTAAGGTCCCAAAGTCATAGTTAAGTGGGAAACGATGTGGGAAGGCATAAACAGCCAGGATGTTGGCTTAGAAGCAGCCATCATTTAAAGAAAGCGTAATAGCTCACTGGTCAAGTCGGCCTGCGCGGAAGATATAACGGGGCTCAAACTATGCACCGAAGCTGCGGCAGTAAAAATATATTTTTTTACTGGGTAGGGGAGCGTTCTGTAAGCCAAAGAAGATATATTGTAAAATATATTGGAGGTATCAGAAGTGCGAATGCTGACATGAGTAACGATAAAGCAGGTGAAAAACCTGCTCGCCGAAAAACTAAGGTTTCCTGTCCAACGTTAATCGGGGCAGGGTAAGCCGATCCCTAAGGCGAGGCTGCAAAGCGTAGTCGATGGACAACAGGTTAATATTCCTGTGCTTAATATTACTGCGAAGTGGGGACGAAGAAGGTTAGGTTATCCAGGTGACGGTTATCCTGGTTTAAATGTGTAGGTATGATAATTAGGCAAATCCGATTATCTTTAATCTGAGGCATGATGACGAATTACTACGGTGATGAAGTAACTAATACCACGCTTCCAAGAAAAGCCTCTAAGCATCAGGTAAAATTAAATCGTACCCTAAACCGACACAGGTAGTTAAGTAGAGAATACTAAGGCGCTTGAGAGAACCCAGGTGAAGGAACTAGGCAAAATAGTGCCGTAACTTCGGGAGAAGGCACGCTAGCATTAAGTGTAAGGATTTACTCCTGTAGCCGAAGCTAGTCGAAGATACCAGCTGGCTGCAACTGTTTATTAAAAACACAGCACTGTGCAAACACGAAAGTGGAAGTATACGGTGTGACGCCTGCCCGGTGCCGGAAGGTTAATCGAAGGAGTCAAAGGAAACTTAAAGCTCTAGACTGAAGCCCCGGTAAACGGCGGCCGTAACTATAACGGTCCTAAGGTAGCGAAATTCCTTGTCGGGTAAGTTCCGACCTGCACGAATGGCGTAATGATGGCCAGGCTGTCTCCACCTGGGACTCAGTGAAATTGAATTTGCTGTGAAGATGCAGTATATCCGCGGCAAGACGGAAAGACCCCGTGAACCTTTACTATAGCTTGACACTGAATTCTGAATGTTAATGTGTAGGATAGGTGGGAGGTTATGAAATTAAAACGCTAGTTTTAATGGAGCCACACTTGAAATACCACCCTTTAAAATTCGGTATTCTAACCTAGTGCCGTAATCCGGCATAGAGACAGTGTCTGGTGGGTAGTTTGACTGGGGCGGTCTCCTCCCAAAGAGTAACGGAGGAGTACGAAGATTGGCTAATCACGGTCGGACATCGTGAGGTTAGTGCAAAGGCATAAGCCAGTTTGACTGTGAGCGTGATAACGCGAGCAGGTGCGAAAGCAGGTCTTAGTGATCCGGTGGTTCTGAATGGAAGGGCCATCGCTCAACGGATAAAAGGTACTCCGGGGATAACAGGCTGATACCGCCCAAGAGTTCATATCGACGGCGGTGTTTGGCACCTCGATGTCGGCTCATCACATCCTGGGGCTGAAGCAGGTCCCAAGGGTATGGCTGTTCGCCATTTAAAGTGGTACGCGAGCTGGGTTTAGAACGTCGTGAGACAGTTCGGTCCCTATCTGCCGTGGGCGCTGGAAGATTGAGAGGGGCTGCTTCTAGTACGAGAGGACCGAAGTGGACGTATCACTGGTGTTCGGGTTGTCATGCCAATGGCATTGCCCGGTAGCTAAATACGGAAAAGATAAGCGCTGAACGCATATAAGCACGAAACTTGCCTCAAGATTAATCTTCCCTGAAACAGAAATGTTTACTGAAGGGACGTTGAAGACTACGACGTTGATAGGCTAGATGTGTAAGCATAGCAATGTGTTGAGCTAACTAGTACTAATGACCCGAGAGGCTTAACCTTGCAACACCAGAGGTGTTTTTAAAATAAATTTAATAAAAAAGCTTGTTTTTACTGAATTTAATTCTTTAATAAAATATGTTAACATTAATATAAATTTTTTAAAATGCCTGGTAAAAATAGTGTAGTGGTACCACCTGAATCCATTCCGAACTCAGAAGTGAAACGCTACTACGCCAATGGTAGTACGGGGTCTCCCCGTGTGAGAGTAGGTCAAAACCAGGCAAAAAAAACCCGAAATTTTTTTCGGGTTTTTTTATATGTAAAATAAATTATTTTTAATGTAAATTACTTTCTAGCTAAGAATAGAATTACATGTTAATCTATTGAGAATTTAAATTTTTTATATTATGATTTTTTTATTATGAAATCGTTCATAATTATTGATTAATCTTTTTTTAATTTAGTATATTTTTTCATGTGAAGGTAATATAGATGTCCAAGATTAAAGGTAATGTTAAGTGGTTTAATGAATCTAAAGGTTTTGGTTTTATTACTCCAGAAGATGGTAGCAAAGATGTATTTGTTCATTTTTCAGCTATACAAAGTAATGGATTTAAAACTTTGGCAGAAGGTCAAAGTGTTGAATTCGAAATCACCGAAGGCGCAAAAGGACCATCTGCAGCTAATGTTATTAGTTTGTAAAGTGATTTAATTTTTTTAAAAATAAACAAAAAAATATGTTTTTTATAGTACGGCTCTTATTAGGGCTGTACTATATTCAAATAAGTGTCTTAATATATATTATTAATTTTTATAAAACCATTCGAACTATATTAATTTTACTAATTTCATGATATAAAATTTCAATTTGTTCAAAATTTTTGGCACATATTGTAATTGAAACAGATAGGTAGTTGCCTCTGTTGCTCGATTTTACTTGAGGTGTATAATCTCCAGGAATCTGAATTTGAATGACTTTTATTATTTGGTCAATAAGTTCAGGCTGTGCCAAGCCAATAATCTTATAAGTAAAAAAACAAGGGAATTTTAACATTTCTCGTAATTTTGTTTTCATTATTAATCCCTATTTTTTTTACAATTACATATTTGATTGTTTTTAAAAAATATACAAGATTTTTAAAAATATTTTAAATAATTATATATATTTATTATTAAAAATATTGTTTTATAAATACTTCTAGTAAATAATAATTTTATCAGTTTAGCACATTGGTAATATAGAAAATAATATATTTTATTTTCTTTATTATATTTTTATAGGATATTGAGAATGTTGAAAATTTTTAATACACGAACTAGAAAAAAAGAAATTTTTAAACCTATTCAGAAAGATAAAATTAATTTATATGTATGTGGGGTTACTGTGTATGATTTGTGTCATGTTGGACATGGACGTACTTTTGTATTTTTTGATATCATGGTTCGTTATTTACGTTTTTCCGGTTTTCAAGTAGAATACATTCGGAATATTACTGATGTTGATGATAAAATTATTTTAAAATCAAGAAAAGAAAATAGTACAATTAGTTCTTTTACTACTTCAATGATAAAAGAAATGCATAAAGATTTTAAATTATTAGGCATTGATTCGCCTAATAAAGAACCTCGTGTTACAGATCATATCGATAATATTATTGATATAATTCAAGAATTAATAAAAAAAAAACATGCATATATAAATAACAATGGTGATGTTGTATTTTCTGTAGATAGTGATGCTAATTATGGAATTTTATCTCGTCAATCTTTACATTCATTGAAATCTGGTGTACGTGTTCCTATAAATAATATGAAGAACAATCCGTTAGATTTTATACTTTGGAAAATTTTTAATAAGGAATGTTCTTGGAATTCTCCATGGGGAAGGGGTCGTCCTGGATGGCATATTGAATGTAGTGCTATAACTGATGCATTTTTTAAAAATGTTATAGATATTCATGGAGGTGGTTCCGATCTTCTTTTTCCTCATCATGAAAATGAGATGTCTCAATCCATATGTTTTAATAACAAATCAATAATAAATTTTTGGATGCATACTGGTATGGTAATTATAAATAATCAAAAAATGTCTAAATCTTTAGGAAATGTTTATCTTTTAAGAGATGTCTTAAAAAAATATGAGCCTGAAGTGTTACGTTATTTTTTTCTTTCCACACATTACCGTCATCCTATTTATTATTGTGAGAAAAATTTAGATCAAGCATATATGTCTTTGAAATATTTATATACAGCCTTATATAATACTCACCCTTTATCTAATAATGAAGAAGGTATTAACTTTCAACTTGATTTTCATAATGCTATGGACGATGATTTCAATACTCCCAAGGTATTTTCTATTTTTTTTAAAATAGCGCGTAAGATTAATTTCTTTAAAAATAAAGATATATTAAAAACTAATAAATTTTCTTTCAGATTAAAATATCTAGCAAACAATTTAGGTTTTTTATTGCAAAAACCTGAAGATTTTTTACAAGGAAAAACTACATTAAATTCATCTATTTTAAAAAAAATAAAATTTCTCATAGAAAAAAGAAATATTGCAAGACATTTGAAATTATGGAAGAAAGCTGATGACATCAGAAAAGAATTAATATCTTTAGATATCATATTAGAAGACTTGCCAGATGGAACAGTATGGCGTAAAAAATAAAAAGTTTTTAAAAATCATCATGATTTTCACAAGCTTCTAATGTATTTTGTAATAAAGTCACAACTGTCATAGGACCAACACCACCTGGTACAGGAGTTATATAAGATGCTCTTAAACATGCGTTTTTAAAGTCTACATCACCTACTATTTTTCCATCTTCTAATCTATTAATTCCCACATCTACAACTATCGATCCTTTTTTTATCCAATGTCCTTTTAGAAAATTAGCTTTTCCAACTGCAACAATTAATAAATCAGCATTTTGTACATGATATTTTAAGTTCTTGGTAAATCGATGTGTAACAGTAGTTGTACATCCAGCTAATAATAATTCTAAGCTCATAGGTCTACCCACTATATTAGATGCTCCTACCATTACTGCATGTAACCCATGAGTTTTTATATTATTATATTTTAACATTGTAATAATACCTTTAGGCGTACATGCTCTCAGTTTTGGAGTTCTTTGACATAAGGAACCTGTATTATATGGATGAAATCCATCTACATCTTTATCTGGAATAATACTCCTTAAAATTTTTAAATGATTTATGTGTTGGGGGAGTGGTAATTGTATCAAGATTCCATCTATATTTTCATTTTTGTTTAATTTAGAAATTAGACTCAATATTTCTATTTCATCAACATTATTAGGAAAATTCCAGCATTCTGAGAAAAAACCAACATTTTTACATGCTATTTTTTTTTTGCTTACATAAATTTGTGAAGGAATATTATTCCCTACCAAAATCATTGCTAATCCAGGTATTTTTTTTCCATTTTTTTTTCTTTTATTAACTTTTTTTAGAATTTTTAATTCCAATTTTTTAGCTATTTTATTACCATCTATAATTATTGCTGACATTATTAAGTGACTCAATTATTTTTCATGTGTTATTATATACAAAAATATTACTATAATACATGTCAGTATAATTAAATATATTAAAGTATTATTAATAATTTAGTTGCATATATATCATATTAATGATAGATTTTAACATAATTTTATTTTTTATGCGTTCTTAGCTCAGTTGGATAGAGCAACGGCCTTCTAAGCCGTAGGTCACAGGTTCGAATCCTGTAGAACGCAAAAATTATTTCTTAAAATTTTTTCTATTGTTTTTCTAATTGATAAAAATGAATTCATAGCATCAATTTTAAAATATTGTACATTGTCTATTTTTTTTTGACTAGTATAATATTGCACTAATAGATGATGTGTTTTCTTGTATTCCTCTAATCTTTTTTTAATACTCTCTTTTTGATCATCTTTTCTTATAATTAATGCTTCTCCAGTTATATCATCTTGGTCTCGAGTTTTTGGAGGATTAAATTTTATATGATACGTACGTCCTGAATTAACATGTATACGTCTACCTGATATGCGTTCTAATATAGATTGATGCGGCATTATAAAATCTAACACATAATCTATTTTTATTTTTTTTTGTGACAAATAAAGAGCTTGTTCAATCGTTCTTGGGAAACCATCTAATATAAAACCATTTATACAGTCTTTTTTTAAAATTCTTTTTTCTATTAAATCACATACAATTTTATCAGAAACTAGTTTTCCTTTTTCAATAATATTTTTAATAATTTTTCCTATTTTATTTTTTGAATAAATACTTTCTCGTAGCATATCACCTGTAGATATTTGAGGGATTTTATATTTTTCTGTAATGAATTTTGCTTGTGTCCCCTTTCCTGTACCAGGTGCACCTAGTAAAATAATACGCATAATTTTTTCTTTTTTTATAAATGTTAATTGTGAGATTACTACTATTACGATAGTAGTAATCATATTTTTTATTGGTTAAGAAGTAATTTATTTATTCTAGCAATGAATTTATGTGGATTTTCTAAATTACCTTTTTCAGCTAATAACGCTTGATCTAATAATAATTTTATCCACTCATTCAATTCGTTTTCATTATTAATTAAACAAATTTTTTTTATTAAAGCATGCTCTGGATTAATTTCAAAAATGTATTTTAATTCTGGTACTGATTGTCCTGCTGCAGAAAAAAGTTTAGCCATTTGTGTGGTCATTTCAGTGGAGTCACTTAGTAAAACACAGGGGGTTTCTGTTAATCGATACGTTAGTCTTACATCTTTTACCTTGTCTCCAAGTATTTTTTTTGTTTTTTTTAGAAATTCAATTATTTCTGTTGAAACTTCATCATTTTTTATTTTTTTTTCTTTTGTTAGATTATTAAGTGATAAATCTTCTTTGCTAATAGATTGAAATTTTTTACCTTCAAATTCAGAAAGATAATTCATCATCCATTCATCAATACGATCAGATAATAATAAAACATCAATATTATTTTTTTTAAATAATTCTATATGAGGACTATTTTTTGCTGCGGAATAACTATCTGCGGTAATATAATATATTTTTTCTTGTTTTTCATTCATATGAGATATATATTCTTGTAAAGATGTTTTTTGTTCAGGGCTATTGTTTTTTACAGATGCGAAACGTAATAGATTTGCTATTTGATTTAAATTTTCATTATCTTCTGCAGGACCTTCTTTTAAGACAAGTCCAAATTGATTCCAAAAAGTTTGATATTTTTCACTATCACTTTGTGCCAGTTTATTTAGCATACTTAAAGATCTTTTGATAAGTGCTTTTCTTAATTTTTCTGTAATAGAATTATCTTGCAAGATTTCACGAGAAATATTTAAAGGTAAATCACTAGAATCTATTAAACCTCTTATAAAACGTAAATAATTAGGAAGAAAAGCTTGAGAATTGTCCATAATATAGACACGTTTAACATATAATTTTAAACCGTGTTTATTATCTCTATTCCATATATCCCAGGCTGCTTTTTTAGGAACGTATAATAAACTAATATATTCTTGATTACCTTCTACACGATTATGACTCCATATAAGTGGATTATTTTGATCATTTGTCAGATGTTTATAAAAATCTTTATAATCGTTATCAGTAATAGAAGATTTTTTTAACGTCCATAACGCTTCAGCTTTATTAATTTGTTCCCAAAAATATGTTTTATTTTTTTCATCATAATTTTGTATGTGTATTGGAACCGTAATATGATCAGAGTATTTGCTAATTATACTTTTAATTCGCCATATTTCTAAAAAATCTTCTTCTTCTTTTTTTAAGAATAAAGTAATTTCAGTTCCTCTATTTTTTTTTATAATATTTGTAATATTATATTCTCCTTCTCCTGAAGATTCCCACAATGTTCCTTCATTAGATTGTGAACCAGCAAATCTAGTTCTAACTGATACTTTTTCTGACACAATAAAAGATGAATAAAAACCTACTCCAAATTCTCCGATCAATTCATTTTTTTTATTTTGTTTGTTTTCTAAAGATTTAAGAAATGATTTCGTTCCTGATTTGGCAATTGTACCAAGATTTTCAATGGTATCTTGTTTGGTCATGCCGATACCGTTGTCACTAATAGTTAGTGTTCGTTGTGCTTTATTAATAGATATTTTAATTTTTATATCGTTATCATTTTCATACAATTCTGGAGATGATATAGACTCAAAACGTAATTTATCTATTGCATCTGATGCATTTGATATTAGTTCTCTTAGAAAAATCTCTTTATTAGAATATAGCGAATGAATCATTAAATGTAGTAATTGTTTGACTTCTGATTGAAAGTTATAAACTTCTTTTTTTTGCGTTTTCATGCAGACATCTCTTTTTAAATTAATAATAAAAATATTTTTTAAAATATAGAAAGTGACTCTTTAAAAGAAGTTTTTTTCAATAAAAACAAATTTTTTTATATTAATTTTTAGTTGTTTATTAGTAAAAAACTTCTAAAAAATATTATTTTTAAATATTATTTAAACAGGTATATTTAGTCCATTAGGCATTTGTATTCCTGTAGATATGGCAGACATTTTCTTTTTTTGTACTTCAGATATTCTTCTTGTTGCATCATTAAATGCAGCTGCTGCTAAATCTTCTAGCATATCTTTGTCATCATGAAGAAGACTAGGATCTACTTCTACTCGTCTACAATTATGAGCTCCATTAATAGTTACTTTAACTAATCCAGCACCTGCTTCTCCTGTCACTTCCATTTTAGCTATTTCTTCTTGTATTTTTGCCATTTTTTCTTGCATTTGTTGTGCTTGCTTCATTAAGTTACCCAAACCACCTTTAGTAAACATAAATATTTTCTCTCTTTTTATAATAAAATATGATATATATTTTATTTCTGAGTTTATTCAAATTAAATTAATATTATTGTTCTGTAATTCTATATTAAAACATTTTTTATATTTGAATATTAGGATCCTTTTTTAATAATAAATGCTTTTTTAATAATAAATGCTTTTTTAATAATAAATGCTTTTTTAATATCTTTTATATATTTTATAAAATAATTCATAATGAGTGAATATTTTCAGCTCATTTTTTTATGATTAGTTGAATTTTTTTTGTAGTTATTTTATGTAGTTCTTTTTTTAACCTAGTTTATGTATTGTATTTTTTTAGATATTTTTTCTATTAGATGAATGTATATACCAATATTCTAAAGTATTTTTACGTATGATATTCATTTCTAACTGTTGAATGTTTTCAGGTAGTTTTTTTAACTTACATATTTTGCATACTAAAGATCTATATTTTTTCGTTTAAAATTATTATTTTTTTATTTTTTAAAATATTTAAATGATAATTTTTGTTGTTTAAAATTAAGTTCGTTTTTTTACAGATGTCTTTTTTATATTATCTTGGAAAGATCTTATTTTTTTTATTTTTTAATAGTTCATTTCTATTTTTTAAAACTAAATCTGTTATATCATTCATTTTTATTAACACTAGATTTATTTTTTTGTATTGCAGTGATCGCACGTAGTAAAGACATTTCTATTCCTATTTTTTGACTAGGAGCAAATTTTAGTTCTTTTCTTCCATTTAAAAGTATTTCATAACATAACTGAATATTTTTTTTATTAACATTTTGAGCGATTATTTGAATCTGATTTTTATATGTTTCAGTAAAAAATTTTTCCCATACTAATGGAAACTCTTGTGATATTGAAATATGATATAAAAAACGCAACATTTCTATTAAAACTTCTTCCCATTCTATTCCTATAGCACTGATTTTATTTAACAATAACATTGTTTTTTTTGGATCTTTTTTTAAAACTGCATCAGTTAATAAAAAAGAATATTTTTCAGGTAGGATTCCCAATATTTCTGTGATATTTTTAATATCAACAGAACCATTTCCGAGATTTATAGCATGTTCTAGTAAATTAAGTGCATCTCGTATGCTTCCTTTGGCATAATGAGATATCTTTTTTAAAGAATATTCATCAGAATCAATGGATTCTTTTATTAAAATAGACTTTAAAAATTTAAATATTTTTTCTTCAGAAATTGTTTTTAATTTAAAAGATAAACAACGAGAAATAATAGTTTTAGGAATTCTTTCTATATCCGTGGTTGCCAAAATAAATTTAATATGTGCAGGAGGTTCTTCCAGTGTTTTAAGAAGTGCATTAAAACTATGGCGAGAAAGCATATGAACCTCATCAATTAAATATACTTTAAAACGACTTTTAGTAGGAGCGTAATAAATATTATCTAGCATTTCTCGCATGTCTTCTACTTTCGTACGAGATGCTCCATCTATTTCAAGTACGTCTAAACATAATCCTTTTTCTATTTCTTTACAGATAATACATTTTCTACAAGGATTTGAAGCTATACCTTTTTGACAATTTAAACTTTTAGCCAGTAATCGAGCAATTGTAGTTTTTCCAATTCCTCTGGTACCAGATAATAACCATGCATGATGAATGCGTCCAAGAGATAATCCGTTAGATATGGCAGTGACAATATGTTTTTGACCAATAATATCTTTAAAAGATTGAGGACGCCATTTTCGTGCTAATATTTCATAGTTCATATAAATTTTATAATATTTAGTCAAAAAGACTATTATGCTATCAATATTCATTATAATATGAAAGTATTCTTCTTTGATTTTTTAATATTTTTTGTGAATAAAATTTAAAACTAAATATTAGTTGTAAATTTAAAATTTATTCTATAGAATAAAAATCTATATTTTTATTATAAAGAATATATAATAATTTCTATTATAAAGAACATATAATAGAGTTTTCTGTTAGCTCCAAACACTGTTATATTGAATACTTGGTCAGATTCGGAAGGAAGCAGCCGCATCAGTTAATACAGGTGTTATGATACAGCTAACAGAAACTCTTAAAATTTAGATGATTGAAATTTATACATTTTCCAATAACAATTTTTATTCTTTAATAATTGTTCATGTGTACCAAGTTCAAAAACTTTTCCTTGTTTTAAAACTACAATTAAATCTGCTTCAACAATTGTCGAAAGTCTATGTGCAATTACTATTAATGTGCAATTTTTTCGTATTGATAATAACGTCTTCTGAATTAGTTTCTCTGTCCCGGAATCAATATTAGCAGTGGCTTCATCTAATATAAGTACTTGAGGATGCACAACTAATATTCTGGCAATAGCTAATAGTTGTTTTTGACCAACAGATAAATTGTTTCCCTCTTCCCCTAGTATAGAATAAATTCCTTTTTTCATAGATTTCACTAAAGATGAAAGATGAACGGTTTCTAATATATCCCAAACTTTTTCTTCAGATATTTTTCTTCCTAATGTTATATTATAAAAAACAGTATCTGAAAGAACTATTGGATCTTGTTGTACCATTAATACATTTTTTCTCAAGATATAATGACTTATTGAATCAATAGATTGATTGTCTAAATATATTTTTCCATGCTTTAGTGGATAATGTCCCATGAGTAAACTTGCTAAAGTGCTTTTTCCACTACCAGTATGTCCCACGAATGCAACAAAACTTTTAGAAGAGATGTCGATATTAATATTTTCTAGTATATTTTTTTTACAGTTTTTATAGTGAAAGCTAATATTTTTTATATTAATTTTTCCACTTTTTAATGGTTTTGTGCTTTTTCCATATTTTTGTTTAGGTGAATCGATAAGTGAAAATATTCTTTCTCCTGCTACAATAGATTGCTGTAGCACTGATTGCTGTATAGTAATTGCAATCAAAGGTTCATTGAGTCGTCCGAGATAAGTGATAAATGCATATAATATTCCTACTTCAAAAACTCCAACTGGAAAAAAACTAAACAAAATCATAAAGTTACATAATATCAAAGCAGATAACAAGCTGAGTAATGGTCTCAATAAAAAACCATCTAATCTCAATATTTTCATGCGTGATATATAATGTAAATCACTGCTTTGTTTTATATTTTTTTCAAATCTTAATTGTTGTCGAAATTGTTGAATAACATTCATCCCGTTAATAGTTTCATTAAATTTATTATTAATTTCAGCTAAATAATATCTCATTTTTCTTAAAAGTGGAGTGCTATAATTTTGATAAATCAACATGATTGTAATAACTAATGGTAAAATCAATAAAGCTACAAGCGCCATACGCCATTCAAGAGTAAACATTGCAAATAATATAATAAAAATTAATATTATACTGCGAAATAATGTCGGTGCTACTGTATCATATAGTTCTTTTACAGCTTCAGTATCGTTCGTTACTTTTGAAATCATTTGTCCAATGGGTTGTGAATCAAATTCACTAATTGGTTGTTGCAATGCAGCATGCATAACATCTTGACGTAATTTGTTGATACTTTTTACTGCTATTTTATTAAATAAAATATTTTGAAAATAATTTAGAAAAACTGATAAGATTTGTGACAATATAAATAGTATGATTATAGTGAATATTGTTATTAAATGTAATTGATGTTTAGATAGAATATTATTAATAAAATAACTGATTAAAATTGGTCCTAAAACTTCTGATATTGATCCGCTAAATAACAAAATAAATGCTATAATTAATTTTTTTTTATAAGGTTTTACGTAAATTAGTAAACGTTTTAAAATTGGCCAAAACTCAATTAAATGATCCATATTATAAATTTTTCACCTATTTTTTAGTTATCCTCAAGTTTTATATTTCTAATTGTTGATAATAGTACATATATTTATACCAATTGTTTTCTTGAACTAGTTTAAAATGATCTCCTCTTTGTAGAATCATACCGTTTTTTATTACTATGATTTCATCTGAATTAATTAATGCAGATAAACGATGTGCTGTAATTATTAATGAGTGTCCTTTTTTTTTCCATTTATTAATATTTTTTAAAATATTATTTTCTGTTTGAGCATCAACAGAAGACAGTGCATCATCTAATATTAATATTTCTGCATTTAATAATAATGCACGTGCTATACAAATACGTTGTTTTTGACCACCTGACAACATTACACCACGTTCTCCTACTTGAGTTTCATATTGTTTTGGTAAACATAAGATATCTTTATGCACATCAGCTAATTTCGCTACTTCTTCAATTTCTTTTTGAGATGCATTAGTTTTTCCTAAAGAAATATTATTAGCTATACTTTCTGAGAATAAAAAAGAAGTTTGATTTACAACTGCAATTCGACTTCGCCAATCATCGATTTTAATGTCTAATAATGATAAAGAATGATAAAGTATTTCTTCTTTATTAAAACCAAATTGTCTTTGAATAAGTTTTAACAACGTACTTTTTCCAGATCCTGTAGGACCGCAAATACCAAGAGTTTTTCCTGGTTTTAGAAGAAAATTTATATTTTTTAAAGATGGTATTTGATTATTTGGATAATAAAATTTATCAATATTAACAGTTAATATACCAGGAGATGACGGAATCATTTTATTTCCATCTTTAATATATAATTCTTTGTTTATAATTGAATATATTCGATCCCATGCTGCACTACCTCTTTCAACTATGTTGAACATCCATGCCAGTGCTAACATTGGCCAAATCATTAATCCTAAATACATAATAAAACTAGTTAGTTGTCCTATAGTAATCTGATTATTCCATACTAAATATCCTCCACTTGTAATGGCTAATAAATTAGAAAAAGCTACTGATAAATAAATTACTGGATCGAAACAAGCATCTATTTTAGCTACTTCCATATTTTTTTTGCCTGTATTAGTTGTAATTAGATCAAATTTATTCGATTGATTTTTTTCCAATCCAAAAGACCTAATCATTCTAATACTTGTCAATATTTCTTGTGTATGATTGTTTAATGAAGAGAAAGCGATTTGAGCATTACGAAAAGTTTCATGTAATTCTTTCCCGTATTTTTTAATTAATATAGCCATAATTGGCATAGGAATTAAAGAAATTGCTGTCAATAAAAAACTAATTTGAGTACTCATAACTATTAAAACAGAACATCCCATAATTAATGAGTCTACAAGTGTTAAAACACCTTCTCCCGCAGCAAAAACTACACGATCAACATCGTTTGTAGCTCTAGCTATTAAATCTCCAGTTCTATTTTTTAAAAAAAATTTTTGACTTTGTTGACTTAGATAGGAATAAAATTTTACTCGAAGTTCCGTAGCTAATTGATAAGACGCTCCAAATAGTAATACTCTCCATAAATAACGTAACATATACACAATTATAGCTACTATAAAAATAATTGAAATCCATGGTAATATTTGTAATCCATGCATATTTTTTTTTATAATTAAATCTATTAGAATACCAACTATTTTAGGTGGTAATAATTGTAAAATAGCAATAATTATTAATAATAAAATTGCTCCTAAATATCTTTTCCATTCTCGCAGGAAAAACCATCTTAACTGATTGAACAATTTCACAAAAAATCCTAAAGTTTCAATATTATAAAAGTGTTTTGCAACACTAATGTGTTTATCATGTTTTTTTTAAATATTTTTTAAATCTAAAAATTAATTTTTTTATAAACGATTATTAATATTTAATGATTTTTTTAAAAATGTATTGTATCTATATTATAAAGAAGTTTATTGTATAATTTTTAAATTTATCTATTAAATATGTCTTTTCTAAGTACATCTCCTTTATTAATAATATTTATTTTTTAATTAAATGTTAATATTAATATTAATTTTAACTAAGTCAGAAATATAAGTTTTATCAGACTGATAGAATATTATGATAATATTCTTTTAAAGAATATAGTTACTTTTTATAATATCATTCAATAAAATAGGTTGCTTTCAATTTTAATATATGATTTCTAGCAAGAAAAAATTATATGAAAGGTATTAATATAAAAAGATAATTATTAATGTTTCTTTTAATTAAGTTTTAATTTTTATAAACTTTTTAGTATTGATAAAAAATGTTAATATTAAATAAATTTTTTGAAGAATAAGTTATATTTTTTTTATTTTTTCATATGTAATGATTGATTTTTCATGAAGATCTTTAAGAATAGAATTGAAAATTATTTCAGTATTGTTTTTTTCTAAATATTCAAAAATAATATTTTTTTCTTTTTGAGAAAAATTTGAATTATAAACTTTTTCAAGGGATATAATTATAAAATCTTTATTTTTATCCTGATATAAAGTATATACTTTTTTTTCCTTCTGTGGGCGAGGCAAAGAAAATACTATAGGTGTGATAAAATTTTGATCATCACGAGATATAATTTCAGGATTAGCAAAAGAAAGATTTAATTCTTGAAATAAATTCATCTTTCCATTTTTTAATTCATTAACAATTTTTTCTGATATTTTTTTTGTTTCTTCAATTGCTTTTATAAGTTTTAATTTTTTTATGATTTTTTGTTTAATATTCTTAAACATTTGTGTTTTTTTATTTTTGAAATCCTTAATTTTAATTAAAAAAGATTGATTTTTTTTTAAAATAATAAAAGATAAATTTGGTTTTTTTATTGTATTTTTTCGGAATGACTGTGTGTTAAAAATGATTCGTTTTAATATGGGACTATTTAGAACTGCAGGAATTGAGTTTTTATCGAACCAATTAGTTTCTTGAGTTGATATATTATTTTCTTTGAGAATCAATTCCACTTGGTCTGGTTTTTTCTTAACAGTATTAGATATTTTATTTTTTAACATATTATATAAGTGTAATGACTTTTGATGTTTTATTTCATTTTTAATAATATCAGATACTTCATATATTTTTTTTTGTTTTTTAATTATAATATCATTCAATTGAACAATTAAAAATTCGTTGTTAAATGGAATAATATTAGATATTTGATATTTTTGATTCAAATTTGCATTTTTAATTTCATTTGGAATATCATTACTTGACATCCATCCAATATCTCCACCTTTTTTTGATGAAATTGGATCTATTGATTTTTCTTTAGCAACTTTTGAGAAATCTTCTGGTCTATTATGTAATCTAGACAATATTAGTAATGCTTCATTTTTATTTTTAATTTGAATTATACTGTATCTTCTTTTTTCTTCTGTTGAATATTTTTTAATGTTTTTTAAATACCATTCATAAATTTCTTTATTGTTGCAAGTTGTTTTAAATTTATCAAGTGTTAGTTTAACAAAACTAATTTTAATTTTTTTTGGAATATCAAAATCATTTTTATTTTTATAAAAATAATTTTTTGCTTCGATATTAGTTACATTTTGCTTAGAAATTGCAGAATCTATTTTAATGATTGATTTTTTAATAATTCTTTTTTGAGATAATAGATTTATGATATTTTGTGCTTCATTTTCTAAAATAAAATTACTATTAATGATAGAACTTATTAAATTTTCAGTATTGATTTTTTTTTTAATTATGTTGATATATTCATGATTAGTTAAATTAATTGATGTAAGATAATTAAAATATCGTTCTTTATTGAATTTCTTGTCTTTTTGAAATATAGGAGCATTTAATATTATTTTCTTTATTTGATGATCATCTACTTTGAAATGCATATTTTTTGTATATTGTTCTAAAAGAATATTATTAATTAATTGAGATAAAATATAATCGTAAGTTTCTTTTATGAATTTCTTATTATTACTGAGTTTAAAAAAATTTTTTCCTAGTTTTGTTTTTTGTTTTTCTCGTTCAATAAGATACATATTTTTAAAAACATTAAAATTGATTCCTTCGCCATTTACTTTTGCTATATATTTTTCAGAATCTTTATTTATATAACTGCTTATAGTGCTTAATATTAATGATAAAATAATTAATCCCAAAATACACTTAACTATAATATGAGTTGGGCGGAATTTTAAACGTTTTGTCATAATATGACGATCCTATATTTTTTTATTACTTGAAATAAAAAATTTTTTTACTATATTCAAATATAAAGGCTGACAATTTTTTGTCAGCCAAATTTCATTTTTTATCTGTATAATATTATTTTTTCTATATTGAAATATAAGGTTTTTTTTCTAATGCTACATTTAATACTTCTTCAATTTTTTTTACTGGATGTATTTGCAGTCCTTCAATAATATTTTGAGGTATTTCCTCTAGATCACGTTTGTTTTCATGGGGTATTAATACTATTTTAATTCCTCCCCGATGTGCTGCTAATAACTTTTCTTTTAATCCTCCGATAGGTAGTATTTGTCCACGTAAAGTTATTTCTCCAGTCATTGCAACATTAGATTTCACAGGATTTTTTGTTAATGATGAAACTATTGCCGTACACATTGCTACACCTGCACTTGGTCCATCTTTTGGTGTTGCGCCTTCAGGAACATGGACATGAATATCATATTTTTCATGAAAATCTTTTTCAATCCCTAATTTATCAGATTGTGAACGAACTACAGTTAACGCTGCTTGAATAGATTCTTGCATCACCTCGCCTAAAGAACCTGTATATATAAGTTTTCCTTTTCCGGATACACATGCCGTTTCAATTGTTAGTAATTCTCCACCTACTTCAGTCCATGCTAAACCAATTACCTGACCAACTTTATTAGAGCTATGAATTTTTCCATAATCAAAACGTTTAACCCCTAAAAATTGTTTTAAATTTTTACTATTTATTTCAACATATTTTAAAGATTTATCTAATAGTAAATTTTTTACTACTTTTCGACATATTTTAGAGATTTCACGTTCCAAACTGCGAACACCTGCTTCACGAGTATAATAGCGAATGATACTGATCATTGCACAATCAGTAATTTTTAATTCATTTTTTTGCAGTGCATTTCTTTCGATTTGTTTTGGATATAGATATCTTTTTGCTATATTTAGCTTTTCGTTTTCAGTATAACCAGAAAGACGAATAATTTCCATACGGTCTAAAAGTGGTGCAGGTATGTTCATGGAATTAGATGTAGCCACGAACATAACATCTGAAAGATCATAATCCACTTCTAAATAGTGATCGTTAAAAGTTACGTTTTGTTCTGGATCTAATACTTCTAATAAAGCAGATGCCGGATCTACTCTTATGTCACAAGACATTTTATCAATTTCATCTAATAAAAACAAAGGGTTTTTAACTTTTGCTTTTGCCATTTTTTGAATTAGTTTTCCGGGCATAGAACCTATATATGTACGTCTATGACCCCTAATTTCTGCTTCGTCTCTTATTCCTCCTAAAGCCATTCTTACATATTTTCTACCCGTAGATCTTGCGATAGATTTTCCTAGCGATGTTTTTCCGACGCCGGGAGGTCCAATTAAACATAAAATCGGACCTTTTATTTTATTTTTACGACTTTGCACTGCTAGATATTCTAATATTCTATCTTTAACTTTTTCTAAGCCAAAATGATCAATATCAAGAATTTTTTTAGCTTGTTGAATGTCTTTTTTTATTTTTGTTCTAATATGCCAAGGTACTTGTATCATCCAATCAATATAACTTCGTACTACTGTTGCCTCTGCAGACATGGGTGACATCATTTTTAATTTTTGTAATTCTGATTCTGTTTTTTCTCGTGCTTCTTTTGGCATTTTTGATGCTTTGATTTTGCGTTTTAATATTTTGTTTTCATCTGGAATTTCATCCATATCACCAAGTTCTTTTTGAATTGCTTTTATTTGTTCATTTAAGTAGTATTCTCTTTGACTTTTTTCCATTTGTTTTTTAACACGATTTCTAATTCTTTTTTCGACTTTCAGTAAATCTATTTCTGATTCCATAATAGCCATTAAAAACTCTAGTCTTTCATTTATATTACGTATTTCTAGTACTGATTGTTTATCATTTAATTTTAATGGCATATGAGCAGCAATAGTATCTGCTAGTTTTTCTGAACTTTTAATGTTGTTAAGAGTATTTAATATTTCTGATGGAATTTTTTTATTCAGTTTGATATAAGATTCAAATTGATTTACTGTGGTACGAATTAATACTTCTTGCTCTTTATCTAAAATAGTAGGAGAAATGATTAATTCTACTTCTGCAACAAAATGTTCTCCATTATTTGTTAAGTTTTTAATATAGGCACGTTGTAATCCTTCTATTAATACTTTTACTGTACCATCTGGTAATTTTAACATTTGTAAAATAGAACTAATAGTTCCTATATTGAATAAATCATTGGTAGTAGGTTCATCTTTAGATGCTTCTTTCTGTGCAATCAACATAATTTTCTTGTCGTTATTCATCGAATTTTCAATGCATTTAATCGATTTTTTACGACCTACAAATAATGGAATTACCATATAGGGATATACAACTACGTCTCGTAATGGTAATACAGGGATTTTAATGCGTTCAGAACGCTCAGAATTCATAGAGCTCTCTCTTAGTTGAATTTCCCGATATTTATAATATTTACAAATTGCACAATGTAATGAAACATGCAATTACATCTATAATTAGCCAAGTATATCGGAATGGTCGCTTGACGTTTGATGCTAAGCGTTTGACAAAATAAAAGATAATTGCTTTTATTTTTTAGATCATCAGATGTCTTTTTTTTATTCACCTAATGCTTTTTGTGATTTGTTTTTTCCATATATTATTTTGGGTAATGCATTACCATTTACAACAAACTCATTAATTAACACCTTTTCTATATTAACCATAGATGGTAATTTATACATTATATCAAGTAATATATTTTCAATAATAGATCGTAATCCTCTAGCACCTGTTTTTTTATTCATGGCTTTTTTTGCTATGGCTATGACAGATTCTGTATTAAATTCTAATTGTACTTTTTCTAGGTTAAATAATGTTTGATATTGTTTAATTAACGCGTTTTTAGGTTTGCATAATATGTTAACTAACATGTCTTCAGTTAATTTATTTAATATAGTTATTATTGGTAAACGACCAATAAATTCAGGAATTAATCCAAACTTTATCAAATCTTCAGGTTCCACTTGTTTTAATAAAACATCTTCTAGTATTTTTTGTTTTTTCTCTTTAACATCAGCATTAAAACCTATTTCTGTTCCTGTATCTAGTCGTTTAGAAATAATTTTAGATAGTTCTGAAAAAGCACCAGCACATATGAATAAAATATTTGAAGTGTTTACTTGCAAAAATTCTTGTTGTGGGTGTTTTCGTCCTCCTTGAGGAGGAATAGAAGCTAATGTTCCTTCGATTAATTTTAATAAAGCTTGTTGTACCCCTTCTCCTGATACGTCTCTAGTAATTGAAGGATTATCAGATTTTCTTGCTATTTTATCTATTTCATCTATATAAACAATACCTAGTTCTGCTTTTTTTACGTCATATTTGCATTTTTGCAATAATTTCTGTATCACATTCTCAACATCTTCTCCTACATATCCAGCTTCGGTGAGAGTTGTCGCGTCTGCAATAGTAAATGGTACATCTAAAAATTTAGCCAACGTCTGTGCTAATAATGTTTTTCCACTTCCTGTTGGGCCTATTAATAAAATGTTGCTTTTACCTAATTCAACTGAATCTATTTGATTGTTAAAATTACTAAGACGTTTATAATGATTGTAAACTGCGACAGATAGAACTTTTTTTGTATAATCCTGTCCGATTACATAATTATCAAGGTGTTTTTTTATTTCATGTGGTGTGGGTAAATCATTTATTCTATTTTTGGTATGATTTATTTTATGTTTTGGATTTTTTTCCGTAATAATATCATTACATAATCTTATACATTCATCACATATATATACTGTTGGACCAGCTATTAACTTTTGTACTTCTTTTTGATTTTTTCCACAAAAAGAACAATAAAGAAGATTTTTAGAATTTTCTTTACTCTTATCTGTCATGTTTAACCTCTTTTTTACACGTTTTATATTTTTGAGTAAATAGATTCTATGTGTGTTATTAAATATTTTATTGAAACTTGATTGAGTTGATTTTTTTATGAACGTTGAGTTAAAATAAAATCGATTAGTCCATATTTAACAGATTCATCTGCTGATAAAAAACAATCTCGTTCTGTATCTTTGTTTATTTTTTTTATAGATTGACCAGTGTGGAATGACATTAATTTATTTAATTTTTTTTTCATTGTTACTATTTCTCGAGCATGAATAGCAATATCTGAAGCTTGTCCTTGACATCCACCTAAAGGTTGATGAATCATAACTTTTGAATTGGGTAAACAAAATCTTTTTCCTTTAGCTCCTGCTGTTAATAATAAAGCCGCCATGGAACATGCTTGTCCCATACAAATAGTGCTAATTTTTGGTTTTACAAATTGCATAGTGTCATAAATAGATAAACCTGATGTAATGATACCTCCAGGAGAATTGATATATAAAAATATATCTTTTTCTGGATTTTCAGCTTCTAAAAATAATATTTGAGCTACAACATTATTAGCTATGTTGTCTTCAATAGTTCCTGTCATAAAGATTATTCGTTCTTTTAATAATCTTGAATATATATCATATGAACGTTCTCCTCTAGAATGTTGTTCTACAACCATCGGAATTAAGGTTGTCGCATATGAATTTTTTTTATTATTGTATAACATTTTTTATTCCCGAAAATGTTCAATATTATTTTTAATAATTAATATTATATTTTTGGTAATTTCATTATTAAATAATTTAATTATCATATTTAAAAATTTATATATTAAAAAATTTTTGTTATTAGAATATGCTAATTTATTAAAAAATTAATTCTTCATGATTCATCCACTTATAATTTATAAATTGATCAAAATTCCAATATTCATTTTCAATTTTAATAATTTTTTTTAATAAAAACATGGCTTGATTTTCTAACTCTATATTTTTTATAGTATTTTTTAAGTTTGGAGTTTTATTATACAAATTAATAATTTCTTTTGGTTTTTTATAGTTTGAAGATATTTTTTTAATTAATTTTTGTATGTTATTTTCATCTGCAACTAATTGATTATCATAAATAATTTTTTCCATTATGACTCGAATAGATAATCTTTTTTTAATTTTCAAATTCAGATCAAAATGGTATTTTTTTTCTAAAAGATTAGAGTTTTCTTCTTTATATTTCTTTTTATATTGTTTGTATAAAATTTTTATTTCTTCTTGAAATAAAAGCGGAGGTATCAAAATAATATTTTTTTCGATTATTTTTTGTATTAGTTGATCTTCTAAATACTTTTCAGTTATTATATTAATTCGAGAATTAAGATTATTTTTAATAGTTTGGTAGTGTAATTGATTAATTTTTTTTTCTAAAGTATTTTTTTTTCTATTTCCTTCTAGTTCTTCTTGTTTTTTTTCAATTTTGATGATTTTTATTTTAAATGTTATATCTTTATTTTGAAGTTCTTTTTCTGGATAAAATGCATGGAATTTAATTTTAAAAAAAACAATATCATTTATAAAATGATTAATTATTTTGTAATTTAATTGCGGTATTAGTGTGTTTTGAGAGACAATAAAACTAATATTTTGTGCATTAAATTTTTTAATTTTTTTATTATTTTCATAAATGCAATAATTAATTGTGACACGATCGTTAGGTTTAATAGGTTTGTTGACTGAATTCCATATGTTTTCTTTTATTTGATATCGTTCTATATTTTTTTTGATCTCTTCATCTGTCATTTGTACGTTTATTTTTTTTACTTTTATTTTTTTTACATCTTGTATTTGAAAATTTGGATATAGTTCGTAAATCACAGAATATTCAAAGTATTCTTTACTGTTATCTTTATTATCATGCATGTAAAATTTTGGAGAACCAATGGTTTTTATTTTTTCTTTATTCGTAAACTCGTAAAAAAATTTTTGCATTAGTTCTCTAAATACATCATAATAAACAGAATTTCCATATTTTTCTTGTATGACTTTAATAGGTGCTTTACCTTTTCTAAATCCATTAATTTTATTTGTTTGATTGATTTTCATAAATTCTCTAAAAAGAGAATTATTGACTGTTGTTTTTGGAATTTTAATTGTAACACGATGACCTGCATCTTTATTTTTTTCCATAAAAAATTTCATCTTATTACCTCAACCGATTGCTTTTATCAGTGTATTACAGATATAGCACTGTTTTAAATTTTTTTTTTGAATGAATATTATAATTATTTTATGAAAAAATTTTAATAAACTGATAAAATATTATTTTCTTTTTAAACACTTAGAATTATTATTTTTTTTAAACTTTTTATCATTCCATTCGTGTAAAGTATAGACATTTAATGTTAATGAATATATTTTTTTTTTGAATAATTCTGATAATATGGCAAAAATTATGCGGTGTCTATCGATTAATTTTTGATCAATAAAATGATTACTAACAATCGTTATTCTTAAATGTGTAAGACCTTTTTCTGTATGATTGTGAAATGGACTATCATCATAGATTTCAATCAAGTTTATTTGTATTTTAGATATTAAATATTTTTTTATTTTTTCTAGAGTCATTAATTGATGTTACGTCCTAATTTATTAATAAAAAAAATTATAAAAATATTATACTGTTTAAGAAGTACTAAATTATTTTTAAAAAATTTCAAAAACATTTTAAATTTTATCAATTTTTAAAAAATAATTCAATTATTTCACAAATTATTAGTTTTTTATCAGTCAATAATATTGATAAAAAATTTTCTAATGGAAATAGTTTTTCTAAAAATATTTTAATAATAATTATATTACTTTTGAGGTTTTTGAATGAGATTTATAAATTATAATTATTTTTTCAAAATATTATCATTAATGTTAATATTTTTTATTCTAAATGGGTGTAATAGTTTATTATTAAGTCCTCATGGAGCAATTGCTGTAGAAGAATGTTCATTAATATTAATAGCATTTATAATGATGTTATTCATCATTATCCCTGTAATTTTCATGACCATATATTTTTCTTTTAAATATCGTTCTACTAATATAAATAAAACATATAAACCTGATTGGTGTGATTCAAAAACAATAGAAATCGTAGTATGGACTATTCCTATAGTAATAGTTTCTATTTTAGCTTTTTTATCTTGGAATTATAGTCATAAATTAGAACCGAAAAAACCTATAGTTTCTTTTAATGATCCTATAAAAATAGATGCAGTGGCATTAGATTGGAAATGGTTATTTATTTATCCGGATTATAAAATTGCAACTATTAATGAAATTATGTTTCCTGTTAACAGACCTATCATTTTTCGAATTACTGCAAACTCTGTTATGAATGCTTTTTTCATTCCATCTTTAGGAAGTCAAATATATGCCATGCCTGGAATGACAACAGAATTGAATTTAATTGCTAATAATCCAGGTAAATATAAAGGAATTTCTTCTAATTATAGTGGTAAAGGTTTTTCTAATATGAAATTTTCTGCCATATCTGTTCTAAAAAATTCTACTTTTATAGATTGGATTAAGAAAATAAAAAACTCATCTTTAAAATTAAATACAATGAAAATTTTTAATAGAATATCTGTCCCAAATGAAAATTATTCTATAGAATATTTTTCTAGTGTTAAAAAACATTTATTTGATCAAATCAAAAATCAATATTCCATAAAAAATTTTAAAATAATAGACAAAAATATTATTCATAAAATTACACAGAAAAATTCTAACATGGAGAAATAGAATAATGTTTGGAAAGTTGACATTCGATGTTATACCATATCATGAACCAATTATAATGGTTACATATACTGCAATTATTTTAATAGCGTTATGCATTATATCAACTATTACTTATTATAAAAAATGGAAATATTTATGGTATGAATGGTTTACTACAGTTGATCATAAAAAAATATCTATTATGTATGGAATACTTGCATTTGTAATGTTATTTCGAGGTTTTGTTGATGCCATATTAATGCGGACACAACAGGTGATTTCATCAGCAGGTTTTAAAGGATTCTTGCCTTCACATCATTATGATCAAGTATTTACAGCACATGGTGTGATAATGATCTTTTTTGTAGCCATGCCGCTTGTTATTGGCTTAATGAATTTAGTTATACCACTACAGATTGGAGCTCGTGATGTAGCTTTTCCATTTCTGAATAATCTAAGTTTTTGGCTAAACGTTAGTAGTTCTGCACTGCTTACCTTATCTTTAGGAATCGGAGAATTTGCTCAAACAGGTTGGTTGGCTTATCCTCCATTATCTGGTATAAAATATAGTCCAGGTGTAGGAGTTGATTATTGGATTTGGAGTTTACAAATTGCTGGTATTGGAACGACATTAACAGGAGTTAATTTCTTAGTGACGATTTTAAAAATGAGAGCACCAGGAATGTCTTTTTTTAAAATGCCGGTTTTTACCTGGACTTCTTTATGCACTAATATTCTTATAGTTATTTCATTTCCTGTCTTAACTGTTACTCTCGCATTGCTGACTTTAGATCGTTATTTTAATTTTCATTTTTTTACTAACGATTTAGGTGGAAATGCAATGATGTATGTTAATTTGATATGGATTTGGGGTCATCCAGAAGTTTATATTTTAGTTTTGCCAGTATTTGGTGTGTTTTCAGAAATAGTAGCAACTTTTTCTAAAAAACGCTTATTTGGCTACGTATCTTTAGTGTGGGCTACATTATCTATTACAATTTTATCTTTTATTGTATGGTTACATCATTTTTTTACCATGGGAGCAGGAGCAAATATAAATGCTTTTTTTGGAATTACTACTATGATTATAGCAATTCCCACTGGTGTAAAAATTTTTAACTGGTTATTTACAATGTATAAAGGTTCTGTGCACATGCATTCCTCTATGTTATGGACATTGGGTTTTTTAGTAACATTTTCTATTGGTGGAATGACTGGTGTATTATTATCAGTGCCTCCAGCTGATTTTATTTTACATAATAGTTTATTTTTAGTTGCACATTTTCATAATGTAATAATTGGCGGAGTTGTTTTTGGCTGTTTTGCTGGAATTAATTATTGGTTTCCTAAATTATTTGGATTTGTTTTAAATGAAATATGGGGGAAACGTGCTTTTTGGTTTTGGATTATAGGTTTTTTATTGGCTTTTATACCTTTATATTTCTTAGGATTAATGGGTATGACTCGCCGTTTAAGCCAGAATATTGATTCTGAATTTCATGTATTATTATGCATTGCTGCAATTGGGGCAATTTTTATTGGAATAGGAATTATATGTCAAGTTGTTCAATTTTTTATTTCAGTAAGAGATCGTCAAGATAATTTAGATTTGACTGGTGATCCTTGGGATGGCAGAACTTTAGAATGGTCTACTTCTTCACCTGCTCCATTATATAATTTTGCCGTCATTCCTATGGTAAAAAATAGAGATGATTTTTGGGAAAAAAAACAAAAAAAAGAACATGAAATAATAAATAATGTTCATTATGATAAAATTCACATGCCTAAAAATACTGGATTAGGTTTTTTTATTAGTATATTTTCATTATTTTTTGGTTTTTCGGCAGTTTGGTATATTACTTGGTTGTGTTTTTTGTCTTTTTTCGCGATTGTTTTTAGTTTAATTATTAAAAGTCTTAATGAAGATGATGAATATACGATCTCATCAGAAGAGATTTGTAAAATTGAAAATCAACACTTTAAAAATATTCAAAAAGCAGGTTTAAAATGATAGAAAATAAAATAAGTAATATTATGATGTTAAATGTTCATTCAAATGTTTGTGATACAGAATCAGACTCTAATAAATTATTTGGTTTATGGATATATTTAATGAGTGATTGTATCATGTTTGCAGTTCTTTTTGCTGTTTATACTATAATTTCATCGAATATATCAGTGGATTTAATTAGTAATAATATTGTGAATTTGTCTTCTGTTCTATTAGAAACAGTTTTATTGTTATTCAGTTCATTATCATGTGGTTTTGTTATTATTGCAATGAACCAGAAAAATATAAAAATGATTTATTCATATTTAATAATAACTTTTTGTTTGGGTGTTATTTTTTTGTTTATGGAAATTTATGAGTTCTATGAACTTATATTAAGAAATTTTGGTCCTGATAAAAATGCATTTTTTTCTATTTTTTTTACTCTAATTGGCACTCATGGTATCCATATTTTTTTCGGTTTAATTCTGATATTATCCATTCTTTATCAAATCAAAAGACTTGGTTTGACTCAACCCATTCGCACTCGTATTTTATGTCTTAGTATTTTTTGGCATTTTTTAGATATTATATGGATTTGTGTTTTTACTTTTGTTTATTTGAATGGAGTTATTTAATGCAACGTTTTCTCAAGTTAAATGTAACTGAAGAAATGAAATCTTATATATTAGCTTTCTTGTTTTCTTTAGTATTAACTACAGTTCCATTTGTATTAGCAATACAAAAAATTTTTTCAAGTCAAATTAATTGTATTATTTTTTTATTATGTGCTATTAGTCAGATTGTTATTCATTTTATATTTTTTTTGCATTTAAATTTTTCATCTAAAGAGCGTTGGAATCTTATAACTTTGCTATTTGTAATTGTAATAATATTTATTGTCGTATTTGGTTCTATATGGATTATGCACAACTTAAATCATCATATGATGTAATAATTTATAATTAAAATGTATCTTTTATATGTTTAAAAATTACTTAGAGATAATTAAACCTGGCATTATTATAGGAAATTCTATTTTAATTGCAGGTAGTTTTTTGTTTGCATCTAGATATATCGTTTTTAATTTGTTTTTATTTTTATGCACTATGTTAGGAGGATCTTTAGTAATTGCTTCTGCTTGTGTTTTTAATAATTTAATTGATTTTGATATAGACAATAAAATGAAACGTACAAGTAATAGAGTGTTATCAAAAAAATTACTTGATTTTTTTCCTGTATTAATTTTTGCTATTTTTTTAGGTGTTTTAGGTGTTTTTATATTAGGTTTTTTAGTAAATTTTATATCAATGAGTGCATCGATTTTAGGATTTTTAATTTATGTAATCTTATACACTCTGGTATATAAAAGGAGATCGATATATTCGACATTTATTGGAAGTTTTTCAGGCGCCACACCATCTATTATTGGTTATACCGCAGTTTCTAATGCTATTGATATGTATTCAATACTGTTATTTATTATTTTAATATTTTGGCAAATGGCGCATTTTTATGCTATTTCTATTGTGAGAATAAAAGATTATAAACAAGCTAACATCCCTGTTTTTTCTGTAGTCAAAGGTATTTCGACTACAAAAAAACATATTTTTTATTATATTCTCGGTTTTATTTTTTTTAGTTTGTTATTAGAATTTTTGGGTCATTTAAGTTATAATTTTTTATTTTTATCTTCTATTTTAAATTTATATTGGTTATTTTTGTCTTATTCTCATATTAAAAATATCAATAATAAAAAAAATATAAATCAATTGTTTTATTATTCCATAATAGTTATTGTTGTATTTAATTTTTTATTATCAATAGATATTTTTTTTTAGAGAACTGAATTTTTATATTGTTATAGGCATTTCACTGGTTTAGGTATCCCAGCAATTTTACTGGCTTGTTTAGCAGGTCCTTTAGGAAAAAGTTTAAATAAATAAATACTATTACTTTTAGATTCTCCTATCTCTTTTTTAATACTTTTAATTAGCATTCGCATTGATGGTGTTACATTGAATTTAAAATAAAATTTGCGCACAAAAATTATTACTTTCCAGTGATCAGGATTTAGATTAATATTTTCTTTTTTTGCAATTTCTTCTGCTAATATTATACTCCAATCTTTAGTTTTTTTTAAATATCCCTCTGAATCTTTTTCAATTTTTTCATATGTATATAATGTTTTATTATTAGAATTCATTATTTTTGATAGGCATGTTTAAACTTAAAAATAAGTTTTGAAGAAGACATTAAATTTAATATAGAGAATTATAAAATGAACTTTTTAGAATTACAAGTCACATTAAGTTTTTGTGTAATTTTTTTATTACGAATGTTAGGAATGTTTATGATTCTTCCTGTTTTGAGCAAATATGGAATGTATTTAGATGGAGCAAATAAATTTTTAATTGGTTTTTCAATGGGAACATATGGTATTGCTCAGATAATATTTCAAATTCCATTTGGAATACTGTCTGATAAATATGGTCGAAAAGAAATGATTTTAATAGGTCTTTTTATGTTTTTTTTAGGGAATTTTATATCAGCTAATGTTCATTCAATTTGGGGTTTGATAATTGGTAGATTTTTACAAGGTTCAGGGGCTATATCTGGTGTGTGCATGGCTTTTTTAACTGATTTGATTCGAGAAAAACACCATATTAAATCTATTGCTGCAATAGGTATCAGTTTTGCTGTTTCGTTTTTAATTGCTATGGTTTCTGGACCTTTGATTGTTAAATTTTTTGGTTTTTTTTCAATTTTTTGGATATCTTCTTTTGCATCTATTATGTGTATAATAATTTTTTACTTTTTAATTCCTTATTCAAAAAAAATCACATTAAAAAAAAATAATACATATTATTCATATAATCAAGTATTTCAATTTATTTTCGAAAAAAACAATTTTAGGTCTTATTTAGGTATATTTTTTTTACATTTTTTATTAATGATTAATTTTATGATGATTCCTAATCAGTTTGAACTTTCTGGTTTGTCTTTGAATGATCATTGGAAGGTATATTTAAGTACTATATTAATTTCTTTTTTTATTTTATCCTTATTCATATCTTATTGTAAATATAAATATATTCTAGAAAACATTATTGAAATTTGTATTTTTCTTATTTTTTTTTCAGAAGTGATTTTTCTAGTTATTCAAAATAATTTATTATTTTTAATAATTTCTTTGCAGATTTTTTTTATATCTTTTAACTTTCTTGAAGTTTTTCTTCCTTCATATTTAAGTAAAAAATCATTAAATAATTATAAAGGTAGTATTATGAGTATTTATTCTACGAGTCAATTTTTAGGTATTTCTTTTGGGGGTATTTTAGGTGGATGGTTATATAGTGTTTTCAATTTTTCGCAAATGTTTTTATTTCAGATATTTATTATTATACTATGGTTTCTTTTTAGTGTTATTTGTAAAAAGTAAATTTTATATATAGTATGTTAAAATTTAACAAATATTGATTATAATTTTATTGTGTTATAAATCATTAAATTTTTATTTTCTCTAGGTGCTTAAACATGAATTTTTTTCATTTGCATCAGATATATAAACGTCGCATAGATAAAAAATTATTTTATACATTAAATAAATTATCTTTTCAAAAATCAAATCTTTTAAAAGCAATGAAATATAGTTTATTTTCAGGTGGCAAAAGATTGCGTTCGTCTTTAATATATACAACTGGTAAAGTTTTTAAAGTGAATATAATTACATTAGATGTAATATCTATTGCTATTGAATGTATTCACTCCTATTCTTTAATACATGATGATTTACCATGTATGGATAATGATGATTTTAGAAGAGGAAGAATTTCTTGTCATATAAAATATGGTGAAAGCACTTCTTTATTAGCTGGTGATGCTCTACAAAGCCTTGCTTTTAATGTTTTATCTGAAAAATTTATGCCAAATGTATCTAATTTGAAACGTATAAAAATGATTTCTGAATTATCTAATTCTATTGGTTTTTCTGGAATGTGTATGGGTCAACAATTGGATTTAGAGGCAGAAAAAAAAGCAGTGAACTTATCTGAATTAGAAACTATTAATTTATATAAAACTGCTTTTTTAATACGTTCTGCTGTACGTTTAGTATATCTATCTTCTAATAATTTTTCTAAATCTATATTGTCACTTTTAGATTTCTTTTCAAGCTCTATCGGTTTAGCATTTCAAATTCAAGATGATATCTTCGATCTTAAAAAAGATAATATAAATATAAAAAATAAAAAAATAATTAAAAAGAATACTTATCCAACGATAATAGGTTTAGATAAATCTCAAAAAAAAATAAAAAAACTATATAATAAAGCATTTTCGGCATTAAATAGTTTAAAAAAAGAATTCAACACTAATCAATTAGAAGAATTAACAAAATTTATAATTAAACGTATTAAATAAATTGAATAATGAGTAGCTAATGAATTTTAATTTTAAAAAATATCCAATTTTATCTTTTGCTAATTCAGTAGAAAATTTACGTTGTTTACCTGTCGAACAGTTGCCTCAGTTATGTTTTGAACTACGCGCATATTTATTAGATGTAGTTACTGTTTCTAAAGGACATTTTGCTTCCGGACTAGGTGTAGTAGAAATTACTGTAGCTCTTCATTATGTTTATAATACCCCATTTGACAATTTATTATGGGATATAGGGCACCAGGCATATCCTCATAAAATATTAACTGGAAGAAGAAAAAAAATTAACAGTATTAGAAAGAAGAATGGCTTGCATTCTTTTCCTTGCCGAGAAGAAAGCAAATATGACGCTTTAAGTGTTGGTCATTCTTCCACTTCAATTAGTGCAGGTTTAGGAATGTCTGTTGCGGCTGAAAAAGAAGGTAAAAATAGACAGACTATTTGTATTATTGGTGATGGCGCAATGACTGCCGGTATGGCATTTGAAGCTATGAATCATGCTGGAGAAATAAAATCTAATTTATTAGTTATATTAAATGATAATCAAATGTCTATTTCAAAAAACGTAGGGGCTTTAAATAATCATTTAAAATTTCTAAGAAATATTAAAAATACTAAAATAAACCAAAAGAAAATACATTTGTTTTACCAGCAATTCTTTAGAAAAAATAAAAAAAGTAAAAATAATCGTATTTCTTTTCAATCGATATTTTCTCATTTAGGTTTTAAATACTTAGGTCCATTTGATGGGCATGATATTTTTTCTATTATTAATATGTTAAAAGAAATAAAAAACAAAAAAGGTACTTATTTATTACATCTTGTAACTAAAAAAGGAAAAGGTTATCTTCCAGCCGAGTTAGATCCTATTAAATGGCATGCAATATCATCATATAATTCATCAGTTTCAAAATCTCTTAGTTATTCAGATGTTTTTGGTTCTTGGCTGTGTGAAATAGCTGCATTTGATAAAAAGTTAATAGCTATTACACCTGCAATGTGTGAAGGTTCTGGAATGGTAAAATTTTCTCGTCTTTTTCCAGATCAATACTTTGATGTTGCTATTGCTGAACAACATGCAGTTACTTTTGCTGCAGGTCTCGCTATTAGTGGTTATAAGCCTGTTGTTGCTATTTATTCTACTTTTTTACAACGAGCATATGATCAACTTATACATGATATAGCATTACAAAAACTGTCTGTTTTATTTGCTATAGATAGAGGGGGTATTGTTGGTAATGATGGTCAAACTCATCAAGGAATTTTCGATCTAGCTTATTTAAGATGTGTTCCTGGAATAGTGATTATGACACCTAGTAATGAAAATGAATGTCGTCAAATGCTTTATACTGGATATATGTACAGAAAAGGTCCCAGTGTAGTAAGATATCCTAAAGGATGTGGTAATGGAACATTATTAATGCCTATGCACAGTATCCCATTAGGAGAATCTATAATAAAAAGGACAGGTAAAAAAATAGCGATTTTAAATTTTGGTGTTTTATTAGAAAACGCATTTTTTGCAGCAAATAATTTAGATGCAACGTTGGTTGATATGCGTTTTGTCAAACCTTTAGATAAAAATATGATTTTAAAATTATCATCTGAACATAAATTTTTTATTACTCTTGAAGAGGGTGTAATTTCTGGTGGAGCAGGAAGCGCTGTAAATGAGTTTATTATGATGAATAAGATTTTTCTACCTGTTTTAAATATTGGATTACCAGATAAATTTATTCCGCAAGGCACCCAAGAAGAAATTAGACATGATTATCAATTAGATGCAGAAGGCATTCATAATCAAATATTTTGTTGGTTAACACAATAATCGAGAATATGTTTATCAAGATTTAATCTAATCAAAAAATATTTTTGATAGAATTAATTATGTCACAATAATTTTTTTATTATATCCCATTTTAAATACTGCTTTATCTAACACGCCATTGATAAATTTATGACTGTCTTCAGAGCCGAATAATTTAGCTAGTTCAATACCTTCATTAATAGATACTTTGTAAGGTATATCATTTCTTTTATGTAATTCATAGAATGAAATTCTAAGAATTGCTTTTTCAATATGTCCTAATTCTTTTAGTGATCTAAATAAGTAAGGTTGCATTAAATAATCTATATTTTTACAATCACATGTAATACCATTGATCAACTCATAAAAATATACAATGTCAATATTATTTTTATTTTTTTCTTTTAAGAAATATATAGCATTTTCTTTAATATTATTATGAGATATTTCCCAAGAATACAGCATTTGTAAAGCATACGCACGTGCTTTTCGTCGAGAAGATGGTTTCATAAATAAAATTTCTCTTTTATTTTATATATTCGTATTATATCGTTTAGGTGATAGAATAAATCTCATATCAGGACCTATATTGCAAACATCTTGAAATTTAAACTGAAGAGCATTTAATATTTTTAATTTTTTATAAACCATACATAATGGTTTTGCTTCATGCCCTAGTATTTTAGGTGCCATATATATAATTAATTCATCTATTAAATATGAATTTAATAGAAATCCAGAGAAGGTGCTTCCAGCTTCTATCCAAACGTTATTGATTTCTGATTTCCCTAGAAATTTAAAAAGAGAAAATATATCAATTTTTTTATTATATTCTTTTTCTATGATTTGTGTTGTATTTTTAGGCCATATTTTATTGTCGGGTTTTAATCTTATCAGCCAAATTCTCCCTTCAGTTTCAATAATTTTATGTGATGGTTTAATACGATTTTGGCTGTCTATAATTACTCTTGTTGGATGTTGAAAGTGTTCTTGAGAAAAAATAGATAGTGTTTTTTTATCAAATTCTTTATAGCGTATATTTAATAAAGGATCATCACTTAAAATAGTAGAACTACTACTGAGAATAACTGAACTTTTTGCGCGAAACTTTTGAACATCTTGACGTGCATATTTTGATGTAATCCATTTACTTTCACCATTTCTCATGGCGATTCTTCCATCTATTGACATTGCTAATTTGAGTTGTATTCATGGTAAACCAGTTTTCATTCTTTTAAAAAATCCTTTATTATTTTTTTTTGACTCTTTTGAGAGCACACCTACTTGCACAGAAAGACCATGTTGTTTTAAGTATAGAACTCCATTACCAGAAACTTTAGGATTAGGATCTATATTAGAAATTATCACACGATCAATACCAGCTTTAACAAGTGCGTCACAGCATGGAGGTGTTTTCCCAAAATAATTACAGGGTTCTAGTGTTATATAAGCTGTTCCTCCTTTTGCTTCTTTTCCTGCCATGATTAATGCATTAATTTCTGCGTGATTTTTTCCTGGTTTTTTATGCCATCCTTCTCCAACAATAATATTATTTTTCACAATTACACAACCTACATTAGGATTGGGAGCTGTGGTAAATTCTCCTAATTTACTTAGTTCTATTGCTTTTTTCATGTAAAATATATCATTCATTTTTAACCAACACATTTTTTGTATTTTTATAAAATGTTTTTTTAATCAAAATGATTAAAACCTTTTTTTTTGAAAAGAATTTTGTTTTTATTACGAAATAAATTGAAACCGTGTTCAATAGGTGTAATGTACCCAATACACGTAAAATCAACTGAGAAATTTTTCTTAATTACATTTAATTTTTTAATGTTTTTTTTTGGAATAGTAAAACACAATTCATAATCTTCTCCTGCATGTAATGCCCAATCTAAGCAATATTTACGTTGAAAATTGTTTATTAAAATATTTGAAATAGGTAGTGTATTTAAATTGATATTTGCTCCACATTGACTACTTTTTAATATATGACCTAAGTCAGAAACTAATCCATCTGATATATCAATAGCCGCATTAGCAATTTTTCCCAGCGCTCTTCCTTCGCAAATTCTAGGAATAGGATTTAAGTGTTTTTTAATTAGATGATTGCGTATACTTGAATTTTTTATAAAAATCTTTTTTTTAAGTAAAAATAAACCAGCAGCGCTTTCTCCAAGAGTTCCGGTTACATAAATTAAATCTCCTATATTAGCGTTACTTCTTAATAATGTAGTCTTTTTTTTAATTAACCCGTAAACACTTAAAGTAATGCTTAATGGTCCACAGTTTGTATCACCACCAATTAAACGCATATTATATTTATTCAAGGTTTTAAAGAAACTATTGCTAAATTTTTGTAACCATAGACTATCAGATTTAGGCATTGTAATAGATAGTGTTATCCATTTTGGATTAGCGCCCATTGCAGCAAGATCACTGAGATTAACTGCTATTGTTTTATATGCTAAATCTGTAGGGCTTATACTTTTTAAAAAATGTGTACCTTCAACCAGTGTATCAGTACTAATCGCGAGAATATCATTTTTTGGTATTTTTATTAACGCACTATCGTCGCCAATTCCCTTAATTTCATTAAAATATTTTTTTTTATCCCGGTGGAAATATTGCGAGATAATTTCAAATTCAGTATATTTCATTATTTATAATTTAATCTTTACACAAGTAGTCAATAAAAAATATTGAATATTATATTATTTTTTTTAAAGTTCTCATAACATTAATCATTTCTAATGCAGCCAAAGCTGCTTCAGAACCCTTGTTACCCATTTTTGTCCCAGATCTTTCTATTGATTGTTCAATATTTTTTGTTGTTAATATGCCCAATGTAATCGGTAAAAAATATTGCGTGCTAATTCTTGAAAGATTGCTACTGGTATCACTAGCAATATATTTAAAATGATCAGTACTACCTTTTATAATTGTTCCTATAGCAATAATAGCGTCATATTTTCCGGAGTTCGCAAGATGACTTGCGACAGTTGGTATTTCATATGTTCCAGGTACGTATACTTGTAAAATTTTTTCCTCATTGACTTGGCCTATTCTTTTTAAAGTATCTAACGCTCCTAGTAATAAGTTGTTATTGATAAAATTATTAAATCGAGCAATAATAATAGCAATAGATGCATTTTTAGCTATAATTCCTGATTGAATCGTATTCATATTTTTATACTTTTTCATTATTACAATTGAGATAATTGATTACTTATTATTTGCTACCTAAGTATATCTATAGTGATTATAGAAACTTTATAATACAGAAGATTTTTTCTAATTTTTTCACAAATTTTAACATGATACATTTTATATTTATAAATACATATATTTTTCTTATTAAGAAATAGTTTTTTAATAAAATAATTATAATTTCTTTTCTTACTTCATTTTCTTTAAAAATATAAAGAGTTTATTTATTTCAAATAAATTTTATATTTTTCTGTTTGTATTTTTTCAGCTGACTTTTCATAAATATATTTTTTCTATTCTATTTTGTTTTATTAAAATTTATCTGATGTCTATATAAGGTCATCTTTTTTAATACATATAAAAAAATTGACTTTTTTATTATTTCTATTATCTATAAATGTGTTGTCTTGCATTTTCATGATAAAATTATTTATTTAAGAAATATGATCTAAAATACGTTTTTTTATCTAAATATCTATTATATATATCTTTTCTTTTTGGTAAAGCTGCATTTTCACGAGATAATAAGTGTTGAACATATTAGATATTTAAAACTATCTTTTTAATTTTTCTAGCTAGTACTATTAGAGTTTCTCATCATCTTATTTTAGCATTAATATAATAATTGATTACATTTTTTTAAAATGGATTTATCCTAAAGTAGTTAGGTTGATTAATATTTAAGTTATGTTTTAATCAGTTTCAAAATAAATTTCTAAATATATTTATTTTTTAAATGTAAAAAATAACAAAATTATTTTTTTTATAAAAAATATTGCTATTTTTTTTATAAAAGTGTATTATTTATTTTAATACAGACGCGGGGTGGAGCAGTTTGGTAGCTCGTCGGGCTCATAACCCGAAGGTCGTTGGTTCAAATCCAGCCCCCGCAACCAATGTAAATTTTAATTCTATATTTTTAATTTCACATCATCTTTTTTTAAAAAAACCTTCCAAATATTTTAATCTTCTTCTAAGATAAGAAAAATTATATTTATAAAAAATAATATATAGATTGCAATAAAAATGCAAGAGGATTTTTATGAAAGAACGTAATACTGAATTAGTTCAGGGTTTTCGTCACAGCGTTCCTTACATTAATGCTCATCGGGGTAAAACATTTATAATAATGTTGGGTGGTGAAGCAATTAAATATGGGAATTTTTCTGGTATTATTAATGATATAGGATTGTTACATAGTTTAGGTATTCGTTTGGTAGTTGTATACGGTGCCTGTCCTCAAATTAATACTATTTTAAAAGAAAGAAATATTAACATTATTTATCATAAATATATACGTATTACTGATTTAGCATCTTTAGAACAAGTAAAACAAGCAGCCGGAAGATTGCAACTTGATATTACAGCACGTTTATCAATGAGTCTAACTAATACGCCTCTGCAAGGAGCTAATATTAATGTAGTAAGTGGTAATTTTATTATTGCTCAACCGTTAGGAGTAGATGATGGTATAGATTATTGTCATAGCGGTCGAATTAGAAGAATTGATAAAAATGCCATTGATTATCAATTAAGAAATGGAGCAATAGTTTTAATTGGTCCAGTAGCAGTTTCTGTGACAGGAGAAAGTTTTAATTTAACTTCTGAAGAAATAGCTACTCAACTTAGCATTGAGCTAAAAGCAGAGAAAATGATAGGTTTTTGTAGAAATCAAGGCGTTATAAATCATAAAGGCGAAATTATTTCTGAATTATTACCAAATGATATAAAAAATACGATTAAAACACTAGAACAGACAGGTGATTACATGTCTTCAACAGTGCGTTTTTTAAGAGGGGCAATAAAATCTTGTAAAAGTGGAGTAAATCGTAGTCATTTAATTAGCTATCATAAAAGTGGCGCATTATTACAAGAATTATTTTCTCGTGATGGTATTGGCACTCAGATGGTTATGGAGTCAGCAGAAAAAATAAGACAGGCTAGCATTAACGATATTGGGGGGATACTAGAATTAATACGTCCTTTAGAAAAAAAAGGAATTTTAGTTCGTAGATCAAGAGAACAATTAGAAATAGAAGTAGATAAATTTACTATTATTGAATATGATAATTTAACTATTGCTTGTGCTGCATTATATCCTTTTTTGAAAGAAAAAATAGGTGAAATGGCATGTTTAGCAGTTCATCCTGATTATCGAAATTCTTCTCGCGGAGATTTATTGTTAAAAAATATTAAAATTCATGCGCAAGAAATGCATTTAGAAAAGATTTTTGTATTAACAACTCAAAGTATTCATTGGTTTCAAGAAAGAGGTTTTATTCTAGTAGATGTTGAAATGTTACCTGAAAGTAAAAAGAAAATGTATAATTATCAGCGTGGTTCAAAAATTCTAATGATTGATGTATTTTAAGTATTTATTGATATTGTTAATAGAAAGTAATTTACTTTTATTGATAAATTGTTTTATCTTTACCTTTTAAAGCTGTGTTGATAAAAATTTCTTTATCGGAAAAAATACTTAATTTTTCTCGACATCTTGTTATACCAGTATATAAAATATCTTTGTTTAAAACTTGAGCATTAAAATTTGGTAATATTAAAGCTGTATTAATAAACTCTGAACCTTGTGCTTTATGAACAGTAATAGCCCAAGCAGTGTTATAATTTCTTAAAATTTTTACAGGGATATTATTAACCGTGTTATTTTCTTTTAAAAAAGATACTTGTAAAACACCATTTTTACTGATATTAGTAATACCTATATCTCCATTAGATATATTTAAATATCTATTATTCCGAGTGATCATAATAGGTTTTCCTACATACCACTCTTGTCCATTAACAAGAAAATATTTTTTAATATTTTTTTTGTACATATGTTCTTCTAGTTTTTTATTTAAAAAATTAACACCAAATAGACCATCATGTAATACACATAATACTTGATAAGTCTGAAAAGCTTTTATTATTTTCTGTATTTTTTCTTTTTTCTGTATTTTATTCCAAAAATGTTTATAGTTTAAAGAGATATTTTTAATCATCTTTTCATATTTTTTAGAAGAGTTGGTTTCATAAAAAAATACATTTTTTATTAAGTTTTTAAATAATTTTGTAATAATTTTTATTTTATTATTACAAATAGCATTTGACAAAATATAAATTCCTGAGTTTTTATGAAATCTGTGATTTTTTTTTAAAACGCATATGCTATTACTAATAAATGTTGTGCTTTTTTTATTGGTTTTTTTTAACAATTTATATTGTGTTAGTTTTTCAATATTAATTATAGTTTTTAAGCTATATCCATCATTAGCGTAGTGACAAATTTTCCTTAAAACAGAACATGATTCTATTGGACATAATTGATTATGATCCCCTATAAAAATTAATTTAGTGTTTTTCGGAATAGACAGAAGTATTTTTTCCATCATTAAAATATCTACCATAGATATTTCATCAATAATTAAAACATCTACATCTAATAAGTTGTTTTTATTAAAAAAATTTTTTTGTGATATTTTTTGAATTCCTAATAGTTGATGTATAGTTATAGCTTTAGATGGGATAGAGTGTTTTTCTGTTTGAGAGCAATAGACGTCAAAAATATTATTTTTTATAATTTCAGTTAAACGTGTTGTTGCTTTTCCTGTTGGTGCAGATAATTGAATTTTTATTGATTTTTTTGAACTTTTAATTAGTGCAATTATTACTTTTAATACTGTAGTGGTTTTTCCTGTTCCAGGACCACCAACAATAAATGTTATACGATTTATTAAAGTAAGTGCTACTGCTATTTTTTGATAGTTTATAACTTTACTAGGAAATAAGTTATCTAGTATTTGAGAACACTTCTCTTGATTAATTCTTTGTTTTTTATTGTTTATATTTAAATAGTGCAAAATTTTTTTTTCAGATGCCCACATCTTATAAAGATATATTTTATCGTCATATAAAACTAAAGGTGTAGAAGTAGAACCGTCACTGACAGATTCATGTTTTAATAATTCGATAGTCCAATTTATTTTTTTTTGTAATATATTTAATATATTATTAATTAATTTTTTATCTGAACTAGAAAAAAAATAATTTTTTTCAAAGTATTGAATAGGTAAAAAAATATGACCTTTACTATTTTCATAACTTGTACAGGCTGCAACTAACATTACAATAATATTTTTTTTCGCGATAAATTGAGAAAAATAAAAGTCAATAGGACGTATTATTTTTAATTTTAAAATTTTTTTTAATAAAATAATCATATTTTTTATGAAATTAAAGTTGTTATTTTTTCTATAAGAGAATGATCTGGCATAGTGTAAAAAACACCATTATTTTTTTTATTAATCTCTGCAGCACGTAAAAAAACATACACAACACCACCAAAATCTTTTTTATAATTGTAATTTTTTATTTTCTCTTGTAAATATTTATGTATTGCTATAGTGTATATTTGATATTGTAAATCATATCTTTTTCTAATCATCTCTTTTTTGATATGTGTATCAGAATAAAAATCATTATTTTTACCCAACCAATTAGACTTATAATCTATAATGTAATATTTTTCTTTCCAAAAAAAGACCAAATCAATGAATCCTTTTAATAGTCCCTTGACTGGATTAAAAAATAATTTCGGAGCAGTCATTGATATAGGATCAATAGATTGAATAATTTTGTTTAATTCTTTGTCATATAATATATTTTTTATAGGTAAAAAAAATTCTAATTCTTTCATGCACAATTTTTCGTGTATTTTAGATAAAATAATTTTTTTATTGGTAATTGGTATATTAATGATATTTTTTATCCAAGTAATTAATGTTTGAGTCCATTTGGTAGATAAATTATATTCTTCTAAAATATCAGAAACCCAATGACAATCTTTTTTCTTAAACACATGTAAATTTTTTAATATATAATGAATCATTAATCCAGTTTTTTTTCCTTTTGGAAAGCTGTGTATTGTTAATAATTTATTTTTGTTTTCTTTCTTTTTTATTAAAAATTTTTCTTGAATAATTTTTTTATGTTCTTTGAATAATTTATTTGCTTCATTTAATTGTGTAAAACTCGTTATATTCCAAGTATTTTTTATATTTGTATTTATACTAACATTTCTATTTATTAAATAAATAGTTTGTTTTTTTACTGGCATTTTAATACAATCTGTATTATTTTTTACTTCTATTAAATTATTTGCACTTATTTTTTTTAATTTTTCACATAAATCTTCATAATTCATAGATCTTCCATTTTGAATAAGGTATCCTATACTACTTTTATGAACATCACTATGATTCCCATTTTTTTTTATTTTTTTTATTAAACACGCTATTCCGATGCTGCAATGAAGAATAGATCTTGTGAGTGCGACATATAAAAATCGTATATCTTCTGCTAATCTCTCTTCATCTGATATTTTTAAGTATTTATTACTTTCTTTTGTATTAAAAAGTGTTTTGAAATTCTTTTCATCATGATAAATAGGTAATATTGCTTTTTTAAAATCTATACTAAAAGGTATCCAAACAATGGGATATTCTAATCCTTTAGATTTATGTATAGTAATTATTTTAATTGATTGAGATTCATTAAAATTTCTAATATATTCATTATGTGAAACATGTGTTTCTTGTGATATTTTTTTTTGAAACCAACGAATTAAAGATGTTTTTTTTTCAAAAAATTGAAATTGTTCTTGTAGTATTTCTGCTATATGTAAAAAATTTAAATTTTTCATGTAATTAGCATTTATTTCTGCAGGATCAGAATGTTCTTGATATTCTAATATCATAATTTTAATCATATGGTAAATGTCTATCTCTTCCCATATACGGTAATATTCGTATAATTTTTCTATTATAAAAAATGAATTTTCTTTTTTTGATAAAAACAATATTTTTTTTAAGATATGCGTAGAAATAGATCGTTGTAATAATTTTTCATTATCAGGATCTATAATAGATTCTAGTAACCAAAGTAGTTCTTGAGAATCCATAGTTTGAAATACACTTTTTTTGTCAGATGAATATATTGAAATTATATTGAGTTTTTTTAGCTCTTCCTGAATAAGAGAAGCTTCTTTTTTATTTCTTACTAATATTGCAACATCATTAGATGTTAGAATTTTTTCACCTTTTTTGGTTATAATTTTAGCCTGTCCTTTTTTTGCACAATTTAACCAAAAACTAATTTCATTTGCGCACTGTTTTGAAATCCAGGATTGATAATCATCTATACGTACTTCTTTTTTTTTCTGAAAAAAAAATCTAATTGGTATCTGTGGAACTTCATTGATGATAAAGTTCATTTTTGAATTTTGATCAGCGGGTATTATTGGTATATAAGGAATATTTTCGAATATAAATATACTTTTATTTTGAGAGAATAACATATTAATACCTTGACACATACTTATAGAAGAACGCCAATTAGTATCAAGATAATAGTATTTTTTTATTTTAGATTTTGCATATAAATAAGAAAAAATATCTGCACCTCTAAAACTATATATTGCTTGTTTTGGATCACCAATAAGAAATAATATTGTTTTTTTGCTTTTTTTATATAAACGATTAAACATTTTATATTGTTGAATATCAGTATCTTGAAACTCATCAATAAATGCTGCTGGATATTGTTTTCGTATTAATTTTCTTAAAGATTTTTCTTTTTTTATAATTTTGAAAAGAATATTTAATAAGTCATTAAATCCTAGAAAAGATTTTTTTTTCTTTTCTTTTAGCAAAAATTTTTTAATTTTTTTTATGGCATAAATTATCAAAATATTTTTTAATGAAAAATTTTTTTTTAATATTTTTTCAGTTTCTTGAAAAACGATATATTTAGAGCAAATATTATTTCTTGTATTCTGTTTTATATTTTTTTTTGCGAAATATTTTAATGAAATAGGTATTGTATAATCTTTAGTTTCAGATTTAGCCCATATTGTAATATGATTAATCCATTTAGTAAGATTCAAATTACTATATATTTTTTTATTTATTTGTACAGTGTTAATTTCTTTTATGATTTTTTCATAGTGTATTAACCATATTTCTTTAAAAATATTTATTGTTTTTATATTTATATGATGACGTATAATCAAATCTTTATTGTTTGAAATTTTTTCAGAAAAATTAATTGACTGCATATGTAAAAATGGTCTGATATCTTTTAAAAGGTGTTCTGGACTTTTATAGTCTTTATAAATAATATTGATTATATTTTCCGGTAAATTGTAAAAACAATGTCTCCAGAAATCTTGTGTAGCTTGTAAATATAAATCATCTTCGTTATTGATTATTTTATCTTCAAAAAGATAATTTAAATTAAAAGTATGTAATTGCAATATATGTTGACAGAAACCATGTATTGTATAAATAGACGAATTATTTATATCATTTTTTGCGGTTTGTAAAACAGAAATAGCTTCATCTATATCTTTTATTTCTTTTAAAAAAAAATTTAAAGAGGTGTTTTTATTTTTCTTTTTAATACATGTTAAATATAGATTTTGAATTCCATCTTTAATACGTATATATAATTCTTCTTTTGCTGCATTAGTAAAAGTAACTACTAATATTTGATGTACTAAAAGTTTTTTTGTATTTTTTTTTTTAGACCCAATAATAAACGTAAATATAATAGTACAATGGTGAAAGTTTTTCCTGTTCCTGCAGAAGCTTCTATTAAGTGTATTCCATTCAGAGGTATTTTAAATACATTAAGTTTTTCTTTGATATTTGTATTATTCATATTATTTTTTATTTGTTTTTTTATGTTTTAATACTGGAATTAACCATTTTTCAGCTGTTTTACAAATTTTTTTTATATTTTTTTCGTTTAATTTTGAAATTATTTGTTTAATGTAAAAGTTTTCTTGTTCTCCTTGAATATATTTGTTTCCTATCCATATTTCTAATAATTTCTTATGTCCTTTTTCTTGGATATAATAATCATTGCTTACAATTTTATTTTTTCTATCATAAACTTGATCAAGCCAAGATGCGCCTGATTTTGTTAATAATATAGGTTTTTTTATACCCTCCACATATCCTTTAATATATTTTAAAAGATAAGTATATGCTAGATCAAAAGTTAAGGAAGAAAAAGACCAAGTTTGTTTTTTATAACCTATTATTCTACTTTCTCCACAGCCGCCTAATAAAGAGTAAATTAAATGTTCTAACCATAAAGTAATACGATCACTAAAGTTGATTGTATTAGGTTTCCAACGTAGTAATCCTGTGGTTTGTATTTCAGATAAGATTCCATCTATTTGATATTTTTCTATTTTTAAATTAATTTTTTTCTCTTCTTTTGAAATTCTGTATTTCATAACTTCTTTTGCTATCATTGTCATTTCTTTTAGTTTTTGATTCCAGAATATCTTTCCAAAAAAATCATAAGGTAGTTTTCCAGAAAGCATATATTTTTTAAATAATTCCATTGTATCTTGATTATTTATTATTTTATTTAATAAAATATTTTTTATCTTAAAAGAATCTTCTTGATTTACTGAAAAAGGTTCTGTTGTATTAATTGCGTGTTTTTTTATATCAACTTTTATTTGCAGATTAACATTAAAAAAATAGCATATCGGGTTTTTCCAAAATGTAATTAAATCTTTTAAATTAATTTTAGTACAACTATTTCTTTTCAGAATATTTTTATTGTTGATATTTCTATTTGTATATTTAAATACATCTTGTAAATTTTCTGTTGTACTAGGATTGGCGTATTTTTTTTTATAAAAATATTGTATTTTATATTTTTTACAAAGATGCTTAATGATTTTTTTAGAGTTGTCTTGTAAAGATAAATTACAATCTCCTGAAAAACAGAAATTTGATGATATATAGTGTAGTAATTGATCTATTAAAATCGAAGGATATATTTTACTTTCATCTTTAATGGAATATCCAACATAACTAATATAAAAATATTGTTCAGCACAAGATATGCTTTGAGCAAATAAGTAGCAATATTTTTGATAGATATTAATATCTTCAATTAATGGGTATTTTTTTAATAAATTAAATTTATCTAAATGATTTATTTTTGGAACACTTAGATGATCTGCTCCAATAATACATATTATTTTAAATGGAATATAACATACAGCATTAGGATGACAAAAATTTACTACATCGGGTAAGAATTTTTGATGATTGTTAAAATAATATTTATAAAAAAAATTTTTGATTAGTATATTAATTGAAACTTTTTTTAAATAACCAGATGACAAATTATTATTAATCATTTCTGTCCAATTTTTTTGGATCATTTTAATAGATTTTTCTATTTTTTGACTGCAGAAAAAAAAATCATTAATTAAATCTTTAGATAAAGAATGCCAATGTATAAGATATTGTGATCTCGATAATTTTTTTTGCCATTTCTTTAATGTTTTTATAAATATAATTAATTTTTCTATAATTTCTGTTCTAGAACCATTAATTGAACTACATGATAAAATATTATTCCAAACTTTTTCTGTATCATTCATTGCATAGCTAAGAAGTAATTTTTCTATGCCGTATAACCAAGTATTTTGTTTATTTTTAGGAAATGATAAATAATCTTTATGTTTGCAATCAATAGCCCATCGAATGTTTGCTTCTTCTATCCAATAATATAAAATTTTTATTTCTTCTTCTGATAAGTTAAATTTCTTTGCTATTTCAGGAATATCAAGAAATTCTAATATTTCTTCATTATGAAAACGACTATTAGCTAAATTTAATATCTTCTTAAAAGAAGATATTATTATATTTGTTTTTTTAGAAAATTTATTCGCAATAAAAAAAGGAATTTGTTTTTTATTATTTTCTGATGCAAATACTGAATTAATAGATGAAATATAATTTTCAATTGAAAAAGAAGTAACAACTACATCTTTAGGCTTTATAGATGAGTTTTTATTAAAAAATATTAATAATTTTTTATGCAGTATTTCAATTTCATTTTTTTTATTAAAACAAATATTTATAGAAATTGAATTATCTGTTGAGATTAGAAATCTTTTTTTTTTATTAATATTTTTTTTTAATAAATCATTTTTAATGCTGTTTAATAAATTTCTATTGTTATTTTCCTTGAAACAATTAATTATTTTCATTTCTTTAGATCGAATGATATATAAAGCATATATTTTTTCATATTGTCCCCATAATTTTATTAGTGAATTATCACACGGTTTTTTATTTTTTTTTTGATTTAAAAAGATATTATTATCTTGTATAAAATTAAATATGTTTTTTTTAAAAGGAGTAACGTATAAAAAGTAAATATTAATATATGTACTAATATTTTGAAAAATCCTTATATAAGAAGGATTTAATGCAAAAGAAGAAATAATAAAACAACGACTGGGTAGATGTTTTTTTTGTATTTTTTTTTCCTCAAATAATTTTTGAAAATTATAAAATAAATTTGCAAAATGATAACTATATTGATGAGTTTTTTTTGAATTTTTTATTATTTCTATCCATAATTTTATTTGCCATATATCATTTTGATCAATGATTGATGTATTTTTTTCTGTCTCCCATTCATTAATCCAATTAGGACGATAAAAAATATATTGTTCAAATATATTTGCCATAAGAAATGAAAATTTAAATTTTTGAAGTTTAGCTTCTTTTTTATTATAATTTTCAAAAATTTTTTTATCATCTATAATTTTCATAATTTTCCAAATCATCATAGAATGAGTGAAAGTATTTTTTAATTTTTTTTTAGGTGATATTATTTCGAATAACTTCCATATAAAATCATTAGGATGATATAATTTTATATTAGCAGAAATTCCTATTTTTTCAGCAATAAATATATTTAAGTATTGGAATAGTATTTTACTATCATAAACAAAGATTTCTTTTTCAAAAATATTATTAAGAGGTTTTTCTTGAATAATTTTATATGCTTCTAATAACAGTGTATTAAGTGAATTTGATTTATAAACTATAAACATAGAAATCCAGTTTTTTAAATACATTAAAAAATAACTTGTATATTTACAATATTTTTTATTTTTTCTTGTACAAATGTACATCTAGTTGAGGATAAGGGATATTAATATTATTTTTGTCTAATGCTTTTTTGAATTTAGCCATTAAGTCCCAATATACCGCATTTAAATCATGGTTTTTGCTCCAACAACGTACTGTAAAATTTAAAGAAGATGGGGCTAATTCACTAAGACCAACAATAATATCTTTATCTTTAATTACTCTTTCTTCTTTTTCTATCACTGCGCGTAATACCTTTATTACTAAATCAATGTCGCTATTATAAGCAACAGTTATGGTAAATTCATTACGACGTGTGGTTTCTCTTGAATAATTTATAATATTGCCAGAAATAATTTTATTATTAGGAACTACTACAATTTTTCCATCTAACGTACGAAGTGTTGTATAAAAAATATGAATGTTTAATACAGTTCCTGAAACATTTCCTAAATCAACATATTCTCCAGTTTTTAATGGTCTTAGTGTTACTAATAAGACGCCGGCCGCAAAATTAGATAAAGATCCTTGCAAAGCCAAACCTATTGCCATACCAGCAGCTCCTAATATAGCAATTACCGATGTTGTTTGTACTCCAATACGGCCTAATGAAGCAATTAATGTAAACGTAATAATAATATATCGCATTAATGCAGAAAGAAAACCAGCAATAGTGGGATCAATATTACGAGTAATTAATATTTGATTGACTCCATTTGATATAATTTTAGATATAAACATTCCAGCAGATAAAATAATAACAGCAGATGTTAGACTTACTATATATCCAAGCAATAATTCTTGATTACGTATCAACCAATTGCCTGCATGATTGATATCATTCACTACACTTAATTCATCCATTATTATCTCTGTATGTTTTTTGGTAATTAATATCATATAATATGATTTATTTTAATACATATTATGTACTTTGATAAAGTAGTTTTTCGGAGAATATTTTTATTTATTCCCCGGTATAAAAATAAAATTTTTAAAAGGATTTTATAAAATGTTAAAAGAGTTTAATTCCTTAAATGATTTCTCTAGTCTAATTGACATAGATTCTTGTGATTTTCTTATCCATGTTCTTGGATCATAATATTTTTTATTAGGTTTGTTTTTATCGATTTTATTTCCTAACTGATTCTGTAAAAATTCTTTATTTGTTTTATAAAATTTTAAAATACCTTTCCATGCTGCCCATTGTATATCAGTATCAATATTCATCTTAACAATTCCATATTCTATAGATTCTTTAATTTCTTCTAAATTTGAACCTGATCCTCCATGAAATACTAAATTTAATGGATTTTTTTTTAAATTATGTTTAGTACTTACAAATGTTTGTGAATCTTTTAAAATAATAGGTCTAAGATCAACATTTCCAGTTTGATAAACACCATGTATATTACCAAATGAAGCAGCAATGCTAAAATTTTTGCTAATTTTTTGCAGTTCTTCATAAGCATAATTCACATCTTCAGGTTGTGTATAGAGTAATTTTTTATCTAATTTAGTATTATCCACACCATCTTCTTCTCCTCCTGTACATCCTAATTCTATTTCTAACATCATATTAATAGATTGCATTTTTTTTAAATATTTTTTGCAAATCGAAATGTTTTCCTGCAAACTTTCTTTTGATAAATCAATCATGTGAGAAGTGAAAAGGGGTCTTTTATGATTTAAGTAGTAGTTCTTTCCTATTTCTAATAGTCCATCAATCCATGGCAGGGTTTCTTTAGGACAATGATCAGTATGTAGTATGACTGGGACCTTATAATATTTTGCCATTAAATGCACATGTTGAGCACCAGATATAGAACCCTTAATTGCGTGTTCTTGATCTATTGCAAACTTATTTTTATAACCTGCAATAAAAGAAGCACCTCCATGAGAAAATTGTATAATAACTGGAGATTTTACTTTAGCAGCAGTTTCTAAAACTATGTTAATAGAATCAGTTCCTATGCAATTTACAGCTGGTATGGCGAATTGTTTTTTTTTAGCTAATTCAAATATTATTTGAGTTTCATCGCCATTCATAACTCCAGGTTTAACAATACTTAAAATATTCAATTTTTTTCCTTGTAATTAAATGAGTTCAAAAATTAATTGTTTAATTTATTGCTTTTTAAAATTTTCTTCTAGCATATATATTCCAGGTAGTTTTTTTCCTTCTATAAATTCTAAAAAAGCCCCTCCTCCAGTTGAAATATAAGATATATTATTTTTAATATTAAACATATCAATCACAGATAATGTATCTCCTCCTCCTGCAATAGAAAAGGCGTCGCTTTGTGCAATTGTTTTTGCAATTATTTCGGTGCCTTTCCTAAAATTTGGAAATTCAAATACTCCAACTGGTCCATTCCAAATAATTGTTTGAGATTTTTTAAGAATATTAACAACATTGTTAATACTTTGATCGCCTAAATCCATAATTTCTTCATCTTCCGTAATATTATCAGGTAATTTAACTACAGATTTTTCATTTTTACAAAAATTTTTTCCTACACGAGAATCAATTGGTATGACAATATTATATTTATCACGTAATTTTTTAGCTTCAGATACAAAATCTGATTCATACAATGATTTTCCTATCTTGTAATCAATAGCTAAAAAAGTGTTTGCTATACCTCCACCAACTATTATTGTATCTGCAATTTTAGATAGATTGTGTAATACATTAAATTTAGTTGATACTTTTGCTCCTCCAACTATAGCTACCATTGGACGTTTTGGTTTTTTTAATGCTTTTTTTAAAGCATTAATTTCCTTTGTTAACAGAAGTCCAGCACATGCTATTTTAACAAATTTTCCAATACCATATGTAGATGATTGCATTCTGTGCGCACTTCCAAATGCATCCATTACAAATATATCGCAAAGATTAGAATATTTTTTAGATAGTTCATCACTGTTGTTTGATTCTCCTTTATTAAAACGAGTATTTTCTAAAATTACAATTTCTCCTGAATTAACTTTAACATCATCTAAAAAATTATTAGAAAAATGTATTTTAATATTTTTTAATTTTTCCTTAAAATATTCAAATATAGGAAATAAAGAATATTTTTCCGTGTAACATCCTTCTTTAGGTCTTCCTAAATGAGACATAATAATTACTTTTGCATTTTTTTGAATAGCTAACTCAATAGTAGGTAGAGCAGCTAATATTCTAGCATCAGATTGAATAATTCCATTTTTTATAGGAACGTTTAAATCACTTCTTATTAAAACTCTTTTTCCTGTTATATCTATTTCGGTTATTTTTTTTATATTCACAATATAATACCTTGTTCACTATTTTTTTAAAAAACTTATTTTAACCTGTTATTTTATTAATAACAGGTTCTTAAATAAATAATATATTTTTAGTTTTTAAACCATGTTCTTATCCCATCAAGAAACATTTGAGTAGAAAGCATGATTAAGACTAAACCCATAAGACGTTCTAGAGCATTAACACCCTTTGAACCAAATAATTTCAAAAACAAACCAGATGATAACAATATTATAACGGTAAAACACCATGCAATTAATAATGATCCAATTAAATAAGATATATGATGTAAGTATTGATGTGACAGTAACATCAATGTTGCTAATAAAGAGGGTCCAGCAACTAAAGGAATAGCTAAAGGAACTAAAAAAGGTTCTTCATATGAAGAAACTTCATTACTCTTACTATCTTCAGAAGGAAAAATCATTTTAATAGCAATTAAAAACAAGATAATGCCTCCAGATATTGAGACAGTTTCAGTTTTTAAATTTAGAATGATAAGTATTTTTTCCCCAACAAATAAGAATAATAGCATAATAATTAATGCTATAATCATTTCCCGTATAACTACAATTCTTCGTCGTTTTTCTTCTAGGTGTTTTAGTATTGTCATGAATATTGGAAGATTTCCCAAAGGATCCATAATTAGAATTAGTAATATCGTTGTAGAGATAATTTCAGTCATTTTAATCTATTGTATCCTTTTAAAGTTATACTTTTTTTATACTTAATTTTTTAGTATAAAATTATGATGTTATAGTATATTTAAAATTAAAATAGAATTTTCTATTTTAATATTTCTATATAGAGTTCTTATGTCTTTAAAGAGTATATATTTTTCTTACATAAAATTTATAATTATTTAATTAATATTTTTACTGATTATTTTTAGGAGGCGGGAAAGTTTTTACTTTAACTGTATTTATTATCAATATTGATAAAAATAATTTTTAATGTAAATAACTCCCTGTATTTATTAATGATGAAACTTGTAGGTTTAGTTGGTTGGCGTGGAATGGTCGGATCAGTTTTATTAAAACGAATGCAAGAAGAAAATGATTTTTTAAAAATTAAACCTGTCTTTTTTTCAACATCTCAATCTGGTCAATACGTTTCTATTTTAAATGATATATCACATAATGTTTTAGAGGATGCTTATAATTTTGACATGTTAAAAGATATGGATATTATCATTACATGCCAAGGAGGTGTTTATACTGAAAAAGTTTATCCAAAATTACGAAAAAATGGTTGGAAAGGTTATTGGATAGATGCAGCTTCGAATTTAAGAATGAATTCCGATTCTATAATTGTATTAGATCCAGTTAACTACGATTCTATAGAACATTCTATCTATAAAGGAATTAAAACTTTTGTAGGAGGTAACTGTACTGTCAGTTTAATGTTAATGTCTTTAGGTGGGTTGTTTGAAAAAGAATTAATTGAATGGATTAATATATCTACTTATCAAGCTGCATCAGGTGCAGGTGCACGTCATATGATAGAATTATTAAATCAAATGGGAACCTTGTATAATGCTGTTTCAAAAGATTTATTTAACGATTCTCTTTCGGTGTTAAATATCGAACATAAAGTCACCGAAATATCTCGTAGTATTAATTTTCCTGTAAAAAATTTTTCTGTACCGTTAGCAGGCAGCTTAATACCCTGGATTGATTCAGAAATGAGCAATGGTCAAAGTCGAGAAGAATGGAAAGGTCAAGCTGAAACTAATAAAATTTTAGGTGCTAACAATCATGTTTTAATTGACGGTATATGTGTGCGAATAGGGGCGCTTCGTTGTCATAGTCAATCATTTTTTATTAAATTAAAAAAAGATCTTTCTTTGGAAAGAATTGAAGAAATCATTATAAATCATAATCATTGGGTAGATGTTATTCCAAATAATACACGAGATACATTATTAAAATTAACTCCATCTGCAGTAACTAATACATTAAAAATACCAATAGGTCGTTTAAGAAAATTAAATATAGGTAAAAAATATTTATCTGCTTTCACTGTTGGGGATCAACTCTTATGGGGTGCAGCAGAACCTTTAAGAAGAATGTTAAACATATTAATTAATTTATAATATGTTTTTACTGCTATTATAATAATATAAATTTTTTAATATATACACAATATTTTAATATATATGTATTAATAATAGATATATATTAAATTTAAAAGTGTATATATTAAATGTTTAATAATCATGAAAAACATTTTTTTATTATTTGAAAAGTTACAGTCCTTTTTTTAGTAAATAACGATAAGGTTTAACTTTTATGTCGTGTTTTAATAATTGATGTTCCATAAAATAACAAAAATTTGGAATGTCTCTTTTAGTTGTGGGATCATCTGATACAATTAATATTGTTTCATTGTTTTTCATATTACGCATTGTCTTTCTAATTAACATAATTGGTTCTGGACACCGAAGTCCAATTACATTTAAAATAATTTTTTTTTTCATTGGTTTTCTTAAAGACGTTTAATTTTATTCTTTTAAAAAATAGCACAAAACTATGAATGGTAAAATTAATCCTTATGGTATAACTTTTTTGATAAAATATAATTATTAATAATAGATGGTAAAAGTAGATTAGAACTTTTACCTATAGAGTAATTATTTCTTATTGTAGTGGAAGAAATATTAATAAGAGGTATATTCGAAAAAAAAATAAAACCAGATGATTTTTGATGCAGGAAATTTACATTGTACGTAATATTAGAATTAATCCATTGTTCTAATTCATGATGATATTTTTTTTTATGTTTTCTAGGACAAATCAATAAGTGAGAGTATAATAATATTTTTTTCCAGTCCTTCCAAAGATATATTTTTTGCAAGTTATCTTCTCCTATGATAAAACACAAAGGTCTTAAAAAACTTATTTCTTTTCTAATTTTTTTTAATGTATCTATGGTGTAAAAGAGTTTATTTTTTTTTGCTTCCAGGTAACTTATTTGAAATAAAGGATTATCATGAATAGCAAGTTTAATCATTTTTATTTTATCTATTATAGATGTTTGAGTTCTTTCTCGATGAGGAGGATAATTATTTGGCAAAAATATTATTTTTTCTATGGAGAGTTCTTTTGCTAATTTTTTAGCTAAATAAATATGACCATAATGAATTGGATCAAAATTTCCACCAAAAATTGCATGTAATTTTTTCATTTTTTATGTCTAAATATATGAAATGTTAATTGCATAATATTAAAGTTAATTCTTGTAGTTGATTCCAAACATCATTATTATATTTTTTTTTGATATTTATTTCTATTTTTACAAGAATTTGAATTGCTTTTAATAAGTTAATACAGTTAATTTTTTTTAAAGCATTCATAAAATGTTTATCTCTTAAACTGCTAATATTATATTCCTCTGAAAATGTGTTCATATTTATTTTTGTTTCGCGTTTCATATGAATTAATTTATATAAATCTTTTTGTAAAGAACGGACTAAAACAAGAGGATTATATTTTCTTTTCAAAAAAATGTTTAATATATAAATAGATTTTTCTCTTTGATTTTCAAATATAGAATTAATCCAACATAATTCAGAAAACTCAAAAAAGTCAATAATAATTTTTTTTAATTTTGCTCTTGTAATAGGAGTATCAGGCCATGTTATTGAAATTATATCCAAAACATTATATATAAATAAAGTATTACCTTTATAATGTTTGCATAATAAAGATAATGCCTTTTCTTCCATATTTATATTTTTTTCTTTAATTTCATATTGAATCCAATTAATAAAAGATAAATTATATGGTGTAAAACAGGAAACTATACTATTATAGTGACAGTTTAGAAATTTATTTAACAACTTATTTCTTTGTACAAAATAAGATAAATGATTAAATTTTAAAATTATTAATATATCTGAATCAAACAAAAAAAATATTTTATAAACTTTTTCAATTAAAAAATTATTTAATTTTTTAATAAGAAAGTTGATTATTAAAGTGGTTTTTTTAAAAAATAAATTTTTAGTTTTGTACAATAAAACAATCTTGTTCCAATCCTTATCTTTTTCTATATCAATTATAACTTTCTCTAAAAATCCTTTTTTATATGAAAAATTCAATATCAAGTTTTGATTTCTTTCTAGCAAGCAAAAATCTTCTCCTAAAAGGATATAAAAAGGATGCAATTTTTTTATTAATTTTTTTTTTAGTTCATTTGGATTGGTAGTTTTCATATAATAAATGGCACTATTCTTATAAATATATTAATATTTTATATTACAAAATTGATTATTTTATTTGGAATATATATTATTTTTTTTATATTAATATTATTTAAATATTTTTTGATTTTTGGTTCATTTTGCACGTATAAAAATATTTCTTCTTTAGTTAAATTATTAGATACTTTTATAGTACATCGTGTTTTTCCATTAATTTGAGCAATAATTATACTATATTTTTTTAATAAAATATCTTCTTTAAAGACAGGCCATTTTTGATTTTCAATAGAGATATTTTCATCAAAATAGTTCCAAACAAAAAAACAAAAATGAGGTATGAATGGATAGAGCATTTTAATTATACAAATCAAGGATTCGCGCATAATAGATTTGTCTTGTTCATCTTTCATTGAAGCTTTTATTAATTTATTTACTAATTCCATGATTGCAGAAATAGCAGTATTAAACGTTTGTCGACGACCTATATCATCAGAAACTTTTGCAATAGTTTTATGTAATTGATATTGTAATTCAGATTGCTGATAATTTAATATGTTAATATTTGTTTCTTTGTGTGTCTTTTGTACATGAATATAATTAAATATTAGTGTCCAAAGTTTTTTTAAAAAACGATAAATTCCTTTTACTCCAGATTCTTTCCATTCCAATGAAGATTCTACAGGAGCAGCAAACATAATGAATAAACGAATTGTATCAGCTCCATAACGTTGAATTATTAATTCTGGTTCAATTCCATTGTTTTTTGATTTAGACATTTTAATCATTCCTGCGTAAACGAGTTCTTTCCCTTCTTTAGTATATGATTTAACAATTTCTCCTTTTGAATTGCGTGTTATTAATATTGATGACGAATGAAACCAATTTTTTTGACAGTTGCTGTCAATTTCATAAAAAGCTTCAGAAAGAACCATTCCTTGACATAATAATTTTTTTACTGGTTCATCGAAATCAACTAATTTAAAATCACGTAATAATTTATGATAAAATCGAAAATACATTAAATGCATTATTGCATGTTCTATTCCTCCAATATATTGATCAACAGGAAGCCAATATTTTGATGATATTAAATCAACCATACCAGTGTTAAAATTAGGACAAGTATATCTTACATAGTACCAAGATGATTCCATAAATGTGTCGAAAGTATCTGTTTCTCTAGTAGCACTTTTATTATTAATAAAAATTTGAGCCCATTTTGAATTAGAACTAATGGGTTTTAGTGATGAGTCAATATTCTTCCTAATTTTTGGTAAAACTACAGGTAATTGATTTTTTGGTATTGCTATAATTTTCCCATTTCTTAATTTAGCCATTGGAATAGGTGTTCCCCAATAGCGTTGTCTTGATACGCACCAATCCTGTAGTTTATAATGAATCTTTTCTTTTAATATTTTTTTTTGATATAGTATTTTTTTTATTTTTTTTGTGCTTTCTTGAAAATTTAACCCGTTAAATTCTTTAGAATTAACTAATATTCCTTTTATATCTATAAAAGACGTATATGAATTTAACTCTTGATTGTCAGGATTTAGTACAACATATTTAATTTTTAAATTATTTTTGATTGCAAAATTCCAATCATTTTCATTGTGTCCAGGAATTGATAAAACTGCATTCGTTCCATATTCTTTTAAAGTAATATTGGAAATCCAAATTGGTATTTTTTTTTCTGTGATTGGATGAAGGACAAAAATATTTGTATTAATTCCTGTATATTTAACTTTTTTAAGTTCTTCTGGTGATACACATTCGTTTTCTTTTATAAATTTTTTAATTATTTTATTATTTTTAGATAAATTTAGAGATAATTTATGACAGGTAGATATTGAAACATATGTCACACCCATTATAAGATCTAATCTATTCGTAAATGCTTTTAACTTTTCAGATGTATTAAAAATTTTTAAAGTTATTTGAAATCCTTTTATTCGTCCAATCCAATTTCGTTGCATGTTCTTTACATTTTCAGGCCAGCAAGTTAATTTTTTTAAATCTTGATATAAAGATTCAGCATAATTTCTTATTTTTATAAACCATTGTGGAATTTTTTTTATTGTTATTTTATTTTGACATCTCCAGCAGCAACCATCAATAACTTGTTCATTTGCTAAAACTGTTTTATCATAAACACACCAATTAACTAAACTGTTTTTTTTATATACTAGTTTTTTTTTATATAATTCAGTAAAAAACCATTGTTCCCAATGAAAATATTCTGGATTGCAAGTGGTTATTTCACGACTCCAATCATAGCTAAAACCCAGTGATTGAAGTTGTTTTTTCATGTATTTTATATTTTTTTTAGTCCATGAGGAAGGAGTCGTATTATTCTTTATAGATGCATCTTCAGCAGGTAAACCAAAAGCATCCCAGCCCATTGGTTGCAAGACGTTTTTTCCTAGCATTCTTTGATATCGAGCAATAACGTCACTAATAGTATAATTCCTAACATGACCCATATGTAATTTTCCAGAAGGATATGGAAGCATAGGAAGACAATAATATTTTTCTTTTTTCAAATCTTCTTTTACTTCAAAGGTTTTATTTTTCTTCCAGTATTTCTGTACATAAAGTTCTATTTTGCTTGGTAAATATTCTTTTTCCATTTTTGTCTCTACAAAAATATTTGAGAAATATAATGTTTTTAAATTGCAATTTAAAATAATCTTATTTTTTCTAAATCTTAAAAAATAGTTTTATTGAACTTCCATAAGAACAGGTATCTTATTTTCTGGAACAGTTACATGTATTTGTATAACTTTTCTACTGTCTGCTACAGAAATTTTAAAAGAATAACCATCAATTTTTATACTTTCACCACGACTTGGTAAATGGCCAAATTCTTTCATAACTAATCCTCCTATAGTATCTACTTCTTCATCACTAAAATTAGTATTAAAGGTTTCATTAAATTCTTTTATTTCTGTAAGTGCTCTAATAGAAAAAGTGCATTTTTGAAGTTTTCTAATATTTAATGTTTCCTCATCATCATATTCATCTTCGATTTCTCCAACGATTAATTCAAGTATATCTTCTATAGTAACTAAACCAGATACAGCTCCAAATTCATCTATAACTATAGCCATATGATTTCTTTTCGAGCGAAATTCTTTTAACATTCTATCTACATATTTACTCTCTGGAACTACCACAGCTGGTCGTAATATATTTTTTATGCAAAAAATATTTTTAGAACTTTTCATAAAGGGTAATAAATCTTTAGCAATTAAAAATCCTTCAACATAATTGTTATCACTGCTCATAACTGGAAAACGCGAATGCGCCGATTCAATAATAACATCAAGACATTCATTTAAATCATAATTTAATTTTAATGTAATCATTTGTGTTCTAGGAATCATGATTTCTTTAATTCTTTTTTTGACGATATGCATAACTCCTTCTAACATATCGCAAGTATCTTGATCAATTAGTTCGTTTTGTTCTGAATCGCGAATTAATGCTAATAGTTCTTCTCTATTTTTCGGTTCATCATGAAAAATTTGATTTAATAAAATAGAAAAAAATCCTTTCCTATTTATTTTATCACAGTTTTGTGAATGCTTATCACTCATAGTATTAAATTGTCTTTTTTAAAATATGTTCTACTATTCTATGGTAGAAATGCCTGAGTTAAAATATTTTTTATAGAAGATTAAAATTTTTTTAAAAGATGTGGTTTTTTATATTTTAAAGATAGCATTACTTTATTTTCAATTTTTTCCATGATATTTGCTTCTTTATTATTTTTATGATCGTATCCTAATAAATGCAGTGTTCCATGTATTGTTATATGAGCCCAATGTGATTCCAATGATTTTTTGTACTTAAGGGATTCTTTTTCAATTATATTTTTACATAAGATTAAATCTCCTAACAATTTATGATTCACTTTAATAAATTTATTAAAAGGAAATGATAAGATATTTGTTGCTTGATTTTTTTTTCTATAGATAAAATTTAATTTTTTAATTTCTAATTCATCTACAATACGGATTGTGATTATATTGATGTTTTTTTTTTATATAAAATTTTTTGTATCCATTTTTTAAAATGTATTTTTTTTGGTATTCTTTTTGTATTTTTAGAACAGATTTGAAGATTTATAATAATATTTTTCATATATCTGAATGGAATTATTTTTGAAGTAATTCGCCTTTTAATGAGTGTGTATGTACTTTTTTAATTTTTACATTAACAAATTGTCCAATTGTGTTAGGGGAACCTTTAAAAGTAACAATTCTATTGTTTTCTGTTCGACCATATAATTCCATGATATTTTTATCTGATACGCCTTCTACTAAAATAGATTGTATAGTCCCGAACATTTTTCTACTCCATAACATAGTTTGTATATTTATACGATCTTGCAAAATATACAAACGTTTTTTTTTCTCTTCTAAATCAACATCGTCTTTCATTTTAGAAGCAGGTGTTCCAGGCCTTTTAGAATATATAAAGCTGAAACTCATATCAAAATTTATATTTTTTATAAAAAGCATTGTTTGTTGAAAGTCTATTTCAGATTCTCCAGGAAAACCAACAATAAAATCAGAACTAATTTGAATATTAGGTCTAGCAATAATTAACTTGTTAACAATAGATTTATAATCTTCTATTGTATATGAGCGTTTCATTAAATTAAGAATTTTATTTGAACCACTTTGTACAGGAAGATGCAAGAAACTAACTAGTTTTGGTGTATCTTTATATACATCGATAATATCATCAGTAAATTCACGTGGATTACTTGTAGTAAAACGAATTCTATCAATACCATCTATTTCTGCAACTAATCGTATTAATTCTGAAAAATAACAAATTTTTCTGTTAAAAGTAGATCCTTTATATGCGTTAACATTTTGTCCTAATAAGTTAATTTCTCTTACTCCTTGTTTTGCTAAAATAGATATTTCAAATAAAATATCATCACATGGACGACTAATTTCACGCCCTCTTGTATATGGAACTATGCAAAATGAACAATATTTATTACATCCTTCCATAATCGAAATATTTGCCGTATATCCTTTTTTTTTAGATTCTAGTGAATATTTAAATTTTTCTAATTTAGGGAAACTAATATCAATAGATAATTTGCGACTTGTTTCTACTTCAGAAATCATTTGTGGTAACTTGTGCAAAGTTTGAGTTCCAAATATAATATCTACATAATTTGCTCTTTTGAAAATTTCTTTACCTTCTTGAGTTGCTACGCAGCCTCCTACGGCAATAATAACACTTGGGTTATTATTTTTTATTTTTTTCCATCTTCCGAGCTGATGAAAAACTTTTTCTTGAGCTTTTTCTCTAATTGAACAGGTATTTAATATTAAAATATCAGATTTTTCTGCTGATTCTGTAAGTGAATATTTCTTTGTTTTTTGCAATATCGTGGTAATCATAGATGAATCATATTCATTCATTTGACAACCCCAAGTTTTTATATATATTTTTTTCATATGTTTTAAAATCAATCCAGTTTAATTGATAAAAAATTATTTCTAGTAAAAGTACGTTTATTTTTTTATACAGATATTTTTCCTTTAATAGGAGGATAAGGATAATACCCAAGAATTTTAAAATCTTGAAAAGAATATTGAAATAATGAATGAGGTTTTTTGAGAATTATTAATTCCGGGAGTTTTCGAGGTGTTCTAAGTATTTGTTTTTTTGCTAATTCAATATGATTATTATACAAATGAACATCACCTCCTGTCCATAAAAATTCTCCTGGTTTTAAGTTGCATTGTTGAGCTATCATATGTATAAGTATTGAGTAACTAGCTATATTAAAAGGCAGTCCAAGAAACACATCACAAGAACGTTGGTATAGTTGACAACTTAATGTGTTTTTGAATACGTAAAATTGAAAAAGAACATGGCAGGGAGGTAATTTCATTTTATCAATATCTCCAACATTCCAACTAGACACTAATATTCTACGGGAATCAGGATTGTCTTTTAACTGTATTAATACATTTTTTATTTGATCAATTACATTACCTTCTGGTGTATTCCAACTTCTCCATTGTTTTCCATATATTGGACCAACATTTCCAAATTCATCAGCCCAATTATCCCAAATCGATATTTTATTTTTATTGAGATAACTAATATTAGTATCTCCTTTTAAAAACCATAAAAGTTCATAAATGATAGATGGAATATGACATTTTTTAGTTGTAAGAAGTGGAAAACCTTTTTGTAAGTTAAACTTCATATTATAACCAAAAATAGATAATGTGCCTGTTCCTGTACGATCTTTTTTTTGATTGCCTATTTTAATTATTTTTTTTATTAATTTAATATATTGTTTCATAATTCCTCATGATTTATTTTTTTTTATAGAAGATATATAAAGAATAATTAATCCAGAAAAAATCATTGGAATAGATAATATTTGTCCCATAGTAATTATATTTTCTAATAGTCCTATTTGAGGATCTGGTTCTCTAAAAAATTCTACAAATATTCTAAATACTCCATAGAAAATTAAAAATAAACCGCTTGTACAACCAATTGGTCTATTTTTTTTTGAGAAAAAATACAATATAAAAAACAACACAAGACCTTCCAAAAAAAATTCATATAATTGCGAAGGATGACGTGGTAGTGCTCCATATTTTTCAAATAGTAGTTTTAATTGAGGATGTTTTTTTATTGTTTCTAAATCTTGATATTGAGAATTAGGAAAAATCATCGCATATGAAAAGCTTGGTGATACACGACCCCATAGTTCACTATTAATAAAATTACCTAATCTTCCAGCACCTAATCCAAATGGTATTAATGGAGCGATAAAATCAGATATTTCTAATATTTTTTTTTTATATTTTAGAGAAAAATATGTCATTACAATTACAGCACCTATTAATCCTCCATGAAATGACATTCCTCCCTCCCATACATAAAATATACGTAATATATTTTGAGAAAAGTATGTAAAATTGTAAAATATAATATATCCTATTCTTCCTCCAATACATGAGCCTAAAAAAACAGCATATAATAAAGTTTCTACTTTTTTTTCATACCATTTTTTTTTATTTTTAATACTACATCTTTTTCCATACCAAATTGCAAATAAAAAACTAATAATATACATAAAACCATACCAACGAGCAGATATAGAACCAAAAGTAAAAATTATAGGATTTAATTTAGGAAAAAAGATGTACATTTTTTAGATGATATCCTTAATTAAAGAAAATATTTTTTTATTTTAGTAAATTATTAAAAAAATATTATTTTTCTAAACTTAACAATTCTTCAATTGTTTGACGTCTTCGAATAATAATAGAACTGTTATTTTTTAGTAATATTTCTGGAATAAGTGGTCTTGTATTATAATTAGATGACATTGAAGCACCATAAGCTCCTGTATCATGAAAAATTAAATAGTCTCCTATTTTTATAATCGGCAATTTTCTGGTTTGGACGGTTCCACCTTCTTTTTGTGTAAAAATATCTCCTGATTCACATAAAGGACCTGCAACAACAGTATCAATTATTTCTTTTTCGTTAAGAATTCTATTATCTCCAGTAATAACGGATATATGATGGTAACTGCCATACATAGTTGGTCTCATTAAATCATTAAATCCAACATCTACTAAAACAAAATATTTATCGCCCATTTTTTTTGTAGCCCATACTCTTGAAATTAAAACTCCTGATTCTGCAACAAGAAATCTTCCAGGTTCAATTTCTAATTGAATTTTTTTTCCTAAAAATTTAGAAATTTTTTTTCTTGCTAGATCCCATAAAGAAAAGTATTTATTGATATCAATAGGTTCATCATTGAACTTATAGGGTATAGGCAAACCTCCGCCAACAGAAATAGATGATATTTTTTGATTCAATTGAAAAGCATATTGAATCATAGATTGACAAACTTTCTTTAAATGTAAATAGTTAACTCCTGAACCTATATGCATATGTAAACCTATTAATTTTAATTGATATTTTTTTATAATTGGGATTGCCATTTCTGGCTCCCAAATACCATGTTTGCTGTTTTCTCCTCCAGTATTAGTTTTTTTACTATGTCCATATCCAAATTTTGGATTAATTCTTAACCAAACATGGTGTCCTGGTGAAATTTTCCCTAATTGTTCTAACATGTCCAAAGAGCCGGCATTGACTGGTATTTTAAAATTAACTACTTTACATAAAGTTTCTTGATCTAAAATATCTGCAGTAAAAATTATTTCATTTGTGTTTGGTTTGAATCCAGATAATAAAGCTCTTTCAATTTCACCTAATGAAACAGCGTCTATTTTTAGATTTTCGTTTTTCATTAAGCGTAATATATTAATATTTGAACAAGATTTTTGAGCAAATCTAATAATGTCAAACATTTTTAATAATTTGATTTTATTGTAAATAATTTCAGCGTCGTAAATCCAAAATGGAGGTTGATATTTTTGTATTAAATTTTTAATTGTGTTTTCATTGAGATTGTTTTCAGTGTTATTTAAAAGACTTGGCATTTTATATCTCATTAAATTTTAAAAATATTTTTTTTTATATATCTTTTAAAATGCAAATTATTAATTAATAAAATTATTTTTTAAAAGAACGAAGTGTCGGAAATAAAATTACATCACGAATACTAATTTGATTAGTCAGTATCATGATTAAACGATCTATTCCAATTCCAAATCCTGACGTTGGTGGTAAACCATATTTTAATGCTTCTATATAATCTTGATCATAAAATATGTTTTTATTTTCTTCTTTATTTGCTTTTTTGATTTGATTTAAAAAACGTATTTTCTGATCTTCTACATCATTTAGTTCTGAAAATCCATTTCCTATTTCGTATCCAGCAATAAACAGTTCGAATCTATCAGTTGTATCTGGATTTATATCATTACGTCTTGCTAATGGAGAAACTTCTACTGGGTATTGCGTTATGAAAGTTGGTTGAATTAATTTTTTTTCTACTGTTTTTTCAAATATTTTAGTTTCTATCTCACCACTTCCCCATTTTTTTTCTATTTTTATACCTATAGATTGTGCAAATTTTTTGGTTTTATTAAAATCATTTAAATCAGATAGAGTGATATTTGAATTAAATTTAAGAATAGCATTTTTCATAGTTAATCTATGAAATGGTTTGCTAAAATCAAATTCATTTTGATGGAATATGATTTTCTTACTTTTAAAGTGTGATTCGATAATTTTTTTAAAAATATTTTCTATTAGAACCATTATATCTTCATAGTTAGAGTATGCAATATATGCTTCCATCATAGTAAATTCTGGATTATGACGAGCAGATACTCCTTCATTACGAAAATTTCTATTAAGTTCGAAAATACGTTCAAAACCACCAATAATTAATTTTTTTAAATATAATTCAGGAGCAATTCTTAAATACATTTTATCGTTAATTTCATTATGGTAAGTAATAAAGGGACGCGCATTTGCTCCTCCAGGAATATTTTGTAACATTGGAGTTTCTACTTCTAAAAAATTATTATGTATCATGAAATTTCGAATTGTCGTAATAATATTAGAACGCTTTTTAAAAATATCATATAATTTATTATTGCTAATTAGATCTAAATATCTTTTTCGATAACGTGTTTCTTGATTAGATAAACCATGGAACTTGTCTGGTAAAGGTTTTAATGATTTATTAAGTATATCTATATTTTTACAATGAATAGACAACTCTCCCGTTTTGGTTTTAAATAATACACCAATTACACCTAAAATATCCCCAAGATCCCATTGTTTAAAATGAGAATTATAAAAATCAGATGATATTTGTTTTTCATTTATATAAATTTGTATTTTTCCTTCCATATCTTGTAGCGTAAAAAACGCAGCTTTTCCCATAATACGTCTTTGTATCATACGGCCAGCGACAGCAACTTCAATATTTAATACTTTAAGTTCAATATTATCTTTTGTTTGATATTTTCGAAGAATGTTTTTTGATGTCGTATTTTTTTTAAAATTATTTGGAAAAGAAAATCCTTTTTTTTTCATATCAATAAGTTTTTTTTCTCTTCTTTGAATTTCATTATTAGAAACATTATTTTCGTCATTATTATTATTTTTTACTTCTAACATCTGTATTCCTTATAATCCCATGATTAAACTTTGTTCAATAAAATCATCTAAATCCCCATCTAAAACAGATTGAATATGATTTTTTTCAACGCCAGTACGAAGATCTTTAATTTTTGAATTATCTAAGATGTATGAACGTATTTGATTTCCCCAGGTGATATCTGATTTATTTTTTTCCAATTCTCGTTTTTGCTCATTTTTTTTTCTTATTTGTATTTCATATAGTTTTGATTTCATTTGTTTTATTGCTTGTTCTTTATTCTTATGTTGAGAACGATTATTTTGACATTGAGTAACAATATTTGTAGGTAAATGAGTAATACGTACAGCTGATTCTGTTCGATTTACATGTTGACCTCCAGCTCCAGATGCTCTGTATACATCAATTCTTAGATCAGAATAATTGATATTTATACGAATTTTATCATCTACATCTGGATATATAAAAACTGAACTGAAAGAAGTATGACGTCTTTTCCCAGAATCAAAAGGGCTTTTTCTAATTAAACGATGTATACCTGTTTCTGTTCTTAGCCATCCAAAAGCGTAATCTCCGATTACTTTAATAGTAGAGGATTTAATTCCAACTATGTCTCCAACAGATTCGTGGATAACTTCTGTCTCAAATCCTTTTTTATCAGTCCATCTCAAGTACATTCTAAGTAACATTTTAGACCAGTCTTGTGCTTCTATTCCACCTGAACCAGATTGTATATCAATATAGCAATTACAGTTGTCATATTTTTTTGAAAACATACGATAAAATTCAAGTTTCTTGATTTTTTTTTCTATTTTTTGCATTTCTATCAAAGAATCTTTTAATATTGTATTATCTTCTGTTTCTGTTGCTAACTCTAAAAAAATAATTACTTCTTTTATATTTTGTTCGATTTCATTAATATTTTGAATTATAGAATTTAATAAATATTTTTCTTTATTAAGTTTTTTAATAGATGTTTGTTCCTCCCATATTTTAGGTGATGATAATTCTAAATTAATTTCTGCAAGCCGTATTTTTTTCTCATTATAGTCAAAGATACCTCTTGAGATCTTTTATACGTTTTTTAAGATTTTTTATTTGATTAATTATTGTGTTTGTTTCTAACATAATTTTACATTTCTTCTCTTAATTTAATTAAATTTGAAAAATTTTTAAATTTTTTTGTATACTTTAATAATATTTAAAAAATACATTTTTTATTATATCTATTTAATTCAATAGATACATTTATTTTGATTTTATATAATTTGCATTAAATGTATTATTAGGAAATAAAAATAATGCCATCATTTGTATCGTTACAAAATGTTGTTTATCCCTCACATGAATTATCATTAACTATGATATTACTTGAAGAATGGTCTTTAATTTATGTAGAAGGTCTAGATAGTAAAACATATCTTCAAAATCAATTAACTATTGATATGAATTTTTTACTTGAAACGCATCATGCACTTTGTGCACATTGTAATATTAATGGAAAAGTATGGAGTACTTTGCGTTTATTTCATTATGAAAAAGGTTATGGTTATATTCAAAGAAAAAGTGTTTCTGAAATTCAAATGAGAGAAATGCATAAGTATTCTATTTTTTCAAAAATAAAATTTCATGAATTACATGATATTTGTTTAATAGGAATTGTAGGATCAGATGCTCGAGCATTTTTATCAAATTTTTTTATTGATATTCCAAGCGAAAATTGTCCAGTAATGCATGAAGAAAATACGACTATATTATGGTATTCAGATCCATCTGAACGATTTTTATTAGTTTTATCTTTTGCAGATTTTTTAATTTTTAAAAAAAAAATTAATAAAAAAATATTTTTTAATAATAGCAAGCAATGGTTATTGTTAGATATTGAAGCCGGATTTCCTATTATTGATAAAACATGTTCTAAAAGATTCACACCACAAGCAATTAATTTAGATAAGCTTAAAGCTATAAGCTTTAAAAAAGGATGTTATTATGGACAAGAAACAATAGCGCGAATATTTTTTAAAAAAACAAATAAATATTATTTATGTTATTTGATCAGTAAAGGGAATATTTTTCCTGAAATAGGTTCATTTATTGAAACACAAATAGATGGTCAATGGTCTAAAATTGGCGTTTTGTTATCTATTGTTCATGTTAAATTTGAAGAAATTTATATTCAAGTAGTTTTATATAAATCTATAAATATAAATAATTTATTTAGAATATGTGGATTCAGAAATATCTTTTTCATAAAAAAATAGATAATAGTAATTATTTTTTATTTATATTTTGTTTTTTTAAAACAGGATTTATTTTTTTTATAAAGAAAAATATTTATTTTTTATAAAATTTTAGCCAAAACTATTTTTTAATATATTATGTCTCAAGGTATTCTTTTTATTATTTCAGCTCCAAGTGGAACAGGAAAATCAAGTTTAATTGAAGGATTATTAAAGTCAAAAACTTTATATAACATTCAAGTATCTATTTCTCATACTACGAGAATTATACGACCTGGTGAATTACACGGGAAACATTATCATTTTGTATCAAAAAAAGAATTTCAAATTATGGTTAAAAAAAAATCTTTTTTAGAACATGCAAAAGTTTTCAGTAATTATTATGGAACTTCACGTCAATCTATCGAAGAAATGTTATTTTCTGGAACTGATGTTTTTCTTGATATTGATTGGCAAGGAGCTAAACAAATTAAATGTAAAATGCCAGAATCAAAAAGTATTTTTTTATTACCACCATCTAAAGATGTATTATATAAAAGATTGAGAGAAAGAGGTCAAGATAGTGATTTAGTTATTGCGCATAGAATGGAAAAAGCAGTAGATGAAATGCAGCATTATTCAGAATATGATTATCTCATAATTAATGATGATTTTAAAAAAGCAGTAAATGATTTAATAACCATTATTACTGCTGAACATTTGTGTTTATTTCATCAAAAAAATAAGTACAACTTATTAATTTCTAATTTGTTAAAACGCTAATTTAAGAGAATATTGAATAATGTAAAAATATTTTATATAATTCTATTGAATAAATAGAATTATATAATTAAAAAAATAATATTGAGTGTTTTTTGTTTGTCTTATTTTAAATCAATTTTTTTACGATTAGCTCTTTTTCTTTCGTTTTCTTTTAAATAGGTTTTGCGTAATCTTATAGAATTAGGTGTAACTTCTACCAATTCGTCATCATTAATAAATCCTAGTGCTTCTTCTAATGTCATATTAATGGATGTTGTTAAAACTATTGCTTCATCTGTCCCAGAAGCTCTCATATTAGTTAATTTTTTTCCAGTTAAGCAATTCACTGTTAAATCATTAGAACGATTATGAAGTCCTATTATTTGTCCTTCATATACTTGAGCGCCATGTCCTATAAATAATTTTCCTCTTTCTTGCAGATTAAATAAAGCAAATCCAACTGCCATTCCTGTACTATTAGATATTAAAACTCCATTTTTTCTCTGTCCAATGTTATTATCTTGAATATTATCATAGTGACTGAAAGATGAATAATAAAGTCCTGTTCCAGAAGTTATACTCATAAATTCTGTACGAAAACCGATTAATACTCTGCTAGATAATATGTATTCAAGTCTAACTCTGCCTTTCGAATCAGGAATTATATTTTTTAGATCACCTTTTCTTGCGCCTATAAACTGCATAACGCTGCCTTGATTTTTTTCTTCGATATCTAAAATTACATTTTCAAATGGTTCTTTTTTAACGCCATTAATTTCGCGAAAAATAATTTTTGGACGAGAAACTTCTAACTCGAATCCTTCACGACGCATATTTTCAATTAAAATTGATAAATGTAATTCACCACGTCCAGAAACAGAGAAAATATTTGCATCTTTTGTTTCTTTTATTTGTAAAGCTACATTGTGCATAGTTTCTTTTTCTAGTCTTTCTAAAATTTGGCGAGATGTGACATACTTTCCCTCTTTTCCTGAAAAAGGCGAAGTATTTACTGAAAAAAACATGTTTACTGTAGGTTCATCTATACTTAATACTGGTAAAGATTGTAAATTATCTGGATGACAAATTGTATCAGAAATTTTTAATTGATTAAGACCTGAAATAGCGATTATATCACCAGCATATCCTTGATTGATCTCCATTCTTTTTAATCCAAAATAATTTAAAACTTTATTAATTTTCCCATTACGTTTTTCTCCAAAACTATTAATAACAGTTACTTGATCATTAGGTTTTATAGATCCTTGTTTAATGCGACCTACCCCGATTACTCCTAGATAATTATTATAATCAAGTTGTGAAATTTGCATCTGAAATTTTTGATTAGGATTAACAGTAGGAGCAGGAGCATATTTAATAATAGCTTCATATAGTGAAATCATATTTTTTTGCATGTTTAGATAATCTGTTCCTGAAGTTCCAAGCACAGCAGACGTGTAAATAATAGGGAAATCAAGCTGTTGATCATTTGCATCAAGGTTAACAAAAAGATCAAAAACTTGATCTACCACCCAATCAGGACGAGAATTAATTCTATCAATTTTATTAATAACAACTATAGGATTTAAACCATATTTAAATGCTTTTTTAGTAACAAATCGTGTTTGCGGCATTGGCCCATCTAAGGCGTCTACTACTAAAAGCACTGAATCTACCATAGACATTACACGTTCTACTTCACCACCAAAATCGGCATGACCAGGAGTATCTACTATGTTTATTTTATAATTCTTCCATTTTATAGAAGTATTTTTAGATAAAATTGTAATACCTCGTTCTTTTTCTAAATCATTAGAATCCATAATTCTTTCAGTTTTTTCTTCATGTTTTTCAAATGTACCTGATTGTTGTAAAAGTTTGTCAAGTAATGTAGTTTTTCCATGATCAACATGTGCTATAATTGCAATATTTCTTATACTCTTATGCATTTTTCTTCCTTTAAAATAATAAATAGATGTATTCGAGACTAGTTTTAGATAGAATAACAAGACGAGATTCATTTTTGAGGAAATAACGTGTATATATTACATGTTACAAACATGTATAAAAAAATACTTTTTTTATAAAAAAGATTTTTTTAATAATTCTTTGATAATTTTAAAAAATAGGATTAATTTTTGAACTCATTAAATTATAATAAAACACATTTTTTAAAAAGTTATGCAAAAATAACTGATATAGAAATTCAAGACGGTGTTGAAATTGCATTCGTTGGTTATTCTAATTCTGGAAAATCTAGTGCTATTAATACATTAACAAATCAAAAAAAATTGGCTCGTTTTAGCAAAACTCCTGGTAGAACTCAATTAATTAATTTTTTTGAAGTAGTTTCTGGTTTAAGAATAGTTGACTTACCTGGATACGGTTATACTAAAGCACCCTTGTTGATTAGAGAAAAATGGCAAAAAACAATATATAATTATTTAGAAAAACGAGATCAAGTAAAAATTTTTGTATGTCTGATGGATATTAGATATCCATTGAAAAAACTTGATCAAAAAATAATCACTATAGCCTCATATAAAAAAGTTTTTCTCTTGGTCCTTTTGACTAAATGCGATAAAATGAAAATCAGACAACAAAATGTTCAAGTCAATATGGTATCTGAAAAATTAAATATGTATTTAGTTTTTTTTAAAGTCATATTGTTTTCATCGTACAAAAAAATTGGTGTTCAAAAATTCAAATCAATTCTAGATCAATGGTATAATGAATATATTATTTTAAATAAATAATGATATCTACATAATAACAAATATTCATTAAAAACTTGAAATATACTTATGAAAAACACGAAATGTCTTTTTAGAACAATATTTTTTTATGATCATTTCATTTAAATTTACATCAATAGAAATATTTAATTTTATTTTTGCTAATTCATATGAAAGAAAAGCTGTTTTTTTATTATTTTTTAGCTCAATTGCAATATTTTTGGCATTGCGTAATGGCAAGAATTGTATTTTTTCAATATTATTATAAATATTTTTAATATTAGAAAAGTTATTTAATAAAAATAACGCAGTTTTTATGCCAATTTTTGGAATTCCTGGGATATTGTCAGAGACATCTCCCACCAAAGCCAACAAATCAATGAATTCCTTAGGTGCAATACCATATTTTTCTTTTATTACTTCTGGTGTTATAATACGATTATCTTTTTTATTGAATATATTAATATTTTTGGTAACAAGTTGAAGCATGTCTTTATCATGACTTATAATTAATATTTTTTCTCCTATATTTTCTAATTTATACGCTAAACTACCAATAATATCATCTGCTTCTATTCCTGGAATAGTTAAAACTTTAATACCAATTTTTTTCAGTATTCTAAAAAGAGGTTGAATTTGCATACATAGTGCATTAGGCATCGGCATTCTATTGTTTTTATATTCCTTAAATAGTTTTTTTCTAAATGTTTTTTGAGATGAATCAAATACAATAATGAATTTTTCAGAGTGTTTATATTTTTTAAAGATATTATCGATCATTTTTAACATGCCATATATTGCGCCACATGATTGTCCTGAAGTATGTTGAAATTCACGGAATCCATAATAAGATGAATATAAATATAAACTTCCATCTATTATAATAACAGGGTGATTTTTTATTTCATTCATTTTTTTTATTTCATTCATTTTTTTTATTTCATTCATTTTTTTATTAAAATCGATTTATTAATAACAATTGATTGATTAATATCAATTGATATTAATTATATATTTTAATATGCTTGAATAAAATAAATAAAAATTTTTATTTTTTATTTATTAAGAATTGAATTAATTTGATATATTTTTTAGAAAAATGATATTTGAATATTTCTTCTATATTTGAATAGTCAATTACATACTTTCCATTAATCAGCATTGTTGGAATATGATCTAAATTAGATTTTTGAATATCTTTTTCTTGTTTTTGAAGTAGTATTTTAAGTGTCAGACTATTCCAAAAACTGTTAAATTGATGTTCACTTGTTCCAGCTTCTTTTTTAAAAATTTTTTTTATGCTATCAATGTTATTAATTGTATGAGTATCTTGAATTCCTTGAAAAATAGGCAAAATAATTTTTTCTTCAATTCCCATTTGTTGTGCTATTATCCAAGATTTTGTTAAAATAGAGCTTAACTTCCCTCCTAAAAAATTGACATGATATTTTTGAATATTCATGTTTTTTTTAATATTTTTTTTTATTAAATATCTGGTGTTATGTGTTTTTTCAAACTCATAACAATATGGACAAAAAAATGAAAAAAATTCTATTATATCAGGTATATTAGATATAATTTTATGTTTTATAGTATATTCTTTTCCATTATTAAATTCACAAGCAAAAACATTGCAAGAGAATATGAAAATCCATAAAATAATTAATATTTTTTTCATTTAGAGCACCTAATTTTATTTTTTGTTATTAATTTTTACACAATCAAAATAATCTATAAAATACTATTTTTTATATGTTTTATAGTTTTTAACATTATGAATCATAGATGTAGAGAAATGTGAATTTTATACTATGAAAAAAAAAACAAATATTAATGGTAACATAAACAACCATACGCCAATGATAAAACAGTATTTATCTTTAAAATCACAGTATCCTGATATGTTACTTTTTTATCAAATGGGTGATTTTTATGAGTTGTTTTATAAAGATGCAGAACGTGTTTCTGAATTATTAAAAATTACTTTGACAAAAAAAGGGTATTCAAATAACAAAGTAGTGCCAATGGCAGGAGTACCATGTCATAAATCAGAATATTATTTATCCAAACTCGTAAAATTAGGTGAATCTATTGCTATATGTGATCAAAAAAAAGGTTCTTCTAATTATAAAAATAAATTAATTTCTCGTAAAGTAATTCGAATAATTACGCCTGGAACTATTACAGATGAAGCATTTCTTCATGAAAATGAAGATAACTTTATAGCAGCTATTTGGAAGGAAAATAATCAATTTGGATATTCTATTTTAGATATTTCCTTAGGTTTTTTTGGCGTATCTAAAATTTTTCATGTTAGTGATTTTCTAGCAGAAATTGAACGCACAAACCCTAAAGAAATACTTTATCCAGAAAATTTTTCAGATATGTTTTTAATTGAACACAGAAGATGTATTCGCAAGCGCTCATTATTAGAATTTGATTTAGATGTATCATACAAGTCACTTAACTTGCAATTTAATACTTATAGTCTAAATGGTTTTGGTATAGAAAAAAATAATTTTGTAATTCGCCCTGCTGGTTGTTTACTGCAATATGTAAAATCAATGCACATGACTATTCTGCCTAACATTCGTGAATTAAAATACAATTATATGAAAGATAATATTCTAATGAATTTTAATACACGTAGAAGTTTAGAAATTACTCAAAATATTTCAGGAGAAAAAAAAAATACCTTATCTTCAATATTAAACAAAACTGTTACATCTATGGGCAGTAGAATGTTGAATCGGTGGTTAAATTCTCCTCTAAAAAATTTTAATATAGTTAAAAATCGTCATGAAAGTGTAAGTATTTTACAATCTTTTTATAAAGAATTACAACCTATTCTTCGTCAAGTTAATGATCTAGAAAGAATTTATTCTCGTTTATCTTTACGTACTGCTTCCCCTTATGATTTTGTACGAATGCGTGCTACATTAGAAATTTTACCTAATTTACATTTAATTTTAAAAAATATTAAATGTAAACATATTAAAAAAATACGTGTATCTATTGGATCTTTTAAAGAAATTTTATTTTTATTGAAAAAAGCTATTAGTTTAAAACCATCTGTTTCTATTCGAGATGGAGGTGTAATAGCTTCATTTTATAATGATCAATTGGATACTCTTCGTTCGATTAAAAAAAATTCTAAAGAATATATTAAAAATTTTGAAAGTGAAGAAAAAAGAAAATTAATGATCGAATCATTTAAAATTAGATTTAATAAAATTATTGGTTATTATATTCAGGTCAGCAAACGTCATATTCATTTAATTCCTCAACATTATACAAGAATACAAACATTAAAAAATACAGAACGTTATAGTATTCCTTTATTAAAAGAATATGAGCAAAAAGTTTCAACTTCAGAAATTCAATCTTTATGCCTAGAAAAAAAAATATATGAAGATCTTTTTAATATTATAGAACCTTTTTTGGAGAAATTACAAGATAGTGCATTAGCATTATCAGAATTAGATGTATTGGTAAATTTATCTGAACGTTCTATATCTTTAAATTATGTTCGTCCTATTATGAGTAAAAAATATGGTATTTCTTTATTAGAAAGTCGTCATCCAGTTGTAGAGTCTTTTTTAAAGACACCGTTTATAAGTAATTCTGTTGTATTGTCAAAAAAACAAAGAATGCTTATTATAACTGGTCCAAATATGGGTGGAAAAAGTACTTATATGCGTCAAATTGCTCTTATTGTTATAATGTCTTGTATAGGAAGTTTTGTTCCTGCTAAATATGCATTAATAGGTTCGATTGATAAGATTTTTACAAGGATTGGTTCTGCAGATGATTTAAGCAATGGATGTTCAACATTTATGATGGAAATGACAGAAATATCTAATATTCTTCATAATGCAACATCTAATAGTTTAGTTTTAATTGATGAACTAGGAAGAGGGACTTCAACTAATGAGGGGTTGTCTTTAGCTTGGTCATGTTCTAGACATTTAATAAATATAAATAAATCCATGACGTTGTTGTCCACACATTTTTTTGAGTTAACAAAATTAGAATCAATAGAAAAATTTGTAAAAAATTTTCATTTTACTGCTATTGAGAGTAATTTACATATTGCTTTTCTATATAAAATAAAAAATGGTGTATCAAAAAAAAGTTATGGTATATCAGTGGCTTCACTATCTGGATTACCAGAGAGTGTTATAGAAAATGCAAAAATAAAATTGATAGAAATAGAGAATATATAATGTTTTATAACAAGTGTATTTTTTTACAAAATAATATAAATAATTTATTTTGTATTTTAAAGTAAATATTTTTATATAAAATCTTAATTTTGTTATTAGATAGTAGCGTAATATTAATATTTTCTGTAAATTATATTCTATTTATAATATTTATAATATTAGGTTTTTAATGCAATACAATTTGGATGTTTAGTACAATGAAAAATCAAAATATGTTTGATCTTTTACTCCCATTAAGCCCAGAACAATTAAATAATGTAAAAAAACTTGAAAGTACTTGTACTAATATTCAAAGTGCTTGGTTATCAGGTTATTTTTGGAAAGTTGCAAATCAAAAATCTAATAGTGTTTCTCTCAAAATAGATGAATCAAATAAAAACAATCAAATTATTACTATTGTTTCAGCTTCTCAAACTGGGAATGCAAAACTGTTATCTGAACGTCTTTATAAGTTTTTTAATAAAAACAATAAAACAACTCGTTTAATTAATGCAATTGATTATCAATTTAAAAAAATTAAAAATGAAAAAATATTAATATTGATTATTTCAACTCAAGGCGAAGGTGAACCTCCAGAAGAAGCATTATCCTTATATAAATTTATAATGTCAAAAAACGCTCCGAATCTAAATAATTTATATTATAGTATATTTGGATTAGGGGATACATCCTATAATTTATTTTGTCAAGCAGGAAAAGATTTTGATAAAAGATTTAAAGAGCTAGGTGCGCGTTCTTTATTAAATCGATTTGATTCTGATATTGAGTATGAGGAAAATTATTATCAATGGTCTCAAGAATTATTGCGATCTATTGATCATAATAATAAAGATTACAAATCTTCTTCATCATTATTAGAACAAGAAAAAAAAGTTATCATTTCAAAAAGTTATTATACAAAAAAAAATCCTGCTCAAGCTGTTGTGTTAACGAACCAAAAAATTACTGGACGCAATTCTAAAAAAGATATTCATCATATTGAAATTGATATTAGTAATATTGATATTAATTATGAACCTGGTGATGCGCTTGGTGTTTGGTATAAAAATGATACTAATTTAGTAAGAAATATATTAGAATTACTTTCTATCAATTCATCTGATAAAATTAAAATTAAAGATAATATTCTTACAATTTTTGAAGCTTTAAAAAATAATTTTGAATTAACAACGAACACTAAAAATATTGTGAAAAATTATGCGATTCTTACTGAGAATAAATTTTTAAAAAATATTATATCTGATAATTCTAATTTGCAAAGTTATACTGTTCAAACTCCTTTAATTAAAATGATAACTGATCATCCATCAAAGTTATCTTCTGAACAATTAATTAGTCTGCTTCGTCCATTAACACCTAGATTATATTCTATTTCTTCCTCACAACAAGAAATAGATAATGAAATTCATATTACAGTTGGAGTTGTAAAAAAATTAATTTCTGGTTGTTTATATTTAGGAGGAGCTTCTAGTTATCTTACGCAATCTTTAAAACCTGATGATATGATAAAAATTTTTATTGAATCTAATAATAATTTTCGATTGCCTACTGATCAAAATACGCCAATAATAATGATTGGTGCAGGAACAGGAATTGCTCCGTTTCGTTCTTTTATGCAACAAAGAGATAATGATGGTTCTAAGGGAAAAAATTGGATTTTTTTTGGAAATCCTCACTTTACTGAAGATTTTTTATATCAATTAGAATGGCAACGATACATAAAAAAAGGACTTATTACTAATATGCATTTAGCTTGGTCACAAGATGAAGAACATAAAGTATATGTACAAGATAGAATAAGAGAAAATGGAAAAGAAATATGGTCTTGGATAGAAGAAGGAGCGCAAATATATGTTTGTGGAAATGCTTCTAACATGGCTAAGGATGTTGAAAAAACATTATTAGATATTATTAGTGAAAATGGTAGTTTGAATTTTGAAGATGCCTGTGAATTTTTGAACAATCTTCGTTTGAATAAACGTTATAAAAGAGATATCTATTAATGAAAAAAAACTATAAAAAAATAGTTATAGAAAAAAAATTAACTGATGCAGAACGTATTAAAGAAAATAGTAATTATCTTCGAGGTACAATTGTCGATGATTTAAAAAATGAAATTACTAATGGTTTTAGTGGGGATAATTTTTCTCTTATTCGATTTCATGGTATGTATCAGCAAGATGATCGTGATTTGCGTATAGAACGTCATGAACAAAAGTTAGAACCACGTTATGCAATGATGTTACGTTGTCGATTACCTGGAGGGATTATTCAAGCAAAAAAATGGTTAAAAATTGATTACTTTGCTGGTAAATATACATTATATAGAACAATTCGATTAACTAATCGTCAAACTTTTCAATTTCATGGAATTTTAAAAAAAAAATTAAAAGATGTGCATAAAATGTTACATGATATAGGATTAGATTCATTAGCTACTGCTAATGATGTAAACAGAAATGTACTTTGCACATCAAATCCGATGGAATCTTTAATTCATCAAGAAGGATATGAATGGGCTAAAAAAATTTCAAATTTTTTATTACCACATACTAAAGCATATGCAGAAATTTGGTTGGATAAAAAAAAAATTATTACAACAGATAACGAACCTATATTAGGAAAGACGTATTTACCAAGAAAGTTTAAAACAACAGTAGTAATTCCACCATATAATGATGTAGATTTATATGCAAATGATATGAATTTTATTGCCATTGTAGAAAATCAAAAAATTATTGGTTTTAATGTTTTAATTGGTGGTGGATTATCTTTTATTCATGGAAATAAAAATACATGGCCATTTCTTGCAACAGAAATAGGATATATTTCTGTAGAAAATACTTTATCTATTGCTGAAGCTATAGTGACTACTCAAAGAGATTGGGGAAATCGTACTGATCGTGCAAATGCAAAAACCAGATATACTATAAATAATTTTGGTTTAAATGTATTTAAAAAAGAAATCGAAAAACGAGCGAAAATATCTTTTGAACCAATTCGTGATTATAATTTTATTAGTAGAGGAGATAGATTTGGTTGGATTAAAAATATTAATAAAAGTTGGAGTCTAACATTATTTATTCAGAATGGACGCATATATGATAGTAATGATCAATTATTAAAATCTGGACTTTTAAAAATAGCAGAAATTCATGAGGGTAATTTTAGAATTACATCAAATCAAAATATAATTATTTCTGAAATATCTGAAGAAAATAAGAATAAAATAGAAAAAATAGCTATATCATATGGACTAATGAATAAAATAAGCAATGTGCGTAAAAATTCCATGGCATGCGTATCATTTCCTACTTGTCCTTTAGCAATGGCAGAAGCAGAACGTATATTATCTTTTTTTATTACTCAATTAGAAAGTATCATGTTAAAATATGGTTTAGAACATGAGATAATAATTTTCCGCATTTCTGGTTGTCCTAATGGTTGTGGAAGAACTTTATTAGCTGAAATTGGTTTAATTGGAAAATCTATTGGTAGATACAATCTATATATAGGAGGAAATCAAATAGGAAATCGCATTCCAAAAATTTATAAAGAGAATATTACTGAAAAAGAAATATTAATTCATTTAAATTATTTAATTAAAACTTGGTCTATTGAACGTAATAAAAAAGAAGATTTCGGAGATTTCGTTATTAGAAAAAATTTTGTTAAAGAAATTGTTAATCCTATTCATGATTTTTGGAGCTAGTATGGAGAAAATATAATGTCTATATTTCCAATTAAAAACATTAATCTATTAAATTCTGAAAAAAAAAACAAGATATTATTTGAATCAAACATACTTATATCAAATTCTTCTACAGAAGAACGTATCTCTTGGGCATTAGACAATTTGCCTCATACACAGATCATGTCATCTAGTTTTGGTATTCAATCAGTAGTATTATTGCATCTCATGACTAAACAAAAACCTAATATTCCTATTGTATTAATTGATACAGGCTATCTGTTCCCTGAAACATATAAATTTATTGATGTGTTAAGTAATAAATTTAATTTAAATTTAAAAATTTTTAGATCGGAAATGTCTCCAGCATGGCAAGAAGCACGATATGGAAAATTGTGGGAACAAGGTATAAAAGGAATAGATTTCTATAATGATATTAATAAAATACAACCAATGAATTTTGCTTTAAATAAGTTATCAGCACAAACATGGTTTGCTGGACTACGTCATGATCAATCAAAAACTCGAAATTCATTATCATATCTTTCTATTCAAAAGGGAACATTTAAAATGTTACCAATATTAGATTGGTCTAATAATAAAATAAAACATTATATAAAAGAAAATAATTTAGACATACATCCATTGCATAAGAATGGATATTCGTCTGTAGGAGATGTACATACTACTATAAAACATACACCGGGAATGTTGGAAGAAGACACTCGTTTTTTTGGATTAAAACGTGAATGTGGTTTACATGAAAATTAAATTGAATATATCAGTTTTTATTATCAAAAATTTTTTTTTGTAAAGTTTTTTCTGCATTTTTTATAATTATATATACAGTGAATTATTTATTTTTAATTAAACATATTTAATCTTACGTAATTAATTTTTTATATAAAAATTATTTTACAATAATTTTCTTATAATCCTCAAGTTATAAAAATTTTTTAAGAAATATTTATAAATATTTTTAATTTTTTACTTATTATAAAAATTTGTATGATATTTTTAAGTATTGTGTGTTTCTTATAATTTTAAAATTATTTTTTTATTTATTCATAAGTTTTATATTTTAAAATAAGGTTATTGTGAATTATCTTCCTCTTTTTATAGATTTAAAATCTAAAAATGTTTTAGTTGTTGGTGCTGGAGAAGTGGCTTTAAATAAAATTAAATTACTAATTCGTGCTAAAGCTAAAGTTAGTGTTATTGCTAAAGAATTATGTTCAGAAGTTCAATTTCTTTTACATCAAAGAAAAATAAATTGGTTATCTAAAAAATTTGAATTAATTTATTTAAAGAAAATATTTTTAGTAATTTCAGCTACAAACGATGTAAAATTAAATGAATATATATATCAAAAATGCAATGAACGTTATTTATTGGTAAATACAGTTGATGACAAATTTAAATGTTCTTTTATTTTTCCTTCCATAATTGATCGTTCTCCTATTATTGTAGCTATTTCTTCTGGAGGTGCCGCTCCTGTATTATTACGTTTTTTACGAGAAAAAATTGAGGCGATTTTGCCGATGAGACTGGGTGATGTTGCTAAAATTGCAGGTAAATGGCGAGAAGTCATTAAAAAACATTTTTCTAATTTTTTAGAAAGACGTCGATTTTGGGAGAAATTATTTAAGAGTGTTTTTGTTGAACATATTCTTAATGGAAAAAAAGAACAAGCAATTAAAATTTTAAAGAAAAATATGTATGAAAATGATTTATTAACCGGCGAAATTATTTTAGTAGGAGCAGGACCAGGGGATAGTGGCTTATTAACTTTAAGAGGACTGCAAATACTACAGCAAGCAGACGTTGTTTTATATGATTGCTTAGTTTCTGAAGAGGTTTTAGATTTAATTCGTCGTGATGCACAACTTATATGTGTTGGAAAACGTGCTGGTTTAAACAATATTAGTCAGGATGAAATTATAAATTTATTAATTTTTTTGGCAAAGCAGGGAAAAAAAGTAGTACGTTTAAAAGGCGGAGATCCTTTTATTTTTGGACGTGGTGGTGAAGAAATAGAAGCTGCAAAAAATGCAGGTATTAATTTTCAAATAGTTCCAGGTATAACTTCTGCACTTGGCGTTGCAGCTTATGCTGGAATACCATTAACACATCGAAAATATGCACAGGGTGTTATATTTATTACAGGTCATAAGTGTATTAATGGTTTTGTAAATAATTGGTCGATTCTGTCTGATTCTTCTTATACTTTAGTCATATATATGGGCACTTTAAAAGCTGTATATATTGCTAAAAAACTTATTTTATTTGGTAGATTAAAATCAACACCAATAGCGATTGTAGAAAAAGGAACTACTGTTGATCAAAAAGTTTTTACAGGATGTTTAAGTGAAATTGAAAAAATAATTAAGATGGTTGCTACTCCGTCTTTATTAATCATTGGAGATGTAGTGCATTTTCATGAAAAGTTAGCATGGTTTCAAAATGAAAATAAATTAAATAAGATATAAAATACATTTTCTATGATTAAATTCATTAAAGGAAAAATAATGTTCAAAAAAAATACTACTTATTTACGCCAATTAGAATCAGAAAGTATTTATATCATGAGAGAAGTGATTGCAGAATTTCAAAATCCTGTAATGTTGTATTCTATTGGGAAAGATTCGTCAGTTATGTTACATCTAGCAAAGAAATCTTTTTATCCTGGAGTAATACCATTTCCTTTATTACATGTAGATACTGGATGGAAGTTTAAAGAAATGTATATTTTTAGAGATCATATTGCCAGTACTTCAAATATAGAATTAATAGTTCATTCACATTCAAAAGGGAAATTATTAGACTTAAATCCTTTTCAGAATGGAGGTGGTAAATATACCGATATTATGAAAACAGAAGGATTAAAAGAAGCCATAAATCAATATAGTTTTGATGCAGCTTTCGGGGGAGCTAGACGAGATGAAGAAAAATCACGTTCTAAAGAACGAATTTATTCTTTTCGAGATTCATTTCATCAATGGGATCCAAAAAAACAACGTCCTGAGCTTTGGTGGAACTATAATGGTCAAATTAATAAGGGGGAAAATATTCGAGTTTTTCCTTTGTCAAATTGGACTGAATTAGATATTTGGCAATATATTTTTTTAGAAAAAATTGAAATTGTTCCTCTTTATTTTGCTTCTATACGTCCAGTATTAGAAAGAAATGGAGTATTAATAATGATTGATGATGAACGTATTAATATTCAATCTAATGAAATAATACAAGAAAAAATGGTTAGATTTCGTACATTAGGTTGTTGGCCTTTAACTAACGCAGTTGAATCAGAAGCAAAAAATATTGAAGATGTGATCAAAGAAACTCTGACAGTTAAAACCAGTGAACGAATTGGTCGAGCTGTTGATTATGATCAAAAAAGTTCAATGGAGTTAAAAAAAAGACAAGGTTATTTTTAAAAAAAGAGAAATTTAAAAAAAATGAATATTAATATAAAAGATAATTTTAAGAAATGGTTTCATCTGCAGCAAAAAAAAACTTTATTAAAATTTCTAACATGTGGTAGTGTAGATGATGGGAAAAGTACATTAATTGGTCGTTTGTTATATGATACTAAACAAATTTATGATGATCAATTATTTTCATTGAAAAATGATAGTAAACGTCATGGAACACAAGGACACGCTATAGATCTTGCGTTAGTAGTAGATGGACTTCAATCTGAACGTGAACAAGGAATTACAATTGATGTAGCCTATCGTTATTTTTCTACTCATAAAAGAAAATTTATTATTGCAGATACACCTGGTCATGAACAATACACTCGTAATATGGTAACAGGTGCTTCCACATGTAATTTATCTATTTTGTTAGTTGATGCTAGAAAAGGTCTATCAAAACAAACTTATCGACATAGTTTTATTTCTTCTTTACTTGGAATTAAGTATTTTATTGTTGCTATTAATAAAATGGATTTAGTAAACTATAAAAAAGATATCTTTATAAATATCAAAAAAAAATTTTTACTTTTTTCACAAAAACTTCCTAGTGATATAAATATTTTTTTTATTCCTATATCAGCTCTGGTTGGTGAAAATATTGTGTTTAAGAAAAATTTAATGCCTTGGTATAAGGGTTTAACATTGTTAAATTTTTTAGAAACAATAAAAGTGAAAACTAGTACTAGTTTAGAAGAAACAAGATTTCTAGTGCAATATATAAATCGTCCTAATTCAAATTTTCGTGGATATTCTGGGATTGTATTATCTGGTACATTGCATGTCGGGCAATCTATTAAAATACTTCCTGCAAATATACAATCTCATATTGCTCGGATTGTAACATTTGAACAGGATTTAAAAAAAGCAGAGACAGGTGAATCGATTACAATAGTATTGAAAGATGAAGTAGATGTGAATCGTGGAGATTTTTTTGTAAATATTGATTCTTTTTTAAAACCATCTCAAGAATGCATTATTGATATTGTTTGGATGAAAGATCATGCTTTATCAATAGGGGAATCATACAATATCAAATTATCTGGTAAGAAAACACGTGTTTACATAAAAGAAATTTTATTTAAAATAGATGTTAATACATTAAAAAAAATAAAAACACACTCTCTTGATTTAAATAGTATTGGTCGCGTGAGAATTATTTTTAGTGAACCTATGATTTTTGATAGTTATTGTGACAATAGAATGACAGGAAATATGATTTTTATTGATCTACTAACCAACATGACAGTAGGTGCAGGGATGATTGTAAATAGTTTAGAAAATAAAGAAAAAATATTTTATGAATATAAAGATTTTGAATCAGACCTTTATGATTTAATTTCTCGACATTTTCCACACTGGAATCTACCAAAATTTTTAAATAAAAAGGATTTTAATTAAGATGAATGACGATTTTAAAAATAATGTTATTTGGCAAAAACATTCAATTACACGCATAAAACGTGAAAAAAAAAATGGTTATAAATCAATTGCAATATGGTTTACTGGACTTTCAGGATCAGGAAAATCAACTATTGCTAATTCTTTAGAAAAAATATTATTCAAACATGAAATTAATACTTATTTATTAGATGGAGATAATATTAGATCTGGTCTATGTTCTGATTTAAGTTTTAGTATGGTTGATCGAAAAGAAAACATTAGACGTATTGGAGAAGTAGTAAAAATAATGCTAGAAGCTGGAATAATAATATTAGTATCAGTTATTTCTCCTTATAGACATCACAGGGAAATGATTTGTCAAATGTTAGGGAAAAAAAATTTTTTTGAGGTATTCGTTGATACACCTATTAGTGTTTGTGAATCTCGAGATCCAAAAAAATTATATCAAAAAGCTCGTTCTGGAAAAATATCTAATTTTACTGGCGTGCAATCCATATATGAAATCCCAAGAACACCTAATGCGATTTTAAATGGTACAGATTCTGTAGAATATAATTTAAAAAAGTTAATAAAAATTTTATATAATCATAATATAATATCTTTTATTGATATGAATTAAATACTTTTAATAAAAAAATTTTTATTGAAAATTAATTATTCAGAGTAACATATGAAGACATTCAAAATGTTTTTATTATTTTTATTATTATGGTTACAATATTCTCTTTGGCTAGGAAAAAATGGTATTTTAGATTATATAAAAATACATGAAAAAGTTGCAATGCAAAAAAAAAAAAACGAATGTCTTGAGATGCGCAATAAGAAAATTATCTTAGAAATTGAAAATTTTAATAAGAACGTTAAAAACGTGAATAACGATAAAAAAATATAATCTTTATATATATGATTTTAAATAAAAAAAATTTTTAGTATTATTTTGGATTCCAAATGATCTTGGTTAATTTTTTTAAACCAAAAATTATAGCTATTGTACCTGCTGCTGGAATAGGTAGTAGAATGCAGAAAGATTTACCTAAGCAATATATAAAAATTCAACATCGTACTATTCTTGAACATACTTTAACAACATTATTATTACACCCTGATATAATTCGTATAATTATAAGCTTGCATGAAAAAGATGATTACTTTCATAAATTGTCTATATCATCTAATCTTCGCATCATTTCTGTTACTGGTGGTGAAAAAAGAATTAATTCAGTTTTGTCAGGATTGATAGTTGCGAAAGATGCGGATTGGGTTATAGTTCATGATGCTGTTCGTCCATGTTTAAGTTATAAAGATTTAGATAATTTAATATCTGTGATTAAAAAAAATCCAGTAGGTGCTGTTTTAGCAAGACCGGTATCTGATACTATGAAATATAGTGATTTAGCACAAGAAAAAATATTATATACTGTACATAGAAAAAATTTATGGCACGCGTTAACTCCTCAGTTGTTTCAGGCAAGATTGCTGGAATATTGTTTAAAAAAAATTATCAAAGATAAAATTAGTATAACAGATGAGGCATCAGCACTAGAATATTGTGGATATAATCCATTATTAGTTAAAGGAAGCTGTAGGAATATTAAAATTACTTGGCCTGAAGATCTTATTCTTGCGAATTTTTATTTAAAAGATTGTAATATATAAATCAAAAAAGGATATTTTTATGAGAATCGGATATGGTTTTGATCTTCATTCTTTTGGAAGTAAGAAACCATTAATTATCGGTGGTGTACTAATCCCTTATAAAGAAGGTCTTATTGCTCATTCTAATGGTGACTTATTAATACATGCTATAATAGATTCATTATTAGGTGCTGTTGCAATGGGTGATATTGGTACGTTTTTCCCTAGTGATAATCAAATATATAAAAATATTGACAGTAGAATACTTTTGAAAAAAGTTTGGAAAAAAATTAAATTAATAAATTATGATATATGTAATCTTGATATTACTATTATCACAGAACAGCCACAAATATTGCCTTATATATTTTCGATGAGATCAAATATATCTTTAGATCTTAATACCGAAATAGATAATATTAGTATTAAATCTACTAGTGCTAAAAGAATAGGATGCATTGGAAGAAAAGAAGGCATTGCTTGTCAAGCAATTGTCATGCTTATAAAAAATGCAAAATTTGTTTAAATGAAATAGATGGTAAATTTTCTTCGTTTTAAAAATATATAAAAAAATATAGTGTAATAAATTTATTTTTTATTGAATGGAATGGATAAAATTAATGCAAAAAAAAATTTCTTTATTTAAATTATTGTTTTTGGTATTTTTTTTATTCTTTTGGAAAAATATTGCATTAGGATTCTCTATAGAAAATCAAAACGATTCTAATTTGTATTTAAATAAAAAAAATAGCAATAATTTTATTTTTTTAAAGAAAAATGAGTGTTTTTCATTTTTAAAGTCTCCAAAGAATTTTTTTCAAAAAGAACAAAAAGAACAAAAAATTATTATTTCAAATAATAATTTTATTGGGTTTTTTTATAAAAACAGATTTAAAATATTTTATATTGTAAAATCTAAAGATACTCTATATTCTATCGCTAAAAATTCTGGTTATAATTATTATGAATTATCTAAATTTAATTCAATTAAAAAACCTTATAAAATAATTATAGGTCAAAAAATATGGATGGGAGATATTTTAATTAATGAAAACGAACATAATTTTACTATTTTAAACTCAGATAATACTATTTTAAATGACTTTTCTTATAAATTTATTTTTCAAACGCCATTAGGTATAAAAAATTTTTTAACAAATAATATAAAAGAGATGAAAATATGTTTCTTTTGTAATAAAGAATATAAAAAAAATAATGTTTATTTACACAAGAAATTGTTTAATTTTTCTAATAAATGGTTTTGGCCTGTTAAAAGTAAAAACGTTCAGTATATTTATAATGATATATCAGACGATAAAAAAATAGAGATCTCTGGTTTTAAAGGACAACCAGTTTTTGCTGCCGCTTCAGGAGAAGTGGTATGTGTTACTAATTCATTTCAAAAATATGGTCAATTGATTATTATTCGACATAATAAAAATTATCTTAGTATTTATGCTTTTAATAATTCGATATTAGTAAAAGAAAAAGATATAGTAGACGAAAAACAGCAAATTGCTACAATGGGGTTGTCATCTGATACTCACTTGCCAGGACTTTATTTTGCAATACGTTATTTAGGTGAATCTATAAATCCATTGAATGTTTTGCCTAAAATTAATGTACATTTCTAATATATTAAATTAATATTTAAGAGTTTTAAATTATAGAATTTATAGATAATGATATTATAATTACTTTTTTTACTTTTCATACAGAAAATATGAAAAATTATTTTTGTATATGACATAAAATCTTATTTTAAAAAAAATTTTATCTAAGAAGAAACAGGCATATTTTTACAATACCTGATTCTTTTAATGTATTATTTTATTAACACAACTAATTATGATGCTGATTTAATTTCTTTTAAACCATGAAAAGGTGCATTTTTTCTTCCTAAATTTTCTTCAATTCTGATTAATTGATTGTATTTTGCAATTCTATCTGAACGGCTCATAGAACCTGTTTTAATTTGCCCAGCTGATATTCCTACAGATAAATCTGCTATAGAAGCATCTTCTGTTTCTCCTGAACGATGAGAGATAATAACACTATAATCTGCTTCTTTTGCCATTTTTATAGCTTGAATAGTTTCAGTTAATGTTCCAACTTGATTAAGTTTTATTAATATAGAATTAGCAATGCCTTGTTCTATACCTTTTTTTAGAATATTTGTGTTTGTAACAAATAAATCATCTCCTACTAGTTGTATTTTATGACCTAATATATTAGTCTGATATAGGAATCCTGGCCAATCAGATTCATCTTGTCCGTCTTCAATTGAAACTATAGGATATTTTTTACATAATTTTTCTAAATAATGAGTAAATTCTTCTGAAGAAAAATGAGTATTTTCTCCTTTTAATTGATATTTTTTTGTATTTTTATCATATAATTCTGATGCTGCACAATCTATTGCTAATCTTATATCTTTTCCTAATTTATATTTTGTTCTGTGTATCGCATCTTGAATAATATCTAATGCTTCTTCATTAGATTTTAAATTTGGTGCATACCCTCCTTCATCTCCTACTGCTGTGCTCATGCCTTTTTCTTTTAGCAAATTACCTAGTGTATGAAATATTTCACATCCAATACGTATTGCTTCTTTTACTGTTTTTGCGCTGATCGGTTGAATCATAAATTCTTGAATATCAATATTATTATTAGCATGTTTCCCACCATTAATAATATTAATCATTGGGAGTGGCATAGAAAAAATACCTGGTGTATTATTAATTTCTGCAATGTGTTCATATAAAGGCATTCCTTTTGATGCAGCAGCTGCTTTCGCAACAGCTAAAGATACAGATAAAATTGAATTTGCTCCTAATTTAGATTTATTACTTGTTCCATCTAAATCAATCATTATATTATCAATGTCACTTTGATCTTTAGCATTTTTGTTTTTTAATGCACTGGATATTTTTTCATTGATTGACGAAACTGCTTTTTTAACTCCTTTACCCATAAATCTGTTTTGGTTTTCATCTCTTAATTCTAAAGCTTCTAAAGAACCTGTAGAAGCACCAGATGGAGAAGAGGCTAGTCCAACAAAACCACCTTCTAAATGTACTTCAGATTCTACAGTAGGATTACCTCGAGAGTCTATTATTTCACGAGCTATAACTTTTATTATTTTAGACATATTTTTGGCCTTAATATATTTTAATATACCTTATACGAATTTTTTTTTATGTTTTCCTGCTAATTTAATAAAATCTATAAACAATGGATGTCCATCACGTGGTGTAGAAGTGAACTCAGGATGAAATTGACAAGCTAAAAACCATGGGTGATTGGACAATTCTACAATTTCTACTACATTGTTGTTCTGAGCACGTCCTGTTACTTTTAATCCTGAATTTTCTATTTTTTTTAATAGAACATTATTGACTTCGTATCGATGTCTGTGTCTTTCTATAATAATTTCTTGATTATATAATTTTCGAGACAAACTATTTGCACTTAATATACAAGATTGACCTCCTAATCTCATAGTGCCTCCGAAATTTATGTTATTTTCGTTTTTATTATAATTTTTACATGAATAATCATGATGATTTTTTATTAAATCAATAATAGGATATTTGCATTCAGGGTCAAACTCTGTTGAGTTTGCTTCTTTAATTCCAACAACATTTCGTGCAAATTCTATAATTGCTATTTGCATACCTAAACAAATGCCAAAATATGGGACATTATTTTCTCGCGCGTATTGTATGGATAATAATTTTCCTGTAATACCCCGATCCCCAAAACCTCCAGGTATTAAAATACCATTAAGATGTTTTAATTTTTTAAAATTGTTATTTTCTATATCTTGAGAACTAATTAATTGTATATTAACTTTTTTTTTATTTTTAAAACCAGCGTGTTTAAGAGCTTCCATGACTGATTTGTATGCATCAGGTAATTTAACGTATTTTCCAATAATTCCAATAATAATACTATCATCAAAATTTTTTTCCGCGTAAATCACTTCTTCCCATTCTTTTAAATTAGCTTGAGGAGCATTTAAATTGAAATATTGACAAATATAATCATCTAATTTTTGATTTTTTAATAAATTTGGAATTTTATATATTGAATTAACATCTTTTAAGGATATAACGGCATTAACTGGTACATTGCAAAATAATGCAATTTTTTTTCTTTCATTAAGAGGAACAGTCTGTTCTGAACGACATATTAAAATATCTGGTTGTATTCCTATTGAAAGCAATTGTTTGACTGAGTGTTGTGTAGGTTTTGTTTTTATTTCAGCTGCTGTAGCAATATAAGGTACTAATGTTAAATGTATGTATATAACGTTTTTACGTCCAATATCAACTGCCATCTGACGAATTGCTTCTAAAAAAGGTAGTGATTCAATATCTCCAACAGTACCACCTATTTCTACAATAACAATATTACTATTTTTTGAACATAAAACAATTCTTTCTTTAATAGCATTAGTGATATGGGGAATTACTTGAATAGTAGCTCCTAAGTAATCACCTCTTCTTTCTTTTTTTAAAACTTGAGAATAAATTCCACCTGTAGTAAAATTATTTAAAAACGTCATTTTTGTATGAACAAAACGTTCATAGTGACCTAAATCTAAATCTGTTTCAGAACCGTCTTCAGTGACGAATACTTCGCCATGTTGAATCGGACTTATTGTACCAGGATCCACGTTGATATATGGATCTAGTTTCATAATTGTTATTTTTAAGTTTCGTGCTTTTAATATTGCACCTAATGACGCAGCTGTAATACCTTTTCCCAAAGATGAGACTACTCCACCAGTAATAAAAATATAATTTTTAGTCATGCTAAATATAAAAATATTAGTTAAAATGAGTAAGTGTTTAATTTAGAATATTTTATTATGATATTTAATCATAAATGCATTTACCGAAATAAAAATTTTAATAAAAATATATTCACTATTTTTCCCTAATCATATTTTGTATGTGAAATATATCTTTAAGATTATATACTGATACTAATTATTAGTAATGTTTTTTTGTTCTAATTTTTTTGTGTTCCATGTATCACGTAAACTTACAGTTCGATTGAATACTAAATAATTTTTTTTCGAATCTATTTTGTCTATGCAAAAATAACCTATTCTTTCAAATTGAAAGCATAATTTTGAATTACTAGTATTAATTTTGTTTTGTATTTTTTTCCCCATTTCTTTTTCTATAAAACCATTTTTTTTTATTAATGACTCTAAATTTATATAAGATAAAAAATTTTTTTCTTTTTCTGGATTTTTTATATTAAATAATTGATTATATAATCTAAATTCTGCTGGAATTGTATTTTTTTCTGAAATCCAGTGTATTACTGAAGGATTTTTATTATTTTTTGGTTTTTTACCTAAAGTGTTTAGATCACAATAACATATTATATTAATAATATTATTATGTTCGTCTTTTTCTATTTTTTCTGCTTTAATTATATAAGCATATCTTAGACGTATTTTGTTTCCAAGTTTTAATCTTTTATATTTTTTTTCATATTTTTCTTGGAAATCTGAACGTTCAATATATATAGTATTAGTGAAAATAATTTCATGTGTCCCCATTTCAGGATTATTAGGATGATTAGGAACTATAAATTTTTCCTCATGATTTTCATCTAAATTATATAAAAATACTTTAATAGGTTCTAGTACAGCCATGGTACGTATAGAAGTTTGATTTAGTTCTTTTCGAATGCAATGTTCTAGCATGGAAAATTCTATTAAAGTATTCTGTTTAGTAACTCCAATTTCTTTGCAAAAGTGCTTAATAGAAGATGGTGTATATCCTTTTCTTCGCAGACCAGAAAGTGTAGGTATTCGGGGATCGTTCCATCCTTGTATTATATTATTATCAATAAGTATTTTAAGTTTTCTTTTAGATAAAACAGAAAATTCTAGATTCAGTCTAGAAAATTCATATTGTTGAGGAAAGTGTGTAATACTAGTATTCCTTAAAATCCAGTTATATAAACATTTATTATCTTGAAATTCTAATGTACATAATGAATGAGTAATTCCTTCAATAGAATCAGATAGACAATGAGCAAAATCATACATAGGATATATGCACCATTTCTTTTGAGTCTGATGATGTTCAGCAAAAATAATTCGGTATAAAACAGGATCACGCATAATAATAAAAGAAGAATTCATATCTATTTTAGCACGTAAACATGCTTTTCCTTCAGAAAATTTTCCGTTTTTCATTTTCTCAAAAAGTTCTATGTTTTCTTCAATTGTTCTATTTCTATAGGGGCTATTTTTTCCTGGTGTATTTAAAGTTCCTCTATATTCACGTATTTGTTCTTTTGTCAACTCGTCTACATAAGCTAAACCTTTTCTAATAAGTTCTTTTGCATATTGATATAGTTTTTCAAAATATTCTGAAGAATATCGAATATCACCATGCCATTTATAACCCAACCAATTAATATCATTTTTAATAGAATGAATATATTTAACATTTTCTTTTAGTGGATTTGTATCATCAAAACGAAGGTTACATTGTCCGTTATATAAATGTGCAAGTTCAAAATTTAAACATATTGATTTTGCATGACCAATATGAAGATATCCATTTGGTTCAGGTGGAAAGCGAGTATAAAAAGATAAATCTTTATTTTTATTAAAATCTTTATTAATAATTTGACAAATAAAATTATTATTTTTTATATTAGTATCCATTATCTTCCTGATGTTAATATTCTTAATTAAAATAATTTTGTTGATTATTAAATTTATATATTATAAAATATATTTAAATTATATAAAATAATATTTTCATTAGGCTACGTAGCTCAGTCGGTTAGAGCACAGCACTCATAACGCTGGGGTCATGGGTTCGATTCCCGTCGTAGCTACCATTTTTTTTACTAAAGCGGGAGTGGCGAAATTGGTAGACGCACCAGATTTAGGTTCTGGCGCCGAAAGGTGTGCGAGTTCAAATCTCGCCTCCCGTATATTTTTTCGTATACTTTGTAACATTTGAAAAATAAAAGCAATTATAATTAATTCTTTAAAAATAAAAAATATCTAATAATATAAACTATATTACAATGATGGGGTATAGCCAAGCGGTTAAGGCACCGGTTTTTGATACCGGCATCCCTGGTTCGAATCCAGGTACCCCAGCCACTCTAAAAACCATCTTTTATTTCAACTTCTTAAGTAAATAATATTCTTAAAAATAAAAAATAGAAACTTTTTTTATTTAAAATTATTAATTGTATATTATGTGTTGAGTATTAATTAAATCAAATTAAAAAAACTATCATTTTCTATTTTTAAAATTTTTATTTAAAAAAATATTTTTTTATATTATGAATCTAAACAAACTAAAAAAAAAAGCAGCATGGGCTGCATTAGATTACATCCGTCCTGGTACTATTGTTGGAGTAGGAACTGGCACGACTGTCTTTTATTTTATTGAAGCTTTAAGTACAAAAAAACATTTAATATATGGAGCAGTATCCAGTTCAAATGCTTCAACTATATTATTAAAAAAACAAGGTATAGAAGTATTTAATTTGAAAAATTTTAGTTCACTTAACATTTATGTTGATAGTGCTGATGAAATTAATCATCAAATGCAAATGATTAAAGGCGGAGGAGGTGCTTTAACTAGAGAAAAAATTATTGCTGCAATGTCAAGAAAATTTGTTTGTATTGTTGATAAATCAAAAAAAGTAGATTTTCTTGGAAAATTCCCACTACCTATTGAAATTATTCCTATGGCTTTTTCTTATATTCTAAAAGAAATGATAAAAATTGGCGGAATACCCAAACATCGAAAAGGTTTTATTACAGATGATGGTAATATAATTATTGATGTATATAATTTATGTATAAAAGATCCTATATCCATGGAAAGGAAAATAAATTCATTACCTGGAGTAGTTACAGTAGGTTTATTTGCTTCTAGAAGCGCTGACATTATTTTAATGGGCACGAATAAAGGAATAAAAACTATAAAAAATAAATAATTAATGTTAATGCATCAATAAAATTTATTTTTTTTAATAAATTATCTTATAATATAGAAAAATATAAAGATCTATTATTTTTATTTTAGATCACCAAATTTTACTTGACAAGCAGTAATTGCTGCAAGAGCCGCTGTTTCTGTTCTTAAAATTCTAGGTCCTAATTTTATTGAAAGAAATCCATAGTTAATAATTTTTTTAATTTCATCATTTGAAAAACCTTTTTCAGAACCAATAATCATACGAATATATTTTATAGATCCTTTTAAGTCATTAATCGTTAATTTAGATTGTGGATGAAAAATCATATTAATATCATTTTTTTTCTTTTTTTTACACCATGTAAAAATATCTATAGGTGTTTTTATTTTTGGAATAATATTGCGTTTGCACTGTTGACATGCGGAAATTGCTATTTTTTTCCAACGTTCTATTTTATTTTTAATATTTATATTGTTTTTGTCCACATGACAATTATTAGAAAATAATGGAGTGATAATATTAACACCCATTTCAATTGATTTTTGAATAGTAAAGTTCATTTTATCATTTTTAGAAAGAACTTGTCCTAAATGAATATGCAGTGGAGATTCAACTTTTTTAAATTCATTTTTAAAAGTTTTTATTTTAATTATTTGATTAGAAATATATTTTATTTCAGCGAAAAAAACATAATCAGTATCATTAAATACCTCTAATACATCTTGCAGTTTCATCCTTAAAACTGTTTTAACATAATGTCTATTCTCTGTTGATAAAAAATAAATTTTATCAAGGTTTAAATGATCTTGAATATATATTCGTGGGATTTTTTTATTCATATTTTTCTTTTTTATTGTTTATAGCATTGTTTATAAATATAATTATTATGATTTCCTTGTATTTTAAATATTAATTTTTCTCTTTCACACTCCCATTTGGTTACAGGAAAATTTTTATTCCATATTTTAAATATTTTTTTTTCGTTTTGTGATAAAATAATATTATATTTTTTGCTCATATAAAAATAAGTTCTCGCTATAGCACCCCGAGCTCTTTCAGGTGGTTCTGCTATTTTTTTTTGAAAATCTATTTTCATATTACATCTTCCATATAGTGAAGTTTTATTATTTAACTCTCCATATATAAAGTTAGAACGATCTCCATTTATTTCTCCAATAGCCGGTTGTAAATTATGAAGATCAGATTCAATATATTTATATCTTTGATTTGCAGTACATTTTTTACGACCTCCTGTTTTCCAGCATTTTTTTTTATGTCCGAATTGCCATGCTGGCACTACATGTTCCCATTCAATTCTTATTGCACGATTTTTATTTTTTCTAATTTTATATCCACAGGAATATAGATTAGGAATTCCCTTTTTTTGTTTCCAAATGATTTTACATCCACAATAAAACGAGCCTGGTGCATTTTGATGAATTTTAATTGATATAAGTTTGGCTTGATAGAAATTTTTTATAGTATTTTTTTTAAAATTATTTTGTTTATTCAAAGACAAAAAAAAAACATACTAATCATAGTAATAAATAATTTTTTTAGCATTTTTATTTTTTCTATTTTTTATAATAAATATTTATAATATGTTGTAATTCAAAATATATTTTATTTTTCTTTTTTAGAAAAATACTATATTTTATATTTTAAAAACAAATATCTAGTTATAAGTTTTTATTTTAAAAAATATTATAATGAAGTAATATTTTATTATAAATGAAAAACAATCTAAATTTCAATATATCTTCTATTTAAGATTTATACTTTAAAAAATTTTTTTATTTCTTAGAATGTAGAAATTAAATTATTTTTAAATCAAGTGGATAAAATATGACTGAATATCTTTTTACATCTGAATCTGTTTCGGAGGGTCATCCTGACAAGATTGCTGATCAAATTTCTGATGCCCTACTGGATGAAATACTTAAACAAGATCTTCAGGCACATGTTGCCTGTGAAACTTATGTTAAAACGGGTATGGTTTTAATTGGCGGAGAGATTACAACAACTGCATGGGTTGATGTAGAGGAAATTGCTCGAAATACTATTAGTAATATTGGTTATGTTGATTCTGATTCAGGATTTGATGCTAATTCTTGTGCAGTTTTAAGTGCAATTGGAAAACAATCTTTAGATATTAATCAAGGTATAAATCATCTTGATCCTTTAAAACAAGGAGCTGGAGATCAAGGAATTATATTTGGTTATGCTACTAACGAGACTGAAGTGTTAATGCCTGCTCCTATTACTTATGCTCATCTTTTAATGAAAAAACAATCTGAATTAAGGAAGAAAAATATTTTACCTTGGTTAAGACCTGATGCTAAAAGTCAAGTTACATTTAAATATAATGATGGAAAAATTCTAGAAATAGACACTGTAGTTTTTTCTACTCAACATCGAGAAAACATTACGCAAAATGTTTTAAAAGAAGCGGTTATGGATGAAATTATAAAACCAGTACTGCCAAATAAATGGTTAACAAAGAATACAAAATTTTTTATTAACCCCACGGGTAGATTTGTTATAGGAGGTCCTATGGGAGATTGCGGTTTAACAGGGCGTAAAATTATTGTTGATACTTATGGGGGCATGTCGAGACATGGAGGAGGCGCTTTTTCTGGTAAAGATCCTTCAAAAGTAGATCGTTCTGCAGCATATGCAGCTAGATATGTAGCTAAAAACATTATTGCTGCTGGCTTAGCTGACCGTTGCGAGATTCAGCTTTCTTATGCTATAGGAATAGCAGAACCTACTTCTATTATGATAGACACCTTTGGAACTGGAAAAATAAGTAATAGTTCTTTGATTTCTTTAATTCGAGATATTTTTGATTTACGCCCATATGGATTAATTAAAATGCTGAATCTTCTTCAACCTATTTATTTAAAAACAGCTGTGTATGGTCATTTTGGTAGAGAAGAATTTCCGTGGGAAAAAATTGACAAAGTGAATGAATTATCTCGATAAAATTATTTCAACAATTTTATTATTCAGAAAATAAATATTTTAGTAAAATTTTTTTAATATTAAAGTTTATTATATATAAAAAGAGTGTATATTAATATTTTTTTATGTATATCCCATGTGCATCAGCATGGGAGAATTATTTTTTTTGTATATATTCTTCAAAAGACAATATGTCTTCTTTTTCTATTTGAATTTGTTGTTGATGAGAACGTATAGTTTCTTGTTCTAAAATATCTTTATTTAAATTTAAATAATTACTATTAATAAATTTTTTATGATATTTATTAGATAAATATAATCCTGTTTTTTTTATGCCTTTTTCAATTAATAGTTTTAAGCATTGAGCAGAATAAGTTAATTCTGGATTTTGAAAGAATAATTTTGTTTTTCTACATGCTGTTTGATATAATATGTCCTTTGAATTAAAATCAAGTATTAATGCAATTTGATTTAAATCTTTAAATATAATTTCACTTATTTCAATTAATGTTTTTGTTTCATTTTGATTGTTAGTATAAATTTTTTGATTGGGTTTTCTTCCTTCATAAATTATTTTTTCCCAATTTTTAGTTATTAATAAAAAGTTTGTTTTATCAATTTTAGGTGACTCAATTAAAGCACACCAAATCAAGAATAAGTCTAATAAAAGTATTTGATTTTTATTTATACCTAAAGGCGAAAATGGGTTAATATCTAGAGAACGTATTTCTACATATTCAATTCCTCTATTTTTTAGAGCTTCTATAAGAGATTCACCATTTTTTGTTTTTCTTTTAGGTCTTATTTGAGTATAAAGTTCATTTTCTATTTGTAAAATATTAGTATTTAATTGCTGAAAATGACCATTTATATCTTTTAATCCTATATTAACAAATTTTTTAGAGGGTGTTTCTAAAGCATTTTTTAATGAGTCAAGATATTCATGTAAGTTATTAAACATAATATTAAGATCTAAAATATTAGTGTTAGCATATCCGATATCGCTAAGTCTTAATGAAGTAGACCATGGCAAATAAAATATATTTTCTTTATTTTTTTTAAATTTGTATTTTTTTTGCGTATTTTTTAAAAAATATGATGAGATCGCAGGTGATGAACCAAATAAATAAGGAATAATCCAACCAAATCGATAATAATTTCTAATTAAATTTAAATATCCAGATGAAATCTGATCAGTATCATTTTCTTGTTTATTATTTTCTTTCCAATTTTTCCAAAAGGATACAGGGAGTGAAAAATTATAATGCACACCTGAAATAGTATTTATAAGATCGCCATAGCGATTTTTTAAACCAGTTCTATAAATCGTTTTCATTTTTCCAGCATTAGAACTTCCATACTGAGCAATTGGAATACTCATTTTATCATGAAAACAATAAGGTATACTAAAAGGCCACATGCGTTCATTTTGGATATTAGATGCTGTAAAACAATGCAAATCTTTTAAGAAAGATAATAAATAATCTATGTTATCACTAGTAGGTGTGACAAACTCTAGTAAGTTTTCAGAAAAATCAGTAGTAATCCATTTATGAGTTAAAGAGGAACCGATTGAATATGGATGTGTTGTTTTAGAAAAATCTCCGTTTTTTTGAATTCTTAAGGTTTCACGTTCAATTCCTCGAAAAATACCTTCTAACATTTTTGGATGTGCTTTTAACCAAGCAATTTTTTTCGAGATATCTTGTATCAACTTTATCTCCTGCTATAAAGTATTAAAATATTTATAAAAAAATATTTGATAAATACTTTTTTTGTTATTTTTAGTTGAGAGATTATTTTTGATTCTTTATTTTTGCATCCGGAAGGATTCGAACCTCCGACCGCTCGGTTCGTAGCCGAGTACTCTATCCAACTGAGCTACGGATGCAATGTAAAATTTAATTACTGCGGTGAGAGAGGGATTCGAACCCTCGATGCAGATTTTTTTCTGCATACTCCCTTAGCAGGGGAGCGCCTTCATCCTCTCGGCCATCTCACCTAACTATAAAATTTTTTAATTTTTATTCGTTTTATTTTACTTTTTTTTTGATATAAGTCAAATATATTTTTGATATAAAAAATATCTATTATATTTCAAAGAAAATATAAACACTACATCTTACTTAATCTTAGTAAGATGCAGTATTGATTAGTAACTTCTTTGTTTTTTTTTCTCGGCTTGAATACGTTGATATATCTCTTCACGATGTACCGAAACTTCTTTAGGGGCATTTACACCAATACGAACTTGGTTACCTTTAACTCCTAGTACTGTTACAGTTATCTCATCGCCAATTATTAACGTTTCACCGACCCGACGAGTTAGAATAAGCATTCTTTGTTCCTTGAAAGATTGAAAGAGTTCGGCCTCTCTGGTTTCTGGTGTCATGAATAATACAGGGTTAAACATAGACCATGAGATATTTTAATAATATATTCTGATTACATATTTTTAATAATTATTTGGTATTTCATGTATAATATATACAGTAAGAATACTTGTTATTTTTATATTTTATTTAATTTTGTATTAATCCATAATTTTATATTTTTCAAAATAACATGAAGTTGTTTTTTATAGATTCCCCCTCCTTCAGCAATTTCTTTTTTTCCTCCACCTTTTCCATTTGTTTTATTTGAAATCATATTGATAATTTCTATTGCTGTTATGCAATTGAGTAAATTTTTTGTTACTCCGACAACAATAGTAAAACGATTGTCTATAATGTTTACCAATATAGTAATTGTATTTACTAGTTCTTTTTTTAATTGATCAACTATTGTTCTTAATAATTTATGTTCATAGTTATAAGAAATATTTAATAAAAATTTTGTTCCTTGTATATCGTCAATATTTTTAAGTAATTTTTGTATGTATTGTTTATTTTCTTTTGTTTGCAGTTGAGTTACTTTTTCTTCTAAATTTTTTTTTGTAATTATAAGTTTTTTTATTTTTTCTTTAATATCATGACTATTGCAATTTAATATACTAGATAAGTTTTGTATATAATTGTCTTTTTCATGTAAATAGTTTATAGCTTTTTGTCCTGTCATAGCTTCAATTCTTTTAATTCCAGATGCTATGCTCGATTGAGAAATAATTTTAAAAAGTCCAATATCACCAGTTCTTTTAGTATGTGTACCACCACATAGTTCAATTGAAAAATCTCTTATAGATACCACTCGTACAATAGAACTGTATTGATTTTCAAACAGAGCTATTGCATTTGTCTTTTTAGCTTCTTCTAAATTTAATTCTTGAGTTTTAATTTCAATATTATTACGAATATTCATGTTAATGATATATTCAATTTTCTGTAATTGAAACATCTCTATTGGTTTAAAATAAGAAAAATCAAATCTTAAATGTGTATTAGTTACTAAGGACCCTTTTTGAGTGACATTGTTTCCTAAAATTTGTCTTAATGCAGCATGTAATAAATGTGTTGCTGAATGGTTTAATTGAACTTCACGTCTGTAATCTTGATTAATTTGAGTATAAATAGAATTATTAATTTTAATTTCACCTGAAATTAATTTTCCAATATGTCCTATTGTTTGTCCGTATTTTTTTGTATTTTCTACTAAAAAATATGATGTATCATCATATAATTGACCTGTATCGCCTATTTGCCCTCCTGATTCACCATAAAATGGTGTTTGATCAAGAAAAATAATTCCGTTTTCATTTTTTTTAATATTTTCAACAGATTTATTATTTATAAAAATATATTTTATTAATGATTTTGTTTTGTATTTTTCATAACCTTTAAAAATACAAATATCATTTAAAATAATATTATCATTGTAATTTTTATGGAATTTTTTATTAATATTTGATTGTTTTTTTTGTTTTTCTTTTGCTAATGTATAGCTATTGTAATCTATTTTTATATTTTTTTCACGACAAACATCAGCTGTTAAGTCAATTGGAAATCCAAACGTATCATAAAGATAAAATGCAGTTTTACCAGGCAATATATTATTATGTGTTTTCTTAATTTCATGATGTAATATTTTTAAACCTTTATCAAGAGTATAAGAAAATTGCATTTCTTCTATTTTTAGAATTTCTTCTATTTTTTCTTTTTTTTCTTTTAAAATATTAGCTGTATTTCCCATAACTTGAATCAAACTAGAAACTAATTTATAAAAAAATTTTTTTTTAATTCCAAGTTTATGACCATGTCTTAATGCTCTTCTAATAATTCTTCTTAAAACATAACCTCTATGTTCATTTGATGGGACAATATCATCTGCGATAATATATGCACAAGATCTAATGTGATCTGCTATAACTTTTAAAGAGATATGGTTCAAATCTTGTATTGGACTTAATATAGATATCTTTTTTATTAATTTTTTAAATATATCTATATTGTAATTAGAGTTAACATTTTGCAAAACAGAAGATATTCTTTCTAATCCCATACCTGTATCTATAGATTTAGTTTCTAAAGGAATAATTTTTGTTTGTGAAACACGATTGAATTCTATAAAAACAATATTCCAAATTTCAATAAAACGATTATTTTTATTTTCTAAGAATTCTAATGAATGATTGATAATTGTATTTTCATAATCATAAAATATTTCAGTACAAGGACCACATGGTCCTCTATCACCCATTTGCCAAAAATTTTCAGAATCATATTGAGCATCACTTCTATCACCTATTCTTATAATACGTTCAGAAGGTATTTTAATGATGTTTTTCCATATTTCATATGCTTCGTTATCATTTTTATATACTGAAATCCATAATTTATTTTGAGGTATATTAAACCATTTATGTGATGTTAATAATTCCCAAGCATATTCAATTGCTTTTTGTTTAAAATAATCACCAAAACTAAAATTTCCAAGCATCTCAAAAAACGTATGATGTTTTGAAGTGTATCCTACATTTTCTAAATCATTATGTTTTCCTCCAGTTCTCAAACAGCGTTGAACAGTAACTACGCGTGGATAATCACTTTTTTTTTCACCTAGAAATATTTCTTTGAATTGGTTCATACCTGCATTAGTAAATAATAATGTTGGATCATTGTGTGGAACTAAAGAACTACTAGGGATAATTACATGTTCTTTTTCTGTGAAAAATTTTAAAAAATCTTCGCGTATTTTATCTGTTGTTATTTTCATCATTTTTCTTGTTGATCTAAAAAATACATATTAATTATACGAACGTTCTAAAAATAGAATTCGTTATATTATTTATTATTAAAATAATTATAAAATAATATTTATGGACAATGTTTATAAATTGAACATAAAAAATTTTTTTCGAGTTTTAAGTTTCTTGAGTTTTATTTAATAAAATAATTTTTGATATTTTTTTTGCTGTATCAAAAATCTTTAATGCTTTATAAGATTTTTCTATATATATAAGAGCTTTTCGTGCAGCTGGTGTTTCTGAATATTTTTCAATCATTTCTTCTCCTCTATTTATAACTGCTATATATTCTTTATGAGAAAAATAAAATTTTAATATTTTGAATTCATTTTCTGATAAACGATTTTTAAGATAAATTAAGTTTTTTTTAGCATTTATAACATAAGAACTATTGGGATATTGATAAATAAAATTCTTTAATTGAAAGAATGCGTTTACTGCATGATTAATATCATTTTTATGGTACTCTATAGGTAAGATATTAAAAAATATATTTTTATCTAAAGATATTTTAATTAAACATTGCATATATATGACATAATCTATATTCGGGTGTTTTGGATAAAAACGTATAAATTCTTCTGTATTTTTAAGAGCTGTATTGAAATTTAAATTCTTGTAATAAGCGTAAATTAAATGCATTTGAATTTTATCATTTTTAATATTAGCAATATTATTTTTTTTTATTTTTTCTAATATAGATATTGCATTATCAAAATGTTCTTTTCTCAACTCTTTTTTAGATTCTTCATAGAGAGTGTATATTTTCATAAAATGAAAATTTTTTAAAGATTTAGAATGTACTATTGAGCTTAAGAATAAAATCATAAAAATAAATATAATACTGTTCTTTTTTTTCATTATTATATATTCAGTTTAAATTAATAAGATTATTTATTAAAAATGTTTGTATTTGTAATTATATAGAATATCATACTCTATGAATATTAAAGATTCAGTTTTTAAGTTATAAAAAAATTATTTAAGTGTGTAGGAGTAACTATATTGAAAAAAATAGAATTAAGTGCTCTGGTATCATGTTTTTCTCTATCAGGAAAAAGATTAGATCTAGTTTTATCTAAGTTATTTAAACAATATTCTCGTTCTTACTTAAAACAGTTAATTATTACAAATCAAGTATATGTCAATCATAGAATTGTGAATCAACCTGACAAAAAAATATTAGGAGGAGAAACTCTTACTATTCATCCTTTTGATAAAGATTTATTATTCAATATTCCTGAAAATATTTTCTTGAATACTGTATATGAAGATCATGATATATTAGTAATTAATAAACCTTCTGGTTTAGTTGTTCATCCAGGTTCCGGCAATCAAACAGGAACCGTTTTGAACGGTCTAATATATCATTATGCGAATATAAAAAATTTACCCCGTGCAGGTATAGTCCATCGTTTGGACAAAGATACCAGTGGATTAATGGTCATTGCCAAAACTATTTTTTCCTATAATTATTTATTGGAATTATTGAAAAAGAGAAAAATTACACGCATATATGAAGGAGTTGTTAAAGGAAGAATGATTTCAGGTGGAAGTATAAATGCACCTATAATGCGTCATCAAACTAAAAGAACTTGCATGATGGTTCATCATTTAGGAAAACAAGCAGTTACGCATTATAAAATAATAAAACGTTTTAAATTTTATACTCATATCCAAATAAGATTAGAAACAGGACGCACACATCAAATTCGTGTTCATATGTTATACATTAAATATCCATTAGTAGGAGATCCTTTTTATGGAGGTTCTAATATTCAAATGAATTATATCAAAGATAGCAATATTAATAAAATACATAAATTTCCCCGACAAGCATTACATGCCAGCCATCTTTCTTTTCATCATCCTACTACTAAAAGTTTAGTATCTTGGACAATACCTCTTCCTAAAGACATGAAAAAACTTATTTTGCAAATATAAAATATTTTTTTTATATTTAATAGAATATATTATGTATATAATAAAGTGTTTTAAATATATTTTTTAATAAATAATTTATTTCTTTTCAAGAATAAATTTTCTTAAAAAATATATACAATATAAAAAATCAAGAGTTGATAGTATTATGTTAGAAAAAAAAATAAATACTGAATTTTTAGTTTTATCTACTACAGATTCTAAAGATAAAAATATAACACAACCTTTGCGTGAATTAGTTAAAAAATCTTTAAAATATTATTTATTAAATTTAAATGGTAAAAATATAAACAATCTATATGAATTAGCTTTAGCTGAATTAGAACAACCGCTCTTGGACATGGTAATGCAGCATACCAGAGGAAATCAAACACGTGCTGCTTTAATGATGGGAATAAATCGTAGTACGTTACGCAAAAAACTAAAAAAATATAACATGAATTAATTATTTTAAAGATTTTTTATTTTTTTATTGCACTTTCTATTTGAATAAAAAATTAAGAGAGTGCAAAATTATATTGATAATACAAAATATTTTTTATAGTTTTTTAAATTTTTAAAGAGCCTCTGTATTTATTAAATTTATTATTTTAAACTAGCAAGTCTATTAGATATTGTCTTTAGTGCCCAATAGTAACCATCTAAACCTAATCCGCAAATTACACCTTTAGAAATATCAGATAACCATGAATGAGAACGAAAATTTTCTCGAGAGTAAATATTTGAAATATGAACTTCAATAAAAGGGATATCGACTGCAATTAATGCATCTCTAATAGCTATACTAGTATGAGTAAATGCAGCTGGATTAATAATTATATAATTAATATTATTTTTTGAAGAATGAATTTTATCAATTAATACATGTTCTGCATTGGATTGTATATGATGTAATGATATATTCAGCTCCTTTGCTTGCATCTCTAAACTTTTTAATAAATCACTTAAAGTGCTATTGCCATAAATTTCAGTTTCTCTTGTTCCTAAAAGATTTAAATTAGGTCCATTTATTAATAATACATTTATAATGTTCTTCATATTAATCTCTTTAAATAATTATATACTAAAAAACTAAACTGTAATTTCTAAAAAAACATTATATAATGTTTTTTATTTTTTATATTATCTTTTATAAGATGTATTTATAATACTATCATAAAATAAGTGAGTTTAAATGACATTTGAATTGGTTACTGAATCTTTGTTAACTGCAAATAAAATAAATCATGAAGATATTTTTGTTTCCTTAGAAGAACTATGCACACGCAAATTAGATTATGGAGATTTTTATTTTCAATCTCATATTAATGAGTCTTGGTCACTAGAGAATAGCATCATAAAAAAAGGAAGTTATCATTCTGATCATGGTATTGGTGTCAGAGCTGTCCAAGGAGAAAGTACAGGATTTGCATATGCAGATCAAATATCAATAGAATCTTTAAGACAAAGTACCAAAAAAGCATCTAGTATTATTTCTACAAAAGGCACAGGAAAAATAAAAACTTTATCGCAAAAAAAGATAAAGCCTTTTTATAGTGCTATTAATCCTTTAGATATATTCTCTTCTGGAGAAAAGATTGATCTGCTTTATAGAGCAGATCATATAACACGAAATCTTGATCAACGCGTTGTAGAAGTGAATGCAACTCTAACAGGATCATATGAACAAATTTTAATCGCTTCTACTGATGGAAGTTTAGTTTCAGATATAAGACCATCAGTACAATTCTCTATTAGTGTTTTAGTGGAAGATCATAGCAAGAGAGAATGTGGTCGCAGTGGGGGAGGAAGTCGTACTAATTATAATTTTTTTTTAAATAAAGATGATTCTTCAAAAGAAATTAGAATTGACTATTGGTGTAGAGAAGCTGTGCGTATAGCTTTATTGAATTTATCTTCAAAAGAAGCTCCTTCCGGAACGTTTCCAGTGGTTTTGGGATCTGGATGGCCGGGTGTTTTATTACATGAAGCAGTAGGTCATGGTTTAGAAGGTGATTTTAATAGAAGAGGCACTTCGATATTTACTAATATGATTGGCAAAAAAGTTGCTTCGGAATTGTGTACTATTATTGATGATGGAACAATTAAAGATCAACGTGGTTCATTAAATATTGATGATGAAGGTACTCCGGGTCAATATAATATTTTAATTGAAAATGGTATATTAAAAAAGTATATGCAAGATAAACTTAATGCACGTTTAATGGGAATGGAGTCTACTGGAAATGGACGTCGTGAATCTTATGCATGCTTACCAATGCCTCGTATGACTAATACTTATATGTTGTCTGGAAAATCTAAAATAGAAGATATAATTAGAAGTGTTGACTATGGGATATATGCTGTAAATTTTTCTGGAGGTCAAGTTGACATCACTTCTGGAAAATTTGTATTTTCTACATCAGAAGCATATTTAATAAAAAAAGGGAAAATTGTTAGCCCAATTAAAAATACTACTCTCATAGGTTCAGGTTTGGAAGTTATGCAACAAATATCAATGGTAGGTGATGATTTGACAATGGATCAAGGAATGGGTATTTGTGGGAAAGATGGTCAAAATATTCCAGTAGGAATAGGTCAGCCATCTATGAAATTAGAAAATTTGACTGTAGGTGGGACTGTATAAGTTTTTCAAGATAAAAAATCAATGTAATGCATGTACTATAAATAATAATGCAGTCAAGAATTATGTCGTGACTGCATGTTAAAATTAATTTAGTCTTTCTTTAATACGAGCGGCTTTACCAGTTCGAGTTCGTAAATAATATAATTTCGCTTTTCTTACTAAACCTTTTCTTTTAATAAGAATTTCATTAATACTATGAGAATGTGTTTGAAAAACTCGTTCAATGCCTTCTCCATTAGATATTTTACGTACAGTAAAAGATGAATTCAAATAACGATTTTTTATTGCTATCACTATTCCTTCAAAAGATTGCAGACGTTTTTTAGAACCTTCAATTACCCAAACTTTTACTTCTACAGTATCTCCGGGTCTAAAAATAGGTATGTTTGTTTTCATTTGTTCTTTTTCTACTTCTTGAATTATATTAAACATAATTTTCCTATTGATTGAGACAATTAAAAAAATTAACAATTATTTTTTTCTCTAAATTTTTTTTTAAATTCAGCTAGCAGAATTTTTTCTTCTAGTGTTAATAGTTTTTTTTCTAAAAGATCTGGACGTTTAATCCATGTTGTTCCAAGTGCTTGTTTTAAACGCCAGGTACGGATTTGATCGTGATTTCCTGATAACAACAGTTCAGGAACTGACATTTTTTGTATCATTTTAGGTCGAGTATAATTGGGGTAATCAAGTAAATTATTGGAAAAAGAATCCTCTTCTATTGATTTTTTTGATTTAATAACACCTGGAATTAATCGAGAAATAGCGTCAATCATAACCATGGCGGCTAATTCTCCCCCAGTAAGTATATAATTTCCAATAGACCATTCTTCGTCTACTTGATTATCAATAATTCGTTGATCTATTCCTTCATATCTACCACATATAAAAATAATTTTTTTTTTTGAAATTAATTTTTTTAAATCATTTTGTTGCAATTCTTTACCTTGAGGAGTTAAGTAAATAACTGTTGCATCTTTTAAGATAGATTTTGATTTTTGAATGGCTAAATATAGTGGTTTAAAACTCATCAACATTCCTGGTCCTCCTCCATAAGGACGATCATCTACAGATTTATACTTATTTTCAGCAAAATTTCTTGGATTAAAAAAATTAACATCAATAATTTTTTTTTTAATTGCATGTCCAATTATGCCAAAATCACTAATTGCACGGAACATTTCTGGGAAGATAGTAATGATATCAAACCATATTATAGTATTATGTTGTTTTTTCATTGAGATTATATGATTTCGTTCCACTGAACTAATATAAATTTATTATTAGTATTTACATTTTTTATTATTATCTTCTCGATGAATGGAATTAATATACTTTTTTCAGATGTTTTTAATTTATTTTTTAATACAAGAATGTCATTATTCTTTGTCCTTATTAAATCAATTACTGTTCCTAAATAACGTTGATTTACATTAAATACTTTGTAGTTGATAAGATCATTCCAATAGTAATTATCTTTTTTTAACAAAGGTAATGAAGACTTGCTGATTATTATATCTGAATTAGTAAACTGACTAATGATTGAACGATCAGAAATCCCTTTTACATGGATAATAAAATTATTTTTATGTTTTTTCCAATTTGTAATTTGAATACTAGTCCATTTTTTTTCTTTTAGAAAAAACCATGGAAGATAATTAAATATTTTTTCTTGTTTTTCTGTAAAAGAAAATATATTTATCCAGCCTAATATTCCATAAGATTTTCCAACTTTTCCAATTAATAGTGGTTTTTCTGGTATATTAGTACTAATATTTATAATCTTACCTCTTTTTGTTTAATAGTTTTATCAGTGTTTTTGTTCTTTCTGACATTTGAGCTCCTTGATTTTTCCAATATTCAATGCGCTCTAAGTCTAATTTCAATATTTCAGATTTTCCTTTAGCAATAGGATTAAAATATCCTAGACGTTCAATAAAACGACCATTTCTAGAAAAACGACTATCGGCTACTACCATCTTATAAAAAGGACGTTTTTTTGTCCCATATCTAGATAAACGAATTTTTACCATTTTTAGTTCTTCTTAAAATTAATTGAATTGAATAAAGTTTTTGCAAGCAAATTAAAAAACAGATTTGTACTTTTTATATTTCAAAAAAGATAAAAAATCTAATAAATCTATATTTTTTCAACGTAGTTTTTTAAAATTTTTTAGGTAGCATATTTTTGATCCCTCGTATTACTTTAGCTATCCCGTTAGTTTTAATTTTTCGCATAATTCTTCGTATGTCATCAAAATTTTTTAATAATTTATTTACATCTTGTATTTGGGTTCCAGACCCTAAAGCTATTCTACGTTTTCTTGAACCTTTTATAATCGTTGGTATTGCTCTTTCTCTAGGTGTCATAGAATATATCATCGCTTCTGTTTTTTTTAATGTATTTTTATCTGTATTTAATAATGATATATTATGAGATAATTGATGATTCGTAGGAAATTTATCTAAAAAGTAATTTAAACCTCCTATTTTTTTCATTTGTTTAATTTGTGTTAAAAAGTCATTTAAATTAAAATCATGACCTTGTTTTAATTTTTTAGTCAGTTTTTGAATCTGTGTTCTATCTACTTTTTCTTGAATGTCTTCAATTAAAGACATAACATCGTTCATTCCTAGAATTCTATCAACTATTTTTTTAGGATAAAATGCTTCTAAAGATGTTATTTTTTCTCCTGTTCCTATAAATTTAATAGGTTTTCCAGTGATGTATCGCATAGATAAAGCAATTCCGCTTCTAGAATCACCATCTGTTTTAGTTAATACTATACCAGATATTAATAGATCATCATTAAATATTTTTGCCATGTTTATTGCATCTTGACCCATCATTGAATCAACTATTAATAGTGTTTCAATAGGTTTTGATTCATTTTGTATTTGCTTAATTTCATCCATCATTATTTCATCAATATGCAAACGTCCAGCTGTATCAATTAGTAAAACATCATATAATTTCAATTTTGCATATTGTATTGCTTGTGTAATGATTTCTATTGGTGTTTGGTTTTCATTAGATGAAAAAAAATCGACTTTAATTTTCTGAGATAATATTTGAAGTTGTGTAATAGCAGCTGCACGATAAATATCAGCAGATACCATTAATATTTTTTTTTTGTGTTTCTCTTTAATCCATAGGCCTATTTTTGCCAAACTAGTAGTTTTTCCAGATCCTTGCAAACCAACTACTAATATAATTGCTGGTGGTTCAATAGATAAATTTAGATGGTTATTTTTTTCACCCATTGCAAGTATTAATTCTTGTTTAACTATTTTTATAAATTCTTGTCCAGGAGTTAAACTTTTATTTATTTGATGTCCAATTGATTTTTGTTTAACGTTTTCTATAAATCTTTTTACTACTGATAATGTTACGTCTGCTTCTAATAATGCTTTTCGAACTTCTCTTATAGTGTCTTTAATATTTTCTTCTGTAAGTCTTCCTTTATTGATGATCTTTTTTAAACTATGTGATAAACGTTGAGTTAAATTATTAAACATTATTTATTGCCTACATTAAATTTCTTGATATCTTATCGAAGATAAGAATTATATTTTATTTAAAAAAATAAAATTTTTATGGTGTTATTGGAACTATATTTTCACTAGGATAACAGCCTAAAATTTTTATGAATTTAGTATTATTCTTAATCTCTTTAAGAGTATCTTGCATCAATGGTGATGATAGATTGACTTCAATATCAATATAAAACATTTCTTCTGATGGATTTTTATAAATTGTTTGAGAACTTAATTTTTTCATAATTAGTTTTTTTTCTTGTAATATAAGTAGTACTTTAGCTAGAGCTCCTGATTCTTGTCCTGTACTAAATATTAACGTTGTTTTAGTTGGTATTTGTTCTGAAATTTTTATAGAGTTTTTATGTAATATAACAAATCTTGTAATATTTTTTTCTTTATTTGATAAATTTTTTCTTAAGATTTTTAATCCATAAATTTTACTTCCTATTTCACTTCCTAATACTGCGTTAGTGATTTTATTATATTGAGTAATTTTTTTCATTGCATCTGCCGTGCTTTTAGTGTATTTGATTTTCCATTCTGGAAACTGTTTAATAAAGTTACTACATTGTTGAAATGGTTGAGGATGGCTATATACTTTTTGAATTTTATGTAATTCAACATTTTCAATTGCAAGTAAACAATGATTTATAAAAATATTGATTTCCCCGACAATAAACAAATTAGTATTTTTTAAAAGATTAAAAACTTCATTAATAGAACCAGAACAGGTATTTTCAATTGGTAAAACAGCATAATCTGATTGATTATTTTCTACAGATAGAATAACTTCTTCAAATGTTGAACATTCATTTTTAATACATGTTTGAAAATTTCGATCTGCGTATTCACAGGCGGCAATATGAGAGTAAGAACCTTTAGGACCAAGAAAAGAAAAATTAGTAGAAATTAATTTATGATCGTTGCAAAATTTTTCTAATAACTTTTTTTGAGTTGATACAGATTCTTCAATGATTAATTGGAATAATTGAGTTATATACTCAGGTGTTAAATTGTTTTTTTTTCCTAAAAAAATTAATTTTTGCAATATTTTTTTTTCACGTTCTATATCTCGTATTGCTTGATTATTTTCTATTTTAGATTGAGCTATTTTTAATACTAGATTTTTTCTTTCAGCTAATAATTTCACTATTTTTTTGTCAATATTGTTAATTTCATTACGAAAGATTAGTAAAGAATTTTTAGTAGGCATAATTTATTACTCATGCAAGATGTTATATGTCTGAATATAAAATAGAGTGTTTTAGAAAATTTTTTATAAAATGATTATAGAAAAGTATATATGTTTCTTGAATATTATTGTTTTAATTAATTTTATATATGTAAAAATATTTTTTGTAAAATATGTTTACTATATCTTATTAATGTCAATCATAGTATGATTTTCTATATAAATAATTATATTAAAAAGGATTGCATATGAAAACTTTTTCACTTAAGTCAGTAAATATTAAAAGAAATTGGTATTATATAGATGCAAAGAATAAAATATTAGGTAGGTTGGCAAGTGTATTATCTTTTCGTCTTAGAGGAAAGCATAAAGTAGAATATACTCCTCATCTTGATACTGGTGATTATATTATTGTAATAAATGCCTCTAAAATACTAGTGACAGGGAATAAAAATATTAATAAAATTTATTATCATCATACAGGTTATGTAGGTGGTATAAAACAATCTAGATTTGAAGAAATAATCTCTCGTCATCCAGAAAGAGTAATAGAAAATGCAGTGAAAGGCATGTTGCCAAAAGGTCCTTTAGGACGTTCTATGTTTAAAAAATTAAAAGTTTTTGCTAATGAACATCATGAACATACAGCACAATGTCCTCAGTTGCTAAACATTTAATATAAAGGTGTATAAAAGTAATGATTCATACTCAAAACTATGGTACTGGTCGTCGTAAAAGCTCTTCTGCTAGAGTATTTCTTAGATCTGGAAATGGAGCAATAATAGTTAATAAACGTTCTTTAAATGAGTATTTCGGTCGTAAAACTTCTTGTATGATCGTGCGTCAACCATTAGAATTGGTGGACATGACTAATAAATTTGATATTTATATTACAGTAAAAGGCGGAGGTATTTCTGGTCAAGCAGGTGCAATTCGACAGGGTATTACTCGTGCTTTAATGAAATATGATGAATCGTTACGTTTTGAATTAAGAAAATCTGGATTTGTAACGCGTGATTCACGTCAAGTCGAACGTAAAAAGGTTGGTTTTCGAAAATCTAGAAAGCGTCCACAATTTTCTAAGCGTTAAGACTAAAAAGGGCATAATTAATTTTAAAGAACTTGGTTTTTTTAACAAACCGAGTTCTTTTTTTTATTTTTCTAAATATCTACTTATATCAAAACATAATTTTTTTATTCCAGTTTTTTCTACTGATGAAATTAAATAATATTTTTCATTTCTCTTTAATTTAAATTGAATTTCATCAATTATTTGATTTATTTTTTCTGAACTCAATAAATCTATTTTATTGAAAACTAACCATCTTGGTTTGTTATATAGTTTTAAACTGTATTTTTTTAATTCATTCAATACAGTAATAATATTATGCACTGGATGGTAATTATTTTGAGGAACTAAATCGACAATATGCAGTAATAGTTTACATCTTTCTAAATGTTTTAGAAAACGAATCCCTAAACCACAACCATTAGATGCTCCTTTAATTATACCTGGAATATCTGCGATAATAAATTTTTTATTTTTATTAATATTCACACTGCCTAAAATTGGATTCAATGTTGTAAATGGATAATCTGCAATTTTTGTTTTAGCTCCAGATATACTTGTTACTAAAGTAGATTTTCCAGCATTTGGCATTCCAAGTGTTCCAACATCAGCAATTAAAATCAATTCTAATTGTATATCTCTTTTTTCTCCTATTGTACCTAGTGTGCTTTTTCTAGGGCTTCTGTTCGTTGAAGATTTAAATCTAGTATTGCCTAGTCCATGCCACCCCCCTTTAGCGATTAGTATTCTTTGTTTATGTTGAATTAAGTCACCTATTATTTCGCGTGTTTTATAGTTTATTGCTTGCGTTCCTATAGGTACGTGTATTTTAATGTCATTTCCTTTTTTACCAGAGCATTTTTTACCTGATCCATCTTGTCCATTTTCAGCTTGAAAGATTTTTTTGAATCTAAGATCTATAAGAGTGTTTAAATTATTATCAGCTTCTAACCAAACATTTCCACCGTCTCCACCGTCTCCACCATCTGGACCTCCTTTGGGAATATATTTTTCTCTCCTAAAATTAACGCAACCGTTTCCGCCATTTCCAGCAATAACTTGTATTACAGTTTGATCGATAAATTTCATTTTTTATACCAATTAAATTTTCTTTTAATATTAATGAGTATTTTAATATTTAATAGCTTTATTTATAAGATTAATTTTTTTAAATACATTATATATTTTTATTAGAAAGGAAAACAGAACCCCCTTAAAAAGGGGTTTTTTTATACGTAAATAATTTTTCATTTAATTTATAATATTTATGTATGTTCTTTTTTTTAGTCCTTTTTTTTGAAATTCTACTTTTCCTTGTGCAATAGCAAAAATTGTATGATCTTTTCCACAACGTACATTCTTACCAGGATGAAATTTTGTCCCACGCTGTTTTACAATTATACTTCCTGATGAAATTAATTGACCGCCAAAACATTTTACGCCAAGTCTTTGAGCATTAGAATCTCGTCCATTCCTAGTAGAACCGCCAGCTTTTTTATGTGCCATTGATTTAAATTTCTCCTGTAATATTGTTAATGTCAAGAATTTTTACATCAGTAAAATGTTGACGATGACCTTGTTGTTTTTTATAATGTTTACGGCGATTAAATTTAATAATTTTAATTTTTTTTAAGCGTCCGTGGTTTTGAACATGAGCTTTTATTATTCCCCCTTTTATAAAAGGAGTTCCGATTTTTATAGAATCTTTATCAGAAATCATTAAAATTTTATCGAACTGTATAGTAGAACCAAGTGAATTATTTAATTTCTCTAATCTGATAACTTGATTTTTAGTTGCTCGATATTGTTTTCCACCACTTATAAAAACTGCATACATAAAATGCTCCACTTATTTGATTTTTTATATCTTTAATAGTATTTTTATAAAAATAGTTAAATTTTTTATAAAAATATTTTGTATGTTTATAACAAAAAATTAACTACATTTATATGATTTTGATATCAGCGCCTAATTGATTGAGTTTATCAGGGAATAACTCATATCCTCTAATAAGATGATAAGTACGATGTACTATTGTTAGACCTACTGCAATACAACCTGCTAATATTAATGTTGCTGATGCTCTTAAATCACTACAAAAAACATTAGAAGATGTTAATTTAGGTATTCCATGACATATAATAGTATTATTATTTTGCACTTTTATTTTAGCGCCCATATTAATTAATTCAGATGTATAGATAAAACGATTGTCAAATATAGTTTCAGTTATAGTACCTATACCTTCAGAAATGCTATTTAATAAAGTAAATTGAGCTTGCATGTCTGTTGGAAATCCTGGATAAGGAGAAGTATGAATATGTAAAGATTTAGGTCTTTTCCCTCTCATATCTAATTGAATCCAGTCTTTTCCTGTTTTAATTTTAGCTCCAGATTCAGTTAGTTTCGTTAATATACTATTTAGATGTTTTGGTTCAGTTTCATGGCAAGTGATAAATCCTTGAGATGCTGCTGCAGCAACTAAAAAAGTCCCTGTTTCAATTCTATCAGGAATTATTTTATGAGTACCACCATTGAGCTTGATAACACCTTTAATATATATTTTATTACTGCCAGCACCAATAATATTAGCGCCTAAAGTATTTAGAAATTTTGCAATATCGACAATTTCTGGTTCACGTGCTGCATTATCAATTATTGTAAATCCTTCAGCTAAAGTTGCGGCACTCATAATTGTAATAGTAGCACCGACACTAATTTTTTTCATGAAGATATATTTTCCTTGCAGACGCCCTTTAACATAGGCATCAATACAATTATCTTTCAAAGTAATTGTAGCTCCTAATTTTATTAAACCATTTAAATGTAAATCAACAGGTCTATTGCCAATTTTACATCCACCAGGTAAAAATATTTTAGCTTTTCCAAAACGTGCTAGAAGAGGGCCTAATATCCATATAGATGCTCTAATTTTTTTAATTAAATGATATGGGGCATAAAAAATATTTATTGAACTTGCATCAATATATAATATCTTGTTATATTTTATTTTTACTCCTAAATATATAAGTAACTTCAGTGCTATGTTAATATCAGTTAAATTTGGAACATTACTAATTTTTACTTTTTCTTCTGTTAATATACTCATAAATAAAATTGGTAGTGCTGCGTTTTTAGAGCCTGAAATAATAACATTGCCATTTAAACTTTTATTCCCTTCTACGTATAATTTACTCATGCATTAATCAATCTCTGTTTTATTAATATGATGTTTTATAGATAATCAGAATTATTTTCTTTTGTATATTTTTCCCATTCTTGAGGTGTATAAGTAACAATGGATACAGCATGGATTTGCTTTTCTGAAATCATATTTATTAAAGGTTTATAAACTATTTGTTGTCTTTTTACTTGCGTAATACCTTTAAAAATGTTTCCTATAGCAATGATCTTAATATGATTTGTGTCTCCTGTAACAAAAGCTTTTTCTAGATTTAATCTATTAACTAGTAATGACTTGATATTTTGATTATCCATTTTGCAATCTACTTTGAATTAAATATGTTATTTAGGATGAAAATTTCAAAAAAATAATCATGTTTTCTATTAATTAATCATGTTGTTAAATAAATTAATCAATAATATATAACTAAATTTTTAAAATTTTGATAAATTATATTTTTTACTTTAAAATAGATGAATATATTTAATATTAAAAAATATATTTTATAAGAAAATTATTAAATCTCATAAAATTTTTTTCAATGTTTTTTTTAGATAAATTTAATATTTATATTGTTAATTTATTTTAAATGTATTTTTTTATTGATAAAAGTTCATTAAATTTTCTTAAAAAAATTTTTTTATAATCTTGTATTTAGAATTTTTGCAAAAGATATGGGATAAAAATTTTAACAGTTAAAAATTTATATAGAGATGAAATATTATTAAATACAAAATATAATTTAACATTTTTTTGAATTTTAAAGAATATTTTTTATATTTTTTTAAATACTAAATAAAAAATACTGGAGTGTTTATATGATCAATCTAATTCCGATGACTGTAAGAGGGGCAGAAAAACTTCGTCAAGAACTTAAAAAATTAAAAAGTATAAAACGTCCTCGTATTATTACAGCAATAGCAGAAGCTAGAGAACATGGTGATTTAAAAGAAAATGCTGAATATCATTCAGCTCGTGAAGAGCAAAGTTTTTGTGAAGGACGTATTAAAGAGATTGAGTTAAAATTATCTAATTCGCAAATTATAGACATAACAAAAATATCCAATAATGGTCGGGTAATTTTTGGTTCCACTGTTAGCATTTTAAATATGAAAAATAATGAAAAATTTACTTATCAAATTGTAGGGGATGATGAATCTGATTTTAAAAAATATTTAATTTCAATTAATTCTCCAATAGCAAGAGGTCTGATTGGAAAAAAAATTAATGATGTGGTAAGTATATGTACACCGGGTGGCGATGTTGAATATAAGATTTTAAAAATAAATTATATATAGTTTTAAGATTTATTTAATCTCGTTAAAATATTTTTAATATTTTATTAAGAAATTCATTTTAAAATAGTAAAAACATGATTTCTAAAAAAAAAACAAGTAGTTCTAATCGTTGGCTATTAGAACATTTTAAAGATCAATATGTCAAGGAAGCGAAAAAAAATAACATACGTTCAAGAGCTTGGTTTAAATTACAACAATTGGATAAAAGTTATAAATTATTTAAAATTGGCATGAATGTTATTGATTTAGGTGCTGCTCCTGGAAGTTGGTCACAATATGCTCTTGATAAGATAGGAAAAAAAGGACGTATTATAGCCTGTGATATATTACCTATTAAACCAATAAAAGGTGTTGATTTTTTTCAAGGAGATTTTCGTAATAAAAAAATATTAAATTTAATGTTAAGTTCTTTAAGCGATACTACATTTCATTTGGTGATGTCAGATATGGCTCCTAATATAACAGGACATTTTTCTATTGATATGCCACGTATTATTGACTTGTCTAAGTCGGCATTAAAAATAGCAAATTATGTTTTATCTAAAAATGGTATTTTTTTATTGAAATCATTTCAGGGAGAAGGTTTTAATGAATTGTACGAAGAAATTAAAATATTATTTGCAAAAATTAAAATTTGTAAACCTAAAACTTCTCGGACAAGATCTCGAGAGATATTCATTATAGCAACCAGATAAATATTATAATAATCTGTGTTGTTTTTAAAATATAGATTTAATGAGAGGTTGTTCCTTTGAGTGACATGGTTAAAAACCTGATCTTCTGGTTGGTTATTACAGTTGTATTAATGTCTATTTTTCAGAATTTCAATACTAATGATACAAATAATCATAAAGTTGATTATTCAACTTTTTTGTCAGAAGTAAATCAAGATCAGGTCCGTGAAGCGTATATTAACGGACGTATGATTAGTGTTACTAAAAAGGATAGTAGTAAATACACTACTTATATTCCTATGAATGATCCTAAACTTTTGGACAATCTTTTGACAAAAAGAGTTAAAATTGTTGGAACAATTCCTGAAGAACCAAGCCTTCTTGTTTCAATTCTTATATCTTGGTTTCCCATGCTTTTACTTATTGGTGTTTGGATTTTTTTTATGCGTCAAATGCAAATGGGTGGTGGAAAAGGAGCAATGTCATTTGGAAAAAGTAAAGCACGAATGCTATCAGAAGATCAAATTCATACTACTTTTTCAGATGTTGCGGGGTGTGATGAAGCAAAAGAAGAAGTTAGTGAATTAGTAGAATATCTTAAAGAACCAAGTCGTTTTCAAAAATTAGGAGGTAAAATACCTAAAGGTATACTAATGGTTGGACCACCAGGTACCGGTAAAACATTACTGGCAAAAGCAATAGCTGGAGAAGCTAAAGTTCCTTTTTTCACTATTTCTGGATCTGATTTTGTTGAAATGTTTGTCGGAGTAGGTGCTTCTAGAGTAAGGGATATGTTTGAGCATTCAAGAAAATCTGCACCATGTATAATTTTTATTGACGAAATTGACGCAGTGGGACGTCAAAGAGGTGCTGGACTAGGTGGAGGGCATGATGAAAGAGAACAAACACTCAATCAGATGTTAGTAGAAATGGATGGTTTTGATGGAAATGAAGGTATTATTTTAATAGCTGCTACTAATAGGCCTGATGTTTTAGATCCAGCTCTTTTACGTCCTGGTCGTTTTGATCGTCAAGTAATTGTAGCACTTCCAGATATTCGTGGACGAGAACAAATTTTAAAAGTACACATGAGAAAAGTTCCTTTATCTAAAGATGTAGATCCTATGATTATTGCACGTGGTACACCAGGTTTTTCAGGTGCTGATTTAGCTAATTTGGTTAATGAAGCAGCTCTTTTTGCAGCTAGACTTGACAATCGCGTTGTCTCTATGCTGGAATTTGAAAGAGCAAAAGATAAAATGATGATGGGTTCTGAAAGAAGATCGATGGTTATGAGTGATTTTCAAAAAGAATCAACTGCGTATCATGAAGCTGGACATGTTATTATTGGAAGATTAGTGCCTGATCATGATCCTGCACATAAAGTGACTATTATACCTAGAGGTCGAGCACTAGGTGTTACATTTTTCTTACCTGAGTCAGATGCTCTTAGTATTAGCCGCCAAAAGTTAGAAAGTCAAATATCTACTCTATATGGTGGTCGTTTAGCAGAAGAGATTATTTATGGTGTTAAAAACGTTTCTACTGGTGCTTGTAATGATATTAAAATAGCTACAAGCTTAGCACGAAATATGGTGACTCAATGGGGATTTTCAGAAAAACTAGGACCTTTGTTGTATGCTGAAGAAGAAGGGGAAGTATTTTTAGGACGTTCAGTTGCTAAAGCTAAACATATGTCTGATGAAACAGCCAGAATTATTGATGAAGAAGTAAAATTGTTGATTGAAATTAATTATAGTAGAGCTCGAAAAATTTTAAATGAAAATATTGATATATTACATGCTATGAAAGAAGCCTTGATAAAATACGAGACTATTGATGCATTTCAGATTGATGATTTAATGAAAAGAAGAGAAGTACGAAAACCAAAGGGATGGATCGAGACAGATATAAATAAATAATTTCTGTATTTTATAAATATATTACGATTCTTTTATTAAAAGATCTTATTTCAAAAAATATTAATTTTATAATATTTAACATTCCTTCATTTAGTATATCTTAAAATAAGATGAAGTGATAAAATTACTATAACTTCATCTTATTTTTTAATTAAAAAATAATAACTGTTATGGTTTGTTGCAAAATATAATTATTTTTAAATAAAATAGGAATGAAATCATTATGACTGTTTTGCAATATTTTAAAACAGACGGTATACGTGGGAAAGTAGGAATTAATCCAATCACACCAAATTTTTTATTAAAATTAGGATGGTCTATTGGAACAGTGTTAGGAAAAAACAAAACAAAGAAAATTATCATTGGAAGAGATACGCGTATTTCTGGATCTATGTTACAGTCTGTTTTAGAATTTGGTATTTTATCAACAGGAGTATCCACTTTATTAGCTAATTGTATACCTACATCAGCAATTGCATATTTTACAAAATCTTTAAATGCTTCTGCAGGTATTGTTATTTCAGGTTCTCATAATCTTTTTTATGATAACGGGGTAAAAATTTTTTATAAAAACGGAATTAAATTAACTAAAAAAATAGAATTATCTATTGAACAAAAAATAAAAAACACCTTTTTTTATCCTAATCATATGAGTTTTGGTTGTTCTAATGATATTATAGAACCTGAGAATCAATATATTAACTTTTGTAAAAATACTTTTCCTAAAGATTTAGATTTATCAAAATTTACTATTATTTTAGATTGTGCTAATGGTTCAACTTTTAATACAGCACCTAAAATTTTTGAAGATCTAGGTGCAAAAGTTATTAATATTTCTATTGATCCTAATGGAGTAAATATAAATAAAAACTCAGGATCTACTAATATTTTAAAATTAAAAAAAATAGTTTTATTAGAAAAAGCAGATATTGGTTTAGCATTTGATGGTGATGGAGATCGTGTCATTATGGTAGATCATTTAGGTAATAAAGTAGATGGAGATCAAATAATTTATATTATTGCAAAAGAATATTTAAAAAAAAACAAATTAAAAGGTGGTGTTGTAGGCACTTTAATGACTAATATGGGTATCATTGTAGCTTTAAAAGAACTAGGAATTCCTTTTTATGCTGCAGAAATAGGAGATCGTAATGTATGTGAAAAAATTAAAGAAAAAAGATGGTTATTAGGAGCTGAAAAATCAGGTCATATTATTTTGTTAGACAAACATTCTACTGGCGACGGCATTATAGCTAGCCTACAAGTATTATTAAGTATGATTAATAATAATATGACTTTATATCATTTATTAAGTCAAGTAAAATTACTTCCTCAAGTTTTGCTGAATATTTTTTTAAAAGAAGATAGAAATATAGAAAAAAACATAAAAATACAAGATATTTTATCTCGATATAAAGATATTTTAGGACAAAATAGTCGGATTTTAGTTCGTAAATCTGGTACAGAGCCTTATATTAGAATTATGGTAGAAGGTGAAAATTATTTAAAAGTATATAAGTTAGCTAATTATATTCGAGAAACTATCCAATCGCTTTAATTTATATTATAAAAATGACTGTTATAATAATTTTTTTAAATTAAATAGATAATTTATATGTATAAATTTATATATAAATTCTTTATCAAAAATATTTTTTTAAATGACATGGATTATAGTCAATTAAAAATAAATTTATTATAAGTGTTAATATTGTATCAAAAAAGGAAATAATTTTTTATGTATTTGTTTTTTTTAATTTTTTTTATTGTTATTTCAATTTCTTTGATTTTTTTGATTTTGCTACAACCAGCAAAAGGACCTAATAACACAGTTCATTCAAATTTAAAAAATAATATTAAATGCTTTAATAGTATTGGAACAAATACCTTAATAACTAATATTATTAGAATTTTTTCTTGTTTATTTTTAGTGATAAGTATTATTTTATGTAATATTAATAGTAGAAAAATTGATTCAGATCTTTTTTGGAAAGATGATTATAAAAAAACTGTAGAAAAAAATCATTTTTCAAATAAAAAGATGTTGCATTCTGATATACCTCATTAATTATCGTCTTCTTAGTGTAAATATATATAAAAGATGTAATTATAATAAATTTTTACCGAGATGGTGGAATTGGTAGACACGCTATCTTGAGGGGATAGTGCCAAACAGGCGTATGGGTTCAAATCCCATTCTCGGTAATACGAATATATTACTAAAAATTAATTTTTAAATGATTAGATGAATTTTTAAAGTAATACTACGTAAGTATTGAATATATAAAACATTTTTTGATGATAAACTTCACATATAGGGTGATAGCACCTGAAACCCCGAATTTTCGGGGTTTTTTATTAGAATATTTGTTGCAAATTATATGGTTTATTTTGTTTTTTAGTATAAGTAATCATTAATTATATAAACTCTTGATTAATAAAAATTAGTGTATTAATTATCTAATTTCACAATTAAATTTTTTTGTAATTAATACATGTAAAATAAGTTGCGATAATTTATTTTAAAAGTTTTTATTTTGAGGTTCTCTAGTATGAATAAAGAAATCTTAGCTGTTGTCGAGGCTGTTTCTAATGAAAAATCTCTTCCCCGCGAAAAAATTTTTGAAGCTTTAGAAATTGCATTAGCAACAGCAACTAAGAAAAAACACGAACAAGAAATTGATATAAGAGTAAGTATAAATCGAAAAACTGGAAGTTTTACTACTTTTCGACGTTGGATGGTAGTAGAGACTGTTACTCAACCAACTAGAGAAATTACTTTAGGAGCAGCATGTTTTGAAGGTGAAAAAGTTCATCTTAATGATTATGTTGAAGAACAGATTAAATCTGTTGATTTTGATAGAATAACAACTCAAACTGCAAAGCAAGTAATTGTTCAAAAAGTTCGCGAAGCAGAAAGAGCAATGCTAGTTGAACAATTTCGAAGATATATTGGTCAAATAATTATTGGTATAGTTAAAAAAATTAATCGAGATAACATAATGTTAGATTTAGGAAACAATGCTGAAGCGTTAATTTTACGTGAAGGTATGTTACCTAGAGAAAATTTTCGTCCTGGTGATCGTATCCGAGGTATTTTATATGCGGTACATCCAGAAGCTCGTGGTCCTCAATTATTTATAAGTCGTTCTAAAACTGAAATGCTTATTGAATTATTTCGAATAGAAGTTCCTGAAATTGGAGAAGAGATCATCGAAATAAAAGCAGCAGCTCGTGATCCAGGATCACGAGCTAAAATAGCAGTAAAAACTAATGATAAACGTATTGATCCTGTGGGAGCTTGCGTGGGTATGAGAGGTGCTCGTGTACAAGCAGTATCTAGCGAATTATGTGGAGAACGTATTGACATTATTTTATGGGATGATAATGCCGCTCAATTTGTGATAAACGCAATGGCTCCAGCTGATGTAGTTTCTATTGTTGTAGATGAAGATAGGCGTACTATGGATATAGCAGTAGATGTGAATAATTTAGCACAAGCTATTGGTCGAAATGGTCAAAATGTTCGTTTAGCTTCTCAAATTAGTGGTTGGGAATTAAACGTTATGACTACGGAAGATTTGAATTCTAAACATCAAGAAGAAGCTCATGCTGCTTTTAATACTTTTAAGAAATATTTAAACGTAAATGAAAACATTATTAAAATTTTAGTAAAAGAAGGTTTTTCTTCTCTCGAAGAATTAGCTTATATACCATTTAACGAATTACTAGAAATTGATGATTTAACTGAAGAACAAGCGAAACTAGTTCGTAAAGGAGCAAAAAATAGCTTGCTCGAAATAGAATCAGATAGAACAATTAGTATTGTTAAAGAAAGAAAAATAGAAAAAGATTTACTAAAAATAAACGGGATGGATGCAGTACTAGCTTTGCAATTAGCTGAAAAGAATATATTTACTTTAGAAGAGTTGGCTGATCAAGGAATAGATGATTTAACTGATATTGAGAATTTAAATTCTGAAAAGGCTGGTTTGCTGATTATGGCTGCTCGTAATATTTGTTGGTTTGGTAGTAAAGTCTGATAATAGGAACAATAATATGCCAGATATAAGTTTAAAAGTTTTATCAAATGGGATAAAAATATCAATTAATAAATTAATAAAAGAATTATCTGATATTGGTATAACAAAAACTCAAGATGATCATATCAATTTTATTGAAAAGAATCTTTTATTAAAACATTTAGAATCTAAAAAAAAATATTCTTTAGATACCTTGGTATTACAAAGAAAAACACGTAGCACTTTAAGTGTTTCAGGTATTGGAGGGAAAAATAAATCTGTACAAGTAGAAGTTAGAAAAAAAAGAGTATATGTAAAAAATAATAAACTAGAAACTGAAAGTTTATTAAACATAAAACAAACAATTACACCTTCAATAAAAAAAATACTAGTTTCACGCAACAAAGAAAAAAAAGTTTTTAAAAAAAACATAGAAACTAATGATTTAGAAAAAAAACATATAAAAAATATTGATAAACTAGAATTAAATAAACATGATTTGAAATTTTTACATTTAAAAAAATCAAAAAATTTAAATAAAGATGAAAAAAATAAAAAATTTAAGAAACATTTAGAATCTAGTTCCTTTGAATTAAACAATAAAAAAAGAATTAAAGAAAATATAGAAGAAAGACCGTCTCATAAGGAGGAAAAAAAAGATTATCATCTAACAACATTTTTACATGCACGTCAAGCCGAAGATGACAACGACAGAGAAGTAGAAACAGACAAAAGAAATCATAGTCGAATTTCAAAAAATCATCGACATAAAAAAAACAATAAAAGTTTTCATAGTGGAAAACATTATAAAGAAGAAATTCGTACTTCTAATCGTAATAAAAAAAATAGCAAACAAAAAAATAAACCTATTTTATTACAACAAGTTTTTCAAAAACCTGAATCTATTATTAATAGAGATGTCATTATTAGTAATACAATTTCTGTTTCTGATTTAGCAAATAAAATGGCAATAAAGAGTTCTGAAGTTATTAAAAACATGATGAATATGGGAATTATAGGAACAATTAATCACGTTCTTGATCAAGATACAGCTCAATTAATTGCAGAAGAGATGGGTCATAAAGTCATTATACAACCAGAAAATGTATTAGAAGAATTGATTATGAAAGATCGTGATACAGGAAATAATGTTTCTATTATTAGAGCTCCAGTAGTAACTATAATGGGACATGTTGATCATGGAAAAACGTCGTTATTAGATTATATTCGTTCAACAAAAACAGCATTTCATGAAGCTGGTGGAATTACACAAAATATTGGTGCTTATCATGTAAAAACTGATTTAGGTTCAATTACTTTTCTAGATACACCTGGACATTCAGCATTTACTGCAATGAGATCGCGTGGTGTTAAATTAACTGATATTGTTGTTTTAGTTGTAGCAGCAGACGATGGTGTGATGCCACAAACCATAGAAGCTATACAACATGCAAAAGACGCTAATGTTCCAGTAATAGTTGCTATTAATAAAATTGACAAAATAGATTCTGATATTGATAAAGTTAGAAATGATTTAATGAAATACAATATTCTCTCAGAAGAATGGGGTGGCGAAAATATATTTGTATCTGTTTCTGCAAAAACAGGAAAAGGTATCAATACATTATTGAATGCGATTTTATTACAAGCAGAAATGTTAGAATTAAAAACAGTATCTACTGGTATGGCTGAAGGTATTGTTATTGAGTCTTTTCTTGATAAAGGTCGAGGACCAATAGCTACTATATTAGTAAAAAGAGGAAAAATAAATAAAGGAGATATAATATTATGTGGTTTTGAATATGGGCGTATTAAATCTTTGCGTGATGCAAATGGAACTGAAGTTTTAAGTGCAGGACCATCGATCCCAGTAGAAGTATTAGGCTTGTCTAAAGTTCCTTTTTCTGGAGATATAGTCACTGTGGTTCGTGATGAGAAAAAGGCAAGAGAAGTGGCATCTTATCGTAAAGAGAAATCACGTGAAATAAAATTATCTAATCAAAATAAAATGAATTTAGAAAACATGTTTGATAATATAAAAAAAGATAATGTATCTGAATTAAAAATTATTCTTAAATCTGATATACAAGGTTCTTTAGAAGCTATTTCTGGAGCTTTATTAAAATTATCTACTAATGAAGTAAAAATAAAAATAATAGGATTAGGAATTGGAGGTATCACGGAAACAGATGCTTCTTTAGCATTAGCTTCAAATGCTATTATTTTAGGATTTAATGTTCGTGCAGATTCTTCTGCTAAAAAAATAATTAATTCTGAACATTTAGATCTTCGATACTATTCGGTTATTTATGATTTACTTGATGAAGTCAAATCTGCTATGACAGGTCTTTTATCGCCTGAATATAAAGAAGACATTATTGGTTTGGCTGAAGTAAGAAATATATTTAAATCTCCTAAATTTGGTGTAATTGCTGGTTGTATGGTTATAGAAGGAATAATTAAACGCAGTAATCCTATTCATATATTAAGAGATAATATAGTTATATATGAAGGTGAACTAGAGTCCCTACGTCGTTTTAAAGAAGATGTAAATGAAACACGAAATGGTTTAGAGTGTGGAATCGGTATAAAGAATTATAATGACATACGTGTTGGAGATATTATAGAAGTTTTTGAAGTAAAAGAAATTAAGAGAATATTATAAAGTATGATGTATTTTTTATAAAATATTTAATTTGGTAATATAATTATGGAAAAATTATTTAATCGATCCATCCGTATTGCTCAAGAATTACAAAAAAAAATAGCTGTGATTATACAGTATTCACTTGAAGATCCACGTATTAAAACAATAATAACAGTTTCTGATGTGCAAGTTTCTAAAGATTTATCTCACGCGCAAATATTTGTTAGTTTTCTACAAAGTGATGATAAATTAAATGTAAAAAAAATGTTAATTATCTTGAATAAAGCTACTGGTTATATTCGTAGCTTATTATGTCAAAGAATGAGATTACGCATTGTTCCAAATATTATCTTTTATCATGATGATTCCTTTTTAAAAGGTAATAAAATTTCATATATTTTAGAAAGTTTATCAAAAAAATAATAAAAGTACATGTTTGAATCAATAAAAGAAAGGTAAATAGATGTTTTTTTATAAAAAACGCAATATTCATGGATTACTTTTACTAGATAAACCTCGAGGTATCTCTTCTAATAATGCTTTACAGAAGGTTAAAATTATTTTTAATGCAAAAAAAGCAGGTTATATTGGGACTCTAGATCCTTTAGCAACAGGAATGTTGCCAATTTGTTTTGGAGAATGTACTAAATTTTCATATTATTTGACAGAATCTCATAAAACATATCATGTTATTGCTAAGTTAGGTGAAAAAACGTCTACATCTGATTCTGATGGAATTATTATACAAAAGAGGCCTATTTTATTTAATTTTCGAAAGCTTCTTCTATCTATAAGAGAATTCATTGGTTTAATTGAACAGATGCCTTCAATGTATTCAGCAATAAAATATAATGGTATACCGTTATATAAATATGCACGTCGAGGAATAAACATCACACGTGATACAAGAAAAGTTACAATATATGATATATATTCTATTCATCAAGAAAAAAATTTAATTTCATTCAAAATATCGTGTTCAAAAGGAACATATATTAGAACTCTTATTGATGACTTAGGAGAAAAATTAGGCTGCGGTGCTCATGTTGTTTTCTTGCGGCGCTTACAAGTAGCTTCATATCTGCATACTCAATTAGTGACAATTTCTAATTTATATAAATTATCTAGTCTAAAAAATATTGACAATGTTAAAATTTTTAAAAATATAGATGATTTGTTAATGCCTATAGATGATCTTGTATCTTTTTTACCTAAAATTTATCTTTCTACTGAAGAATCATATAATTTTAAATTAGGTGCAAAAATAAATTTTTTTTCTAATATAAAAAATAGTTTAGTACGTGTAATAGAAGAAAAGTCTAAAAGATTTATTGGTGTAGGAAAAATTAATAAAGAAGCGTTGTTAATTCCATACCGATTAGTTTCTAGATTTACTAATTAAGTTATTCACTATTAAATTTAAGATTGGCATGATATTATTTTCAAATAACTGAATTAAGTTGAAATTAATTTAATATAGTTTTTAATATATGGAGTATTTTTATATGTCTTTATCGGCAATTGATACTAAAAAAATCATTATAAAATATGGCAAATCTGATACAAATAGCGGGATGACAGAAGTGCAAGTTGTTTTGTTGACCAAGCAAATTAATCATCTTCAAACACATTTTTCTCAACATAAAAAAGATCATTGCAGTCGCAGAGGTCTTTTAAATATGGTATCGAAACGTCGTAAATTATTAGATTATTTAAAGAAAAAAAATATATCTCGTTACACCGCTTTAATTGAAGATTTACGTTTAAGACGATGAATACTTTTTATAAAAAATAAAATTAAATATTTTATTATAATAAAAAACAGATTTTTCAAAGGGCTTTATTAGCCCTTTTTTTACATTTTTTTAATTTTGAAAAATTTTTAAAAAATGTAACGTCTTTTTATTAAAAAATTAGTTTTATGTTAAGGATATTATTTTGCTAAATCCCATTGTACGTAAATTTCAATATGGCCAACATACAATCACTTTAGAAACAGGTGTGATGGCTCGACAGGCTACAGCTGCTGTTATGGCTAGTATGGATGATACAGCAGTTTTTGTAACTGTTGTTGGACAAAAAAAAATAAATGCAGGACAAAAATTTTTTCCTCTTACTGTTAATTATCAAGAACGTACATATGCAGCAGGTCGTATACCTGGTGGTTTTTTTAGAAGAGAAGGACGTCCTAGTGAAAATGAAATATTAACAGCTAGACTAATCGATCGACCTATCCGTCCATTATTTCCAAAGAATTTTTTAAATGAAGTTCAAATAATTGCTACGGTAGTGTCAGTTAACCCTCAAATTAATCCTGATATAATTTCTATTATAGGTGCATCCGCAGCACTTAGTTTATCTGGGATTCCATTCTATGGTCCAGTAGGTGCTGCAAGAGTTGGTTATATTAATAATCAATATGTATTGAATCCTATTAGTGAAGATATGAAAAACAGTTCTTTAGATTTAATGATTTCAGGAACACAAAACGCTACTCTTATGGTAGAAGCGGAGTCTAAAATACTTAGTGAAGAACAAATTCTTGGAGCTATTGTATTTGGTCATCAACAACAACAAGTAGTAATTAATAACATTCGTTCTTTATCAAATGAAGCTAGTAAGTTACCATGGATTATGTCTTATCCAGAAAGAAACAAAATACTAGAATCGAAAATTATTGATATCTCTGAAAAAGAGATAAGTGACGCTTATTTTATTTTTAATAAACAAGATAGGATTGAAAAATTAAATAGTATTAAAGAAGATACAATTAAATTATTTTTAGAAGAAAATTCAAATATAGATACATTAGAAATAGAAGATATTTTTCAAAAAATTGAAAAAAAAGTTGTTCGAAAGCGTATATTAAACAATCAAACACGTATTGATGGACGTGAAAAAGATATGATTCGTGCTTTAGATGTTCGAACTGGTATTTTACCTCGAACACATGGTTCTGCTTTATTTACTAGGGGAGAAACTCAATCTTTAGCTTCTGTAACTTTAGGAACATCGAGAGACGCACAAAATTTAGATGAATTATTAGGAGACAGAATAGATAATTTTTTATTTCATTATAATTTCCCTCCTTATTCTGTTGGAGAAATTGGGATGGTAGGTTCACCTAAAAGACGAGAAATTGGTCATGGTCGTCTTGCTAAAAGAAGTCTTTTAGCTGTAATGCCTAAATTAGATGATTTTCCTTATACTATTCGAGTAGTATCTGAAATCACAGAATCTAATGGCTCTTCTTCTATGGCCTCTGTTTGTAGTGCTTCTTTGGCTTTAATGGATGCAGGGGTACCTATTAAATCTGCTGTTGCCGGAATAGCAATGGGATTAGTTAAAGAAGGAGATAAATACGTGTTGCTTTCGGATATTTTAGGTGATGAAGATCATTTAGGTGACATGGATTTTAAAGTTTCTGGTACAGAAGATGGAATCACAGCTTTACAAATGGATATGAAGATAGAAGGCATTACCAATGAAATTATACATGCAGCTTTAAATGAGGCAAGATCAGCTAGACTTCATATCTTAAACGTAATGAACCAAGCATTAAACAAATCTAGAATTGATATTTCTGAATTTGCACCTCGAATTCATACTATAAAAATTAATCCTGAAAAAATTAAAGATGTTATAGGTAAAGGAGGTTCTGTCATTCGAATGTTAACTGAAGAAACTGGAACTATAATCGAAATTGAAGATGATGGCACAGTTAAAATATCATCTACTGTTAAAGAAAAAGCAAAGCTTGCTATCCGTAGAATTAAAGAGATTACAGCAGAAATTGAAGTAGGTCAAATTTATTCTGGAAAAGTGACTCGTATTGTTGATTTTGGTGCTTTTGTCTCTATTGGTTTAGGAAAAGAGGGTCTAGTACATATTTCACAAATTTCTGATAAAAGAGTAGATAAAGTATCTAATCATTTAAAAATTGATCAAATGATATCTGTTAAAGTCTTGGAAATAGATCGTCAAGGTCGTTTAAGGTTAAGTATTAAAGAAATAGAAAATTCTATTGTTTCTAATACATCAATAAATAATGCTATTATCTGATATAATTATATTACTTGAAAATTATTTATATTTTTTTAATAAAATATAGATTTATATGTTCTCAAATAGTACCATATAAACAGAAACAGTATAAACTTAATTCATTTTATTTTATAAAAATTATTATATAATATAAATATATAATTTTTAAAAAAATAAATTTCAACAAGTTGCTAATGTTGTTTTTAATATATCTAATACTTAACAAATCATTGGCAATAACTAAGAAATATTATTATTGATTTTTAAAAATTCAATGGTTTTATTTTTTAGATCATTTAATTTGAGCCGGTTCACACTTTTCAATGAGAATAAATAAATATTTTCATAATGAGCTATGTAGACTGGCCACGGTAACTTAAAAGGCATATCTACTGCATGACTCATATTGAAAGCACATTTTCTTTTCTTGGTTTAAATCCTTTTCTTATTCAATCTTTAACTGAAATGGGATACGTTAAACCTTCTCCTATTCAAGCATCATGTATTCCTTTGCTTTTAGAAGGACGTGATGTATTAGGAATGGCACAAACAGGAAGCGGCAAGACAGCTGCTTTTTCATTGCCATTATTACATAATCTTGATATTAATTTAAAAGCTCCTCAAATATTAGTATTAGCTCCTACAAGAGAATTAGCAGTTCAAGTAGCAGAAGCATTTTCAGATTTTTCTAAATATATGATCGGGATACATGTACTGCCTTTGTACGGTGGTCAAAGATATGAACTTCAATTACGTGCGTTACGACAAGGACCTCAAATTGTTGTAGGAACTCCAGGTCGTTTATTAGATCATTTAAAAAGAGGAACACTCAATCTTTCTAATTTACACGGATTAGTTTTAGATGAAGCAGACGAAATGTTACGGATGGGATTTATAGAAGATGTAGAAACTATTATGACTCAGATTCCAAAAGAACATCAAACTGCATTGTTTTCTGCGACAATGCCAGAAGCAATTCGTCGTATTTCCAAAAGATTTATGAAAAATCCACAAGAGATTAAAATTCAGTCTAATATAACTACACGACCAGATATTAAACAGAGTTATTGGATGGTATATGGTCGAAAAACCGACGCATTAATTCGTTTTTTAGAAGCAGAAGATTTTTCAGCTACAATTATTTTCGTTAGAACTAAAAATGCAACTTTAGAAGTTTCTGAAGCATTAGAACGTAATGGATATAATAGTGCAGCATTAAATGGAGATATGAATCAAGCATTACGAGAACAAACTTTAGAAAGATTAAAAAATGGTAGATTAGATATTTTAATTGCTACAGATGTAGCAGCACGTGGTTTGGATGTTGATCGTATTAGTTTGGTTATCAATTATGATATTCCTATGGACTCAGAATCTTATGTTCATCGCATAGGTCGAACAGGTCGAGCAGGTCGAGCAGGTCGGGCATTATTATTTGTTGAAAATCGTGAGCGTCGTTTGTTACGCAATATAGAACGTACTATTAAACAGTCTATTCCGGAAGTTCAATTGCCAAAAATAGAATTATTATGTCAAAGACGTCTTGAGCAATTTGCTAAAAAAGTACAACAACAATTAGAAAGTCGAGATTTAGATGAATATAGTGTTTTATTAGATAAGTTATATTCTACTGATGATTTAGATATAAAAACTTTAGCGGCTGCTTTGTTGAAAATGGCTCAAGGTGAACGTCCTTTAATAATTAAATCAGATCCAATAAAACGTCAATCACGGGATGCATTATTAAAAGATGAATATCGACGTGAGGATAATCGAAATAGTCGATTACGTCGTGAACGTCGTGATAATAAAGATATGGATTTATATCGTATTGAAGTAGGTCGTAATGATGGAGTTGAAGTGCGTCATATAGTCGGAGCAATTGCTAATGAAGGGAATATTAATAGTCGTAATATTGGCAATATTAAACTTTTTTCTTCTTATTCTACAATTGAATTACCTAAGGGAATGTCTAAAGATTTACTACAAAACTTCACTCGTACTAGAATCTTAAACAAATTAATTAATATAAAATTATTAAAAGATTTAAGAAGTTATGAAAGTAAGACGTCTAATCGCTCTATTTTTAATAGAGATAAAAATAGTAGTCGTCGTGTTCCTGAAAATAGTATAAACAAATCTAATACATCTAAAAAAAATGAACTTAAAACGTCTTTTTTTCGTCGTAGAAAAATTTAATGTTTCAGTTTTTATGCCGCTTTGCGGCATATTACACATGTTTTAATTTATCATTAATGCTTTAAATAGAGCAAATATTTTTAAAAATTATTTTTTACATGCTATTGCTTCAATCTCTATTTTTACATTTTTAGGTAGCGCCTGAACTTCAATACAGGATCGAGCAGGAAAATTTGACTTATTATCTATGAAAAATTTTTTATAAATTTCATTAATTATATTAATTTTCTCTAAATTGGTAGTAAAAACCGTAGTTTTTACAATATTTTTTACTTTAAATCCCGCATCAGTCAAAATAGATTTGATATTATTTAATACAAGATATGTTTGTTCGGAAATATTATCTGGTATGTGATTAGACGTGACATCAATAGGTATTTGTCCTGATAATATAATAAAATCATCGATTTTAATAGCTTGTGAATAAGGACCGATAGGTTTAGGGGCGTTTTTGGTGTTAATGATACATTTCATAAATTATCACTCATATGTTTAATATATTATATATGCGAATAATATTACTAATAAGATAAAACTATATTTTTAGAAAATTCTTTTTCACAATATTTACATATTAAATTTATATTGAAAAATTGATCTTTTTTAAAAATAAAACTGGAAGTAATGAGATTGTGATTACTAACACAATTACTATTTGGACATATTAAAATTCTGTCAATTTTTTCAGGTAAAGTTGGAAAAACTTTTCTGACTAAATTATATTTATTAATATAATTTACTGTAGCATGTGGAGCATAAATCGCCAATTGATTAATTTGATCACCACTAAGAAAAGTATTTTCAATTTTTATAATGTCTTTTTTTCCTAACTTTTTAGAAGGTAAATTCAAACCTATAGTAATACGTTTTTCTGTTTCAGTAAATCTAAATAAAGACAATAATTTAAAACCAATATGTGCAGGAATATGATCGATTACGCTACCAGATTTAATAGCTTCTACTTGAAGTTTGTTTATTTCCATATATTTTTTTATTTATAGGTGTTTTTCTATTAATACTAAAGATAAGATTGCCTGACGTGCATAAATTCCATTTGCAGCTTGTTTAAAATACCAGGCATAAGGTGTATAGTCTACATCCCGATCTATTTCATCTATACGCGGAAGAGGATGTAATATTTTTAGATTGCTACGCGCATTTTTTAAAATTGAAGTGTGTAATACAAACTTTGATTTTGCATTTGCATATTCAGTAGAGTCGAGTCTTTCTTTTTGAATTCGAGTCATATAAAGAATATCTATTTCAGAGATTATCTCTTCAATATTTTTATATCTTTTCCAATAAATTTCTTTTTTATCAAGCATATTGTTAATATAGTTAGGCATTGATAAAGCATCAGGAGAAATAAAATAAAATTTATTTTTTTTAAATTTAGCCAATGCTTGTGTTAATGAATGTACTGTTCTTCCATATTTAAGATCTCCAACTATAGCTATATTTAAATGAGTAAGTCTATCTTGAGTTTCTTGTATAGTAAACAAATCTAAAAGTGTTTGTGTGGGATGTTGATTTGCTCCATCCCCTGCATTGAATATTGGGATTTTATTAGAAAACTCTACAGCTAAACGCGCAGATCCTTCTTGAGGATGTCGAATAATAATTGCATCGACATATGAACTAATTACTGAAATAGTATCTGCTAATGTTTCTCCTTTTTTTTCTAAAGAAATATTATGACCATCAGAAAATCCTACTATTGAAGCACCTAAGCGATAAACAGCTGTTTCAAATGATAAACGAGTACGTGTTGATGCTTCAAAGAAACAGCTGGCTATAATTTTATTTTTTAATAAATCAGGTTGTGGTTTTTTCTTGAGCATTGCAGATTTATTTAAAACTAATTCTAATTCATTACGTTGCAAATCATTAATTGAAATAATATTTTTTTTATATAGAGAATTTCTCAAATTTTATTTTCCTTGATTATTGAAGAAAAGATCATAAAAAATACTTTTCAACATATAAAGAAACTAAAAAAATCTTGAGTTGTTTTAACAAAAAGTTATACTTTTTAAAAATCAATTGTTTTCAATAAACTAGATACAATAATTGCTTTTATAGTGTGTAATCGATTTTCTGCTTGCTCAAAAATAATTTTTTGATTGTTTTGAAAAACATCATCTGTTATTTCCATCCCATTTTTAAAACCATATTGTTTTAATATAGATTTTCCTATATTAGTTTTTTGATCATGTAAAGCAGGAAGACAGTGTAATACTTGTACTTTAGGATTATTAGTTTTATATAACATCAAATCATTTACTTGGTAAGAACTTAATAAGTTAATTCTTTTTTCCCATACTTTTTCTGGTTCTCCCATAGAGACCCAAACATCAGTATAGATTAAATCGACATCTTTTACTCCTTCACTAATTTTTTCAGTACATATTATGCTACCTTTAGTCTTTTTTATTTTCTCTTCGCAATATTTAAATAGTTTTTTTTCTGGCCAACATTCTTTAGGAGCTACTAAACGCAGATCTAATCCTACTAACGATGCAGCTTCTAATAAACTATTTCCCATGTTATTATGTGCATCTCCAACATAAGCACATTTTATTTCATAAAATTGTTTTTCTGGAAAAGTTTCTTTTATAGTAAGTAGATCAGCCAACAATTGTGTAGGATGATATTTTTCAGTCAGACCATTCCATACCGGTGCTTTTGAGTATTTTGCTAAAATTTCTATTGTTCTATGATTGTGGCCTCGATATTGAATACCATCATATAAACGTCCGAGTATTTTAGCCGTATCTTCAATTGATTCTTTAGTTCCAAGATGAGTGCTACCGGGTCCAAGATATGTAACACAAGCTCCTTGATCAAATGCAGCTACTTCAAAAGAACATCTTGTACGAGTTGATTCTTTTTCAAAAATTAAAGCAATATTTTTTTTTTTAAGTAGTTGTATTTCTTGATTATTTTTTTTATATTTTTTTAGTTTTTGAGCTAACATAATTATATTTTTTAATTCTAAAGAAGTAAAATCTAATAGTCTTAAACAATCACGTTGATAAAGATTATTCATAATTAAAGTCTCGGTATTAAATGAAAGTATATTTTCACTGTTTTCACTTGAAGAAAAAGTATTTTTTATAGTATATAATATTTTTTATCAAATTTAAAATTATGATAATTATTAGTTGAATAATTAAATTATATTAATAGCTCTCTGTAGAGTACTTAGTGGTATAACAAAATAAATGTTATTTATTGATATGAAAAAATTAGTTAAAGATTTTTGCAAACTAAAGATTTTAAATTACTTGATTTTATTTAAAATAGAGAACATATGATGAATTTTTTTATAAAAAATTGCGATTTAGAAAAAGAAAAAACCGATTGTATCGTCATTTCTATATTTGATGGATCTAAACTTTCTGACTCCGCTGTATACTTAGATAAATGCAGTAATGGTTATATAACTTCTCTAATAAAATTAGGTGATATTCCAGGGAAGATAGGAGATGCAATGATGTTATATAACGTCCCTAAAATTATTTCAAAAAGAATATTACTAGTGGGTTGTGGAAAAAAAAACGCAATAAATAAATTACGTTTTAAAGAAATATTACAAAATACTATTAAGATAGTAAAGAAACTGTCTATAAAAAATATTATTTTTTCTTTTTCGGAGTTTAGAATTAATAATAATAATAACAATATATATTGGATGATTAGAGTAATTATAATTTCTATAAAAGAATGTTTGTATAAAATTATTAAAATAAACAATAACAATTCAAAAAATATTAATATTAAGAATATTATATTAAATATTTCAAAAAAAAAGGATTTATTCACAGCAGAAATATCTTTAAAACACGCATTAGCAATTGATCATGCTATTACATCAGCAAAAAACTTAAGTAATTTACCACCTAATATTTGCAATCCTCTGTATTTGTCTCATAAAGCCAAAGAACTTTCTAAAAAATATAAAGATAACATTATTGTGGAGGTAATTGATATAAAAAAAATGAAAGAATTAGGAATGAACGCTTATATAGCAGTTGGGGATGGATCTAAAAATAAGCCGTTCATGTCGGTAATAAAATACTCCGGAGGCAATACTATTAATGATAAAAAAATTGCTTTAGTAGGAAAAGGCTTGACTTTTGATACTGGAGGTATATCAATTAAACCTGCATTTCATATGCATGAAATGAAATATGATATGTGTGGTGCTGCAGCGGTCTATGGAACTTTAATTATGGCTGCTGAATTACAGCTACCTTTAACGATAATAGGAATTTTATCTGGTTGTGAAAATATGTTAGGAGCTAATTCTTTTAGACCTGGTGATGTGTTAACTACTATGTCAGGTCAAACAGTAGAAATATTGAATACTGATGCTGAAGGACGTTTAGTTTTATGTGATTCATTAACATATTTAGAACGTTTTTCTCCAAATATAGTAATTGATGTTGCCACATTAACTGGGGCTTGTGTTACGGCATTAGGAGAGTCAGTAAGTGGATTGTTTTCTAATAATAAAGAACTTGAAAATCAATTATATAATGCTTCACAAGAAACAGATGATAAAGTATGGTCGTTACCATTATTTTCAGAATATTACAAAGAATTAAGTTCTGATGTTGCAGATTTTTCTAATATAGGAAAAGGCAAAGCAGGTGCTATAACTGCGGCTTGTTTTCTTTCTAATTTTACTAAAAAATATAATTGGGCGCATTTAGATATTGCTGGAACTGCATGGAAATCTGGAAAAAATAAAGGAGCTACAGGACGTCCTGTTGAACTTTTGTGTCAATTTTTATTAAATCAGTTAAATGATATTTAACATTAATTATATCACATAATTAAATATAATTTTATATTTGATTGAGATATGACTTATGAAGTATGGCAATACCGCCTTTTTTTAATTTAAAATAGTTAAACACAATGGAAAAAACTTATAATCCTAAAAATATTGAAGAACATTTATATAATTTTTGGGAAGAAAACGGGTATTTTAAACCCGATCATTCAAAACAATCAACGTTTTGTATTATGATGCCTCCACCTAATATTACAGGAAGTTTGCATATGGGGCATGCATTTCAACAAACAATTATGGATATATTGATTCGTTATCAGAGAATGCAAGGGAAAAATACATTTTGGCAAGTTGGAACAGATCATGCTGGTATAGCAACACAAATTTTAGTTGAACGTCAAATATTTTACAAAGAAAAGAAAACTAGAAAAGATTATAGTAGAGATGACTTTATCAAAAAAATTTGGTTATGGAAAAAAGAATCTGGGCAGGTCATTACTAAACAAATGCGGCGTTTAGGAGTATCTGTTGATTGGGATCATGAAAAATTTACTTTAGATCCTGATATTTCTATTGCTGTGAGAGAAGCTTTTATTTTACTTTACAAAAACAATTTAATTTATCAAAAAAAAAGGTTGGTACATTGGGATTCAAAATTAGAAACTGTAATCTCAGATTTAGAAGTTGAACATCGTTTGATAAAAGGCAAAAAATGGTTTATTCGGTATCCAATTTTACAAAATAACATTTTTTCTAAAAATAAAATTAAATATTTAGTCGTTTCAACAACTAGGCCTGAAACTTCATTAGGTGATACAGCTATTGCTGTAAATCCTTTAGATAATAAATACAATAAATTTATTGGACATTTTGTCATATGTCCTTTAACTAATAGAATTATTCCTATTATTGGAGACCAATATGCTGATGTAGAAAAAGGAACTGGTTGTGTAAAAATTACTCCAGCACATGATTTTAATGATTATAAAGTAGGATTGTATCATAAATTACCAATGATTAATATTTTTACTTTTGATGGTCGAATTAAATCTATTGCTGAAGTTTATAATTATAAAGGTGAAAAATCTAATGAATACAGTTCGTTTATACCCTCTCAATTTCAAGCATTAAATATTTTATCTGCACGAACAGCAATTATTAAAGAAATTAAAGAATTAGGTTTTTTAGAAAAAATTGAAGAATGTAATATTACTATTCCTTATAGTGATAGAAGTGGTGTTGTTGTTGAGCCAATGTTGACAAATCAATGGTATTTAAAAACATCAAAATTAGCTAAAGTTGCCTTAAACGCCGTAAAGGATAAAAAAATTCAATTTATACCTAAACAATATGAAAGCATGTATTCATCTTGGATGAATAATATTGAAGATTGGTGTATTTCTCGTCAATTATGGTGGGGCCACCGTATTCCAGTATGGTATGATAACAAAAAAAATATGTATATCGGGCAAAATGAAAAGGAAATACGTCAAAAATACTCTATATCAGAAAATATATTATTAATACAAGAAAATGATGTATTAGATACTTGGTTTTCCTCTGGGATATGGACTTTTTCTTCATTAGGATGGCCTAAAAAAACTATGTTTTTAAAACTATTTCATCCTACTAATGTTTTAGTTAGTGGTTTTGATATCATCTTTTTTTGGATTGCTAGGATGATTATGTTAACCATGTATCTTATCAAAGATGAACATAATCAACCTCAAGTACCTTTTAAAAACATTTATATAACCGGTTTAATTCGTGATGAACATGGTGAAAAAATGTCTAAATCAAAAGGTAATGTTATTGATCCCTTAGATATGATAGACGGAATTTCTTTAAATGAATTAATTAAAAAAAGGACAAGTAATTTATTACAACCAAATTTATCTGATAAAATTATTCAAAATACTATTAAAAAATTCCCTGAAGGTATTAAACCTACTGGTACAGATGCATTGCGCTTTACTTTTGCTGCATTAGCATCTAGTACACGAGATATACAATGGGATATGAATAGATTAAAAGGATATCGTAATTTTTGTAATAAGCTTTGGAATGCTAGTCGATTTGTTTTAATTAATACAAAAAATCATGATTTTTCACAATTTCATACAAAAGATAAAATGTTATTAATAAATAAATGGATTTTAATAGAATTTAATAACACAATTAAATTATATCGTGAGTCTTTAGATGCCTATCGTTTCGATATTGCGGCTAATATTTTATATGATTTTATTTGGAATATTTTTTGTGATTGGTATTTAGAATTCGTAAAAATAATTTTGAAAAAAGGTTCTTCTGAAGAGGTTTACTTTACTAAAAATATTTTGATACATGTTTTAGAATTACTTTTAAGATTAGCTCATCCTATTATACCTTTTATAACAGAAATAATTTGGCGACGTGTAAAATTAATTAAAAAAATTCAAGAACAGACGATTATGCTTCAGTCTTTTCCAAAATATAATCATAAGTTATTTGATAAAAAAATATTACTAAATATGAATTGGATAAAAAAAATCATTGTATTTTTAAGAAATATCAGAACTAATATGAAAATTAGTTCTACAAAACTACTACCATTATTTTTATATAATATTACTTATGAACAAGAAAGTATTATTAAAGAGAATATTTTTTTGATAAAAAATATATCTTTTTTAGATAGTATTACAATACTTTTTAAAGAATATGATAAAGATTTATGTATAAAAGAAGTGATAGATGGAGCAGAAATTATCATTCCTATGCTCAAATTAGTAGATACCAAAGTCGAATTAAAAAGATTAATAAAAGAAGAAAAAAAAATGCAACTTAAAATATTAAAAATTAAAAATAAAATATTAAACAAAAATTTTTTACATTATGCTCCTGAAAATATAGTATATGCAGAAAAAAATAAATTATTACAGTTAAACGAAATACATATGAAATTGTCCGAACAGATAAAAATATTAAAAAAGACGTCTTTCTAAAAATAATTTTATAGTGTATTTGTACACATTGTTTTTAATTTTTATCAATAACAGGTAATTGAAATGTCAATTTTATATAATCTTATTTCTAAAATCGAACTAAAAAAACGCATGCTTGCTGAAATAGAACCTCGTGTAACATTGTCTTTTTATAAGTATTTTACAATTGAAAACGTTCAAGAATATCGCGATAAAATTTATGAAAATTTTTATAAATATCATGTTTTAGGAAGGGTGTATATAGCAACTGAAGGCATTAATGCGCAAATTAGCATCCCAAAAAAATATTATTCTTTTATGAAAAAATTTCTATATCAATGTAATTCAGAATTGAACAATATACGTATTAATAAATCATTAAGCAATGATAAATCTTTTTGGGTTCTTTCTGTTAAAATTAGAAAAAAAATTGTGCAAGATGGAATTAAAGAATCTTTTTTCGATCCTAAAAACGTTGGTATATATATTAAATCAAAACAAGTTAACTTAATGTTAAATGATAAAAATGTAATATTTATTGACATGAGAAATTCTTATGAATACGCTATTGGTCATTTTGAAAAAGCAATAGAAATTAAAAGTTTCACATTTCGAGAGCAATTACAAAATGTAATAAAATTAATGCGTTTTTCTAGAAATAAAAAAATTGTTATGTACTGCACTGGTGGTATTCGTTGTGAAAAAGCTACTTCTTGGATGCTTTATAATGGTTTTAAATATATTTATCATGTAGAAGGAGGTATTATTGGTTATGTGCATGATGCTCGAAAAAATGGATTACCAGTTCTTTTTAAAGGAAAAAACTTTGTTTTTGATAATCGAATGAGTGAAAAAATTTCAGATGAAGTAATATCATTTTGTAAGCAATGTAATGAACCTTCTGATACCTATGTTAATTGTAAGTATAATTTGTGTCATCTTCTTTTTATTCAATGTGTAAAATGTTCTCTTAAATTTAACAATTGCTGTTCTTTTGGCTGTATGGAAAAAATATAGTTTTATGTAAAACGAAATCATTTTATAAATGATGTTTATAAAGTAATCAATTTTTTAAATTTTATATATAATATATTTTATATAAAAAATATTTTATATAAAAAATATTTTTTATATTTTATTATATTTAATAGTTTTTTCTAAATTTTCCCAATACAATATGTTTTTTTCTAATTTTTTTTCTTGCTGAGAAAGCATTTTTAGTATTGGTAATTTTTTTTCTAATGTTTTTTTAAAAAAATCAGGTTCATTGACGATTTTTTGCAAGTTCTTAATATTTAATTCAATCATTTCTATTGTATGTAATATTTTATGCAACTCTTTATTAACATTTTTTTTTGGTATATTAAGATTTATCTTTGATTTGTTTTTTTTTATTTTTTCCTTTCTTAAATAATTTTTTTCTTCTTGCAAAGAATTATAATTTCCGAAATGTATATTAATATGTCCATCTTTTTCAAAAGACCAACATTTTTTTACTGTATTATCAATAAATTTTTTATCATGACTGACTATTATAATAGTACCTTTATAATCTATAATAATTTTTTCTAATAATTGCAGAGTATCTAAATCTAAATCATTTGTTGGTTCATCGAAAATTAAAACATTACTTGGTTTTAAAAATAATCGAGCCAAAAGTAATCTATTACATTCACCACCTGATAATGTTTTTACTAAAGATTGTAATTGATTAGGTTTAAAAAGAAAATTTTTTAGATAAGCTATGATGTGCTGCTCTTTTCCATTTAATATAATTTTTTCTTTCCCGTAGGCTATGTTATCTAAAATAGATTGATATGGATTTAATATAGATCTATTTTGATCAAAATATGATATTTTTAATCCTGTACCTATGTGTACTTGTCCTTTTTGAGGTTTTTTTTCTCCTATAAGAATTTTAATCAATGTACTTTTTCCGCATCCATTATCACCTAGTAATCCTATTTTGTCACCATGTTGAACAATTGACGAAAAATTTTTTATGATGATTTTATTATTTATTGAATAATCTACATGTTCTAATCTAAAAATTACTTTTCCTGCATAATTTGTAGATTGATTAATTTGAATGTTATTTAATTTTTCTATTTTTTGATAGTCTTCAGATTCTTTTCGTAATAATTCTAAATTTTTTACTCTTCCTTCATTTCGAGTAGAACGCGCCTTTATACCTTTTCTAATCCATTTTTCTTCTTTTTCTAGATTTTTATCAAACAATTTTTTTTGTGTTTTTTCAATACGATTGCTTTCATATTTTAGTTTAATAAAATTTTCATAATTACCTGGCCAAGAAACTAGTTTTCCGCGATCGAGATCTACAATACGAGTGCAAATATTTTGAATAAAACTTCTATCATGTGATACAAATAACACACTACCAGGAAATTTTTTTAAAAACATTTCAAGCCATGTAACAGTTTTTATATCTAAGTGATTTGTAGGTTCATCAAGCAATAGTACATCAGGTTCGTTTATTAATACACGACCTAACGCTGCTTTTCTTAATAAACCTCCGGAAAGATGAGATAATAAAGTATTTTTGTTTAATTGAATTAATTGGATTATTTTTTCTATTTGAACACATTCTATAGTATTTTTTTTTTTCTCTATTTTGCTTTTATTCAATCCTGAATAGATAAAATCATATATAGAAATATTAAGATTTTTAGGGTTTTCTTGTTTTAAATAAGATATATTTATATTTTTTTTATAAACAATTTTACCATGATCTAATTCTTGTCTTTTATAAATAATTTTCAATAAAGTAGATTTTCCAGTTCCATTTTTGCCAATTAAGCATACTCTTTCATTTTCATTAATATGTAATGTACTATTCTTTAATATTTCTAAATTACTAAATGATAAATAAGCATTTTGAACATTAATTAAAGACATAAATTTTTCTATCCTGGAATTTATTTTATATGTTTTATTAACCATGAATGATAAAAATTAGAATGTTTAAAAAAATCTTTTGATTGTACTTTTTTAGTAATCTTTATTGCATATAATTTCATTTCTTTAATGGAATTAAAGTTAATTTCAAACTTGCGTGTAGAACTTGAAAAGATAATATTTCCATTGTAATTTAAAATTTTTTTTGAATTGATTATTATATCAAGATAGTCTTTTTGTATGTCAAAAGGTTTTTTCATTTTTTTAGAATTAGAAAAAGTAGGTGGATTAATAAATATTAAATCAAATTTTTGTGTAGTTTTTTTTATCCATTGTAAACAATCAGATTTAACAAAATTATGTTGAGAACCTGTTAAATTATTAAGAGACATATTACGCATACACCATTTCATATAAGTGTTAGAAATATCTACACTAGTTGTACTATTTGCCCCTCCTAAACCAGCATAGACACTAGCGGTTCCAGTATATGAAAACAAATTAAGAAAATCTTTTCCTTTTGACATTACTCCCAATAATTTCCTTACAAGACGTTTATCTGAAAATAATCCGGTATCTAAATAATCTGTTAAATTCACTAGGAATTTTGCATGATATTCTTGAATAATAATAAAATTATTGCTGTTAAATAATTTCTTGTACTGTGTTTTATTTTTATTTTTTTGTCTTGTTTTTAATATAATATTATTTATAGATATAGATAATATTTCTTTAGTATAGTAAATAGCATGGGTCAATCTTTTAAGAACTTTATTATTGTCTATTAATTTTGGAGCTTGATATTCTTGAATTACTATCCATTTCTGATAAACGTCTACTATTATATTATAATTTGGTAAATCTGCATCATAAATACGAAAACATTCTAATTTTTCTAGATTAGCCCATTTTTTTAATTTTTTAAAGTTTTTATTTAATCTGTCTCTATATTCGTGTTTATGAATATGTGAATTTTTTAAGAAAATTCTATAATTTTTCTGAATACAATTTAATGAACCGTTTTTAAAAGAATTTTCTTTGTATGACTGCATGTATAAAAAATTTAATAAAAATATTGATGAACTAAATATTGATAATGTCCAATTTTGAAAATATTTTTTTGACACCATGCCTAATTGGACATATAGACCTACTAATTGACTTTCAGTTTGATATCTCTCTCCATAAGGTGGATTACTTAATATTATTCCTGTTTTCTCATTATTATAAATATTTTTTAAATTATTTAAATTTTGTTTTGAAAAGTGAACTATATTTGATATGCCTGCATTTAATGCATTTATTTTAGCTTTTTTTATTATTTCTAAATTATAATCATATCCAATAAAACAATTTTTAAAGCATGTTTTTATGCCTATCTTAAATCGTTTTTTAGCATCTATTAGAACATTTTCCCAGAGATATTTGTCATATTTTTTCCATGATTGAAATCCCCATTTTAATCTTGTTAAACCAGGTGCCCTATCAGAAGCCATCATAGCTGCTTCAATTAACAATGTCCCTGAACCACACATGGGATCTATCATAGGTATATTTTTATACCATCCTGAACTTAACACAAGTGCGCTTCCTAAATTTTCTTTAATCGGAGTAGTATTACAAAATTGACGATATCCTCTTTTATTTAAAGATTCTCCACTGAGATCTAACATAATATGTAGGATATTATCATTTAATAATAATACTTTTATTCGAATATCCGGTTTGATGAGATTTATATTTGGACGTGAAGAGTATATTTTATTAAATTGATCAACAATAGCATCTTTAGTTATTAATGCTCCAAATAAACTATTACGAATAATATTATTTGTTCCTTTAAAATTAACTAAAAAAGTATTATTTACATCAAAAATTTCCGTCCAATTAATATCATATACATTATGATAAATATCATTGCTTGTATTGATAGAAAATTTTTTTATATGTAAATAAATACGTGAAGCAATTCGACTCCACATTAAACTTTTATATAGCAATAGATCATCACCTTCGTAATAAATTCCTCCATTAATTATATTTAGATTAACAGCTCCTAAAGATAAAAGCTCTTTTTCTAATAATTTTTCAGTTCCAAAATTTGTACTTGCAAATAAATAATTCATTTTTTTTATCATCTTTTTTTATATAACTAAAAATTATTTTGATAATGAACATTTTATAAAAATTTAGTGGGTGCTTTAGACTAGATAATTAAATTTTAAAACCTATAAAAAAATTTTATATATTATGAATGATTTTTTTAACTAATTTTGGACCATGATATACTAATCCAGAATAAATTTGTATTAAAGTGGCTCCTGATGCAAGTTTTTCTTTAGCTGCATTAATAGAATTGATACCACCAACTCCAATAATAGGAATTTTTTTTTGTAAATTTTTCGATAATATTGAAATGGTATTAGTGCTTTTTTTTTGTAATGGCAATCCACTTAATCCTCCTTTTTCAGAACTATGTTTAAATCCAGATATTAATGAATGATCTAGTGTGGTATTAGTTGCAATTACTGCATCTAGTTTATATTTAATTAATTGTTTTGAAATATACATTAATTCTTGTTTTGAAAGATCTGGTGAGATTTTAATTGCTATAGGAACATATTTTAAATGTTTTTGATGAAGTGCTTTTTGTTTTTTTTTTATTTCGTATAATAAATTCTTAAAAAGAATACCATATTGTAATTTTCTTAAATTTAAAGTATTAGGTGATGAAATATTGATCGCAATGTAACTTGCATGACAATAAATTTTTTCTATACATATTAAATAATCATTAACTGAATTTTCAATTTTAGTGTGTTCATTTTTTCCAATATTAACACCTATAATTCCTTTAAAATTAGATTTTTTTATATTATTAACTAAATTATCTATTCCTAGATTGTTGAATCCCATTCTATTAATTATGCCTTCCGCAGGAATTATTCTAAATACTCTAGGTTTTAAATTTCCAGTTTGAGGCAAAGGAGTAACAGTACCTATTTCAATAAAACCAAATCCTAATTTTGATAAAGAATTTATATATTCTCCGTTTTTATCTATTCCTGCTGCCATGCCAATTTTATTTTTAAAAGTTAAACCCATGCATTTAATTTTTTTTGATGGTATTCTAGTTTTGAAAAAGAAATTAAAAATTTGAAAATTTTTCATGTATAGAAGTTTTAACATTAAAAAATGAGCTCTTTCAGGTTCTATTAAAAATAATAGTTTACGAATTAAATAATAAAACATTATAATTCCTTTTTGATATAGAATAAAATTTTACAAAAAAACTACAATAAAACATTCTATAAAAAAGATACAATAAAATACTTTTATTTTATATATTATTTTTTTGAAAAATTGATAACTTTTTTATTTGTGTTATATTTTTATAAAATACTGGAATAATATTGCTTTTTAAAATTTTATGGAATTGAAGTATAAAAATAATGCGATAATTATCTTAATATATCTTTTGTTATGAAATAAAAGTAGAATAAAAAATAAAGAATACTATGAAACGATATGATTATCCAATAGTAAAAACATTCCTTGATACTGATGTATATAAATTTTATATGCAACAAGCTATTTTTTATCATTATAAAGATGTAGATGTAGTTGCCGAATTTGTATGTAGAGGAAATAATTTTTTAGGTTGTTATTCAAGCATTTTATTAGAACAGATTAGTATGATGAGATCTTTGTCTTTAAGCGAAGAAGAATATATTTATATGACTTCTTTCCCATTTTTTCAGAAAGAATATTTACATTGGTTGAGAAAATTTCGTTATAATGTTTCACAAGTTCAAATAAATAACTATAAAGGTCAATTACATATTCGTATAAGTGGTTTATGGCAGGAAGTAATCTTATGGGAAGTTCCAATTTTAGCGTTAATTAGTGAAGTTTTTCATAGAAATTTTTATCCAGAAGTTACTCCCAAATCTGCTGTACAATATTTAGATGATAAATTGACAAAATTTTTTAACAATACGAAAGATATAGATTTATCTCGTTTAAAAATTGTTGATTTCGGCACAAGAAGAAGATTTTCTTATGATGTACAATATTCTATTGTGAAAAGATTGAAAAAAAATTTTCCCTTTTTAATTGGCTCTAGTAATTATCATATAGCTCGTATTTTAAAAATAAATCCAGTAGGTACGCAAGCTCATGAATGGTTTCAAGCACATCAACAAATTGAATCGAATTTAAAAAATAGTCAAATTTTAGCATTGGAAACATGGTTGTATCAATATAAGAATCATTTAAATATCGCCCTGACAGATTCAATTACTATGGACGCTTTTTTAAATGATTTTAATTTGTATCTTAGTTCTTCGTATCAAGGTATCAGACATGATTCAGGAGATCCTATCAAATGGGGTGAAAAAGCTCTTAAGCATTATGAAAAATTAGGAATAGATCCTTCTACTAAAACATTATTATTTTCTGATAGTTTAGATTTAGAAAGCATCATATCTTTATATAAAAAATTTAGCGGAAGAATTAATGTTATTTTTGGAATAGGGACAAAGTTAACTTGTGACATTCCTTATGTAAAACCATTAAATATTGTTATCAAACTAGTAGAATGTAATGGTAAACCAGTTGCTAAAATATCTGATAGTCCAGGAAAAACATTTTGTTTAGACGAACATTTTTTAAAATATTTACGTAAAGTATTTAATGTGCCGTTAAGAAATAGATAAACTAAAATTTTTTTAGTTGATAGAATGATATAAATATTTTTTTTGTATTATTTTTTTAAAATAAAAGTAAAATTTACTTATTTATTTAGAAAATAAAAAATTTTTACTTATTTTAATAGTTTATTTCTAATAATAGTCTGTTATTTAGAATAAGTAAAACAGGAAAGATTTCATGAATACAGTATCAATATCAGATATATATAAAGATAATATTATAGTGAATAGTTCCGTTACTATATGTGGATGGGTTAGAAGTCGAAGAAGTTCACAATCTGGATTTTCTTTTATTACAGTTTATGATGGTTCGTGCTTTGATTCTATACAAGTGATTGCTAAAAAAAGTTTATCTAATTATGATCAAGAAATATTGCACTTGAGTACTGGATGTTCTGTTATGCTGACTGGAATATTAATATTATCAATTGGAAATAAGCAAAAATACGAAATTCAGTTAAAAAAAATTGATATTTTAGGTTGGATTGAAAATCCAGATACTTATCCAATATCTTCTAAAAAGCATAGTCTAGAGTATTTGAGAGAAGTAGCACATTTAAGATCTAGAACAAATTTAATCGGTGCAATAGCTCGAATAAGAAATCATACATTACAATCGTTACATAAATTTTTTTATAAAAACGATTATTACTGGGTTCCCACACCAATTATAACTAGTTTAAATACTGAAGGTGCTGGAGAAATGTTTCGTGTGTCAACATTAGATATGAAAAATATTCCTAAAAATAAAGATGGATCCGTTGATTTTAAAAAAGATTTTTTTGGAAAAGAATCTTTTTTAACTGTTTCGGGACAATTAAACATCGAAACATATGCCTGTTCTTTATCTAAAGTTTATACTTTTGGTCCTACATTTCGAGCTGAAAATTCTAATACTAGTCGCCATTTAGCAGAATTTTGGATGTTAGAAGTAGAAGCGGCTTTTAAAAATTTAAATGATATATCTGATTTTGCTGAGCATATGTTAAAATATATTTGTCAATTTCTTTTAAAAAATTGTGTATCAGATATTAATTTTCTTGAAAAATATATTGATAGCAATATAGTTAATCGTTTAGAACAATTGTTAGTAGTAGATTTTATACGTATAGACTATACAGATGCTGTAAAAATTCTACTTAATTCTAAAATTCGATTTAATAACTCTGTTTTTTTAGGAATGGATCTATCTTCTGAACATGAGCGTTTTCTTGTAGAAAAATATTTTAAAGTTCCAACAATAATAAAAAATTATCCAAAAGAATTAAAAGCATTTTATATGCGATTAAATAACGATAAAAAAACTGTTGCAGCAATGGATTTATTGGTTCCTAATATTGGGGAACTTATAGGCGGCTCTCAACGTGAGGAACGTATTTCAATTTTAGATGAACGGTTGTTGGAATTAGGATTAAAAAAAGAAGATTATTGGTGGTATCGTGATCTACGTCGATACGGTACAGTTCCCCACTCAGGTTTTGGGATGGGTTTCGAGCGATTAATTTCTTATATTACTGGAGTATCAAATATACGAGATCTGATCCCATTTCCACGTACTGTTAATAATTCTCGTTTTTAACTAGAATTTTTAATATTTACTAAATGTTTTTTCTATTTTAGCATTTACATATAAAAATATAATATATTACAAAAATATTTATTTTTAATGAATTAATACTTATTAAAATTATTTTGACTAAAAGGTAGTATAAAAAATTATGACAAATCATAAATCCTTAGCAATTGTGATACCAATGTTATTAGCTGCTAGTAATGGAGTTAATGCTTTGGAGATTTTTAATAAAAATGGCAATAAACTTGAAATACATGGTAGTATTAATCCTAGTCATGAATTAACTCATAGTTTTTTCTCGACAAAAATTACATCTCATAATGATACTACAAATGCTGTTATAGGTCTATCAGGAGAAATTAATATTGCTGATGAATTATTCAGTTACGCTTCAGTGGAATATAGTACTGATTTTTCTGCACCAGAAGAATTATTAAACAAACAACAGTCTAATACTGTACGTTTAGGATATGCAGGTTTTAAATATGGTAATTGGGGATCTATAGATTACGGTCGCAATTATGGTGTTTTTCATGATGTACAAGCACTAACAGATCATATTCCTTACATTAATAAAAATAGTGTTTTTGCTTGTAATGATAATTATATGATAGGTAGAAATAATGGTCTACTTACTTATAAAAATAGCAATCTTTTTGGTTTAATCAATGGAATGAGTCTAACTCTACAACATCAAAATGAAAATAACAATAGAGAAGAATACCAACAAAATGGTTCTGGTTGGGGTGCTTCTTTGAAATATGAAAGTGATGTTGGACTTACTGCTATTGGGTCTTTTTTTTCTTCTGAAAGATCTCAAGTTGATAAAAACAATAATCAAAATCAAAAATTTTCTTCTGTAGGAGCATATGGATTAGGTTTTAAATATGATGCCAACAATATATATATCGCAGCTTTTTATGGTGAATCACATAACTTAACACCATCATTTCATGTTATTACTCAAAATAATTTACCTAATGAACAATCATATATTAATAAAACACAAAATATTGAAGCTATTGCGGAATATAATTTCAGTTCTGGTTTTCATCCTTCATTAAGTTATTTAGATTCTAAAGGGCAAAATTCAAATACACTAAATTCGTCTAGCAATCAAGATTTAGAATTAGCAAAACAAATTAATATTTCTACTCGTTATGAATTTAATAAAAATATTTCTACATATATGAATTATAAAATTAATTTATTAAAGAATAATAATTTCATTCAAACAAAGAATATTTCTACAGATAATATTATTGGTGCTGGAATAGTATATCATTTCTAATTTTATTAGAATGCGTGTTTTTTAAAACGAATTTAAAATTTTTAATAATAATTAAGAGTTAGAACTTTCTACTGATATATAAATAGAGAAATTTATTTTTTTATGTTTTTTAAAAAAATATTTTTTAAAATATATAAATTTCAGTAGAAAGGGCTATTCTTAATGATATAAAAATATTTTTTTATATAGAAGTATAATTTTACTATATATTATATTTAAAAATAAATTTTTTTATAAATACTATTTTTCTAATTTTAAATAGTTTTAATTTTTTTGTAACAAGAACAATGCATTTTTTAATAAAACATGTCTAATAGAGATAACATGTTATATTATTATTCTGACATAGTACTATAAGAGAGTGCTAAGTGTTTAATATATTTTTTAAAAATGAATATATTCTTATTTATTTTAACATTTATAAAAAATGCCTTTTTTAGAAAAAAATATTTGTATGAACTATGAATTTATTAAATTTCTAAAAAAACTTTAAAAATAAAAAATTAAGAAAATGATTTTAGTTTTTCTCCGCCTAATAAATGCATGTGAAGATAATTAATTTCTTGACCTCCATTTTTATTACAATTGATAATAATTCTATATCCTTCCTCATTGATTTTATTTTTTTTTGCAATCTTAACAGCAATATAAAACATATGTGCCATGATCCATTTATTTTCTTTATTGATATCATTTAATGATGCCATAAAAAAGTTTGGTACAATGAGTATATGTATTGGTGCTTTCGGTTGTATGTCTTTAAAAGCAGTAATTTTTTCATCTTGATAAACAATATTTGCCGGTATTTTTTTTTTTATGATATTTTCAAAAATTAACTGATTTTGCATGATATAAATGCCTTTTTTATATATTATGTATATGTTCATCCATAGCTGTTTTAATATTTTCAGATCTAGTTCCAAAAACAATTTGTATTCCTGTTCCTGAAATGATGATTCCTGAAGCACCAATATTTTTTAGATCTTTTTGATTGACTTTTGAAATGTCTAAAACTGTAATTCTTAATCTAGTAATGCAGGCGTCTAGATTTTTAATGTTATCTTTCCCACCTAATGCTGTAATAATACATAGTGCGATTTCATGATTATTTTTATCTAATATATTATTTTTAATATCTTCTCGTCCTGGTGTATTTAAATTAAAATTTACGATTGATAAATAAAATAAACTATAATATAAAAACCCGTAAAGTATTCCGATAATTGGAAAAAGAAATATATTATTACTATTTCCACTTAATACAACAAAGTCTATAAAACCATGCGAAAAACTAGTACCAGCACGCATGTCTAAAAAAATACATAATGCAAAAGATAATCCTGCTAAAAAAGAATGAATAATATATAATATAGGTGCAACAATAATAAACGAAAATTCAATTGGTTCAGTAATACCAGTTAAAAAAGCAGTTAGTGCTGCTGAAATCATAATACTACCAATTTTAGTTTTATTTTCTTTTTTAGCTGAATGCCAAATTGCTAATGCAGCACCAGGAAGACCATACATTTTAAAAATAAAACCTCCTGATAAATTTCCAGCTGTAGAATCTCCAGCCATATATCTTGCGATGTCTCCGTGAAAAACTTGTCCTATAGAATTAGTATATTCTCCAATTTGCATTTGAAATGGAACGTTCCATATATGATGAAGTCCAAATGGTACTAGTGCTCTTTCTACTAATCCATACAGAGAGAAAGCAAGGATAGGGTTTTGATAAGCAGCCCATTGAGAAAAAATTTGTATTCCGTGTCCAATGGGAGGCCAAATAATAGATAGTATTAAACCCATTAATATGGCAGATAATCCTGAAATAATAGGAACAAATCTTTTTCCTGCAAAAAAACCTAAATATTCGGGTAATTGAATACGATAAAATTTATTAAACATATATGCCGAAATTGCACCCGCAATAATCCCGCCTAATATTCCAGTATCGGAAAGATGTTTATTTTGTATCACATCTATAGTTGTATGCAAAATAATTGGTTCAACAGCCGTAAGCGTTTGCACTAAAATTCCGTAAGATACAACTGCTGCTAATGCTGCTACACCATCATTGTTAGTAAAACCAAGAGCTACCCCAATTGCAAAAATTAACGGCATATTACTAAAAACAGAACCTCCTGTTTGTGCCATAATTTGAGAGATGATTTCTGGTAATAAACTAAAATGTGCAGATCCTATTCCTAATAGTATTCCAGCAATAGGAAGAACTGAAACAGGTAACATAAGTGATTTACCAACCTTTTGAAGGTTTGCAAATACATTTTTAAACATATAAAATTAGCTCCTAAACATATATAAAAAGATTTTGACATGAATTGTATATAATAAATATTATATTTTATTTAAGAAATATTTTTTTTTATTAAATACTAAGTAAAGGGTATATCTTCTATACATTAAATAATGTATAGAAATTATTTTTTATAATTTTCGCAAGTGTGTTCATTTCTATTTTTTTTAATATAGAAATTTTTTTTACTATATAAAATAAATATGCAGGTTGATTTTCTTTTCCTCGATATGGAACTGGTGATAAATATGGTGAATCTGTTTCTATTAACAATCGTTCTAGTGGTATTTTTTTGATTGTATTACAAAGTTCTATAGAATTTTTAAAAGTAATTATTCCAGAAAAAGAAATATAAAAACCCATATCTAATAATTTAGATGCAGTATTATAATCTTCATTAAAAGAGTGTATTACCCCTCTACATTTTTCTGCATTTTCTTCTTTTAATATTTTTATGGTATCATTTGTAGAATTTCGTGAATGTACTATGATTGGTTTTTTTAACTTTATTGCAATTCGAATATGTTCTCGAAAAAAATCTTTTTGTATTTTTTTAGTTTCATATGAATGATGATAATCTAAGCCAGTCTCACCTAATGCTATTACATGTTTTATATAAGATAATTCTTCTATTTTTAGAGATAATTTTTCTATTGTATTAAAAATGTTGAGTTCTTTTTGACAGTTTATTGGATGTACGCCACAAGAATAAAAAATAAAATCGTATTTTTGAAACAACTTTATGATTGTATAAAAATTATTTATAGAAGTTGATATAGTTAAAAAATTTTTTACATAATTTTTACAAGATTTTTTTAACACATCTTCTATATTTTTATGTAATAAATTATAGTTCAATCTATCAAGATGACAATGTGAATCAATTAAGAACATAATCTTATCTCTTTTATATAAAAATTAAGTCTATAATATGAAATCTAAAATTTTTTCCCATACAAGTAATTGTTCTAATAATAACAATTCATAATTAATTCCAGGTATTGTTGACAATCTGTATTTACAATGCATCCATCTACGAATACTTATATCTAAAACAACATTACTATAATTGTTAGAAAGAAATTGAATTAATTCTATTTGATCTAGATTGATTAAATGATTTTTTTCATTAAAATTAAATTTAATCGAATCAAATAGTAAAAAACATATCCAGTCGATTTTCACCGTACTATTTTTTTCTTTAAGTGACGATAATATTCTTAATAAATTTTTATTTTTTAAAGCAGAAAATAAATCGTTATAAAAATTTTTTCTGTCTATCCAGATATTACTATTAATAAATTTTTTTGCAGATAGAGGAGAACCTTGATGTATACGTAATGCTATTAAATGTGATCTGTTTTTTTTGATAATTTCGCTTTCTAACCAATGTAAACTATCTTTTTCTTTTGGAGCAAATATTTTGTAGATAAGACAACGACTATTTAATGTAGAATGCAAATTTGCATTTTTATAATTTACAAGAAAAAACCAAGTATTTTTAGGTGGTTCTTCTAATGTTTTTAAAAAAGCATTAATAGCTGATTCTGTTAATTTTTCGGTATCTGATAAAATAATAATTTTACATCTACCTTGTTGAGAACATTTAAATATTTTTTCATTAATAACTCTTATGTCTTCTATACTAAATATGTTACTTTTTTCCGATATTAACTTATGCCAATCTGGATGGTTATTTGAAGACATTAATTTACATCCATAACATTGATTACAAGAATTCATTTCTATAGGTTTTAAACATAATAACCATTTACTAATAAACCAAATTAATAATGATATCCCTATACCTCTTTGGGTTTGTATTAAAATAGCATGATGAGCTTTTTTTATTTGATGTTGTCGTACAATATTATTGTACGGTTTTATTAACCATGGGTATAATTTCATATAACTTGTTTTTTAAGCCAATTTAATATTTTTTTCGTAATATTTTGAGTTACTTTGCTCATGTTTAAATTAGCATTGATTTTTATAATATTTTTATCTTCTTTGATATTTTTTAAATAACTATTTCTAGTTTTTTGAAAAAATGTTAAAGATCTACTTTCAATTGAATCTAATGAATTCCGTTTTAATGCTCTTGCCAAACCAATTTTCGGTAATACATCCATATAGACAGTTAAATCTGGAATAACATTATATAGAAATAAAGATTGTAATTTAGCAATTATTTTTTTTTTAATACCCAATCCACCACCTTGATAAGCTAAAGAAGATAAATCATGACGATCAGAAATAACCCAAATACCATTTATTAATGCAGGTTTTATTTTTTTTTCGACTAATTGTATCCTTGCTGCATACATTAACAATAATTCTGTTTCTTTGACGAGATTATCGGTATCAAATTTTTTTTTTATTAATTTTCTTATATCTTCTGCAATAGGTGTGCTGCCAGGTTGACGTACTAAAAGTATTTTTTTGATATTATTTTTTTTTAATATATTTTTAATACAGATACAGGCATGAGTTTTGCCTGCACCTTCCAACCCTTCAATTACAATAAATTTATTTTTTATTATTCTCATGTAAAATATTTTTAATTAAGTGTAATTTATATTAAATTTTTTGTTGATAAAACTTTGCATGTTTATTTTTTTGAACTACGACTCTTGATATAATCGATAGATTTTTGTACTGTATTAATTTTTTCTGCTTCTTCATCTGATATTTCAATATCAAATTCTTCTTCCAAAGCCATAATTAATTCTACCGTATCAAGTGAATCTGCACCAAGATCATCTATAAAATAAGATTCATTGAAAATTTTTTCTTCTTTTATATCTAGTTTTTCACTAATTATTTTTTTTATACGTTTTTCAATATTTTTCATATTTATTTTTCACTATATTTTTAATGTTAATTGCTGTTTTAATTTTTTTAAAAAATGTAATTTATATATTTTTTTAATTTTTTTTATATTATATCATATACATCCCTCCATTTACATGTAATGTATGTCCAGTTATATATGATGCTTTTTTTGAAGCTAGAAAAACAACAGCATCTGCTATTTCTTCTATTTTTCCCATTCTTTTCATAGGGATATTGCACAAATATTTCTGATATTGAATCGAATCTAATGTATTTGTTAAATCTGTTTTAATAAAACCTGGTGCAACAATATTCACAGTAATACCTTTCGATGCTACTTCTAATGCTAGTGATTTATGGAATCCAACTAATCCTGACTTAGAAGCACTATAATTGACTTGTCCTTTATTACCTGTGCAAGCAATTATGGAACCAATAGTAATAATTCTACCCTGTCTTTTTTTAATCATTGATCGAATAACAGATTTTACTAGATAAAATATTGATGATAAATTAGTTTTTATTACATCATCCCATTCTTGATTTTTCATATTTACTAATAAATTATCTTCTTTTATTCCTGCGTTATTAATTAATATATCAATAGAGTATTTTTTTTTATAAATTTCTTTTATTGTTTCTGTGATAGAATTAGTATTTTTTAAATTTAATATACAACCAAATCCGTTTTTTTTTAAATAATTATTAATAATTTCCACTCCTTTTTGAGTAGTAGATGTTCCAATTACTCGTATTCCCTGATTAACTAGTTTCTTTGCAATTCCTTTTCCTATCCCACGATTGGCACCTGTTATTAATGCAGTTTTTTTATTTATGTTCATTAATTCCTTGATTAATTTTTTTGAAAGCTATTAAAAAATTTTTTAAATTATTAGTGCTAAATGAAATAATTTTTTTATCTTTTTTGTTTAATTTAGTAAGTATTTTATTAGGTCCAATTTCTAACATTACAAAATTTTTTTTCAATTTCATAAAATCTATAACTTCCTTCCATCTTACAGTACTATAGATTTGTCTAATTAATGCATTTTTTATATTTTCGCTGTTATTTTCAGATGTTACATCAACGTTATTGATAACTGGAATTTTAGGTGGATGTACAGAGATCATATTTAACATTTTTTTTAATTTTTCAGATATTGGTTTCATTAACTTAGAGTGTGCTGGTATATTAGTATTAAGTGTAAATATATGTTTAGCTCCTAATTTTTTACAATTTAAACTTGCTTTATATACTGCAGATTTATCTCCTGAAATTACAATTTGATTGTGAGAGTTTATACTTGATAAAGAAACAATTTTTTTTGATTTTATTGTAGAACATGCAGTTTGAGCTTTTTTTTTATCTATTCCAATAATTGCTTGCATTAAAGTAGGGCGGTTTATAGTTATTTCTTCCATGAGTTGACCTCGTAAAAACACAAAGTTTAATGCATCAGAAAATTTTATTGAATCAGAACATACCAAAGCTGAATATTCACCAAGGCTGTGTCCTGACATAAACGTTGGAGCTTTACCATGTTTATAATTCCAAAAACGATATATTGAAACTGATGCAGTTAATATTGCTACTTGTGTATATTTACTTTCATTTAATTTAAATTTAGGTCCTTCTTGTATTAATTTAAATAAATCAAAATGAATATATTCTGATGCTTCATCAAAGGTGTTATAAAAAATGTTATTACTTCTGTAAAAGAATGAAGATAGCATACCTACATATTGAGAACCTTGTCCTGGAAATAACATTGCAAATAAACTCATTATAATTACCTTGTTTTTTAAAATAAAAATTTACAATATAATTATAAGATATTTTTAATTTTTTTTATTTATTTTATATAAATATATTGAATTTCACATGAAATATGACATTTTTAAAACAATTTGAAAATATCTTTGATAAAATTTATTATATATTTTTAAGTTAATATAATGTATTCATTAAAAACTTATAAAAAAATAGTTTTTAATGAATAGTTTTACAAAAATTAATTAAATAAAATTTTTTTTAAAAAAGTTAACTTAATTTTTAAATATATAAAATAGTATTTATTATATTATGTGTTTTCTTAAATAACTTTTTTCCCCTTGTAATAGCCATCAAAAGTAATATGATGTCGAATATGTGTTTCTCCAGAAAATTTATCTATAGATAAAGTTGGTACTTGCAGAGAGTCATGAGAACGTCTCATTCCTCTTTTAGATCGAGTAGGTTTATTTTTTTGAACTGCCATATGATGTTTTCTCTATTTAGTATGCTGGAAAAATATTTTATTAAAAATAATATGTTTCATATTAGATCTTATTATATATAAACTATATCATATTGTTTAAATAATCTTTAAAATCTGCATGTAACGGAGCCTTTATATAAATATTATGACCATTTTTTGGATGGATGAAATGAATTCCATAAGAATGAAGTAAAAGTCTGTTAATATTAATATTATTTTTTATATTAGCATCTAGACTATTTTTACCATAACGTTTATCAAATAATATTGGATGTCCTGCATGGAAGGTATGTGCGCGAATTTGATGTGTTCTACCAGTTTTAGGTATAATTGACAGTAAAGTTGAGGATGAGAATTTTTTTTTAATTTGAAAGCAAGTTTCTGAAGGTTTGCCTTTTGGATTAATTAAAACTATTTTTTGTTTATTCTGCAATCTAATCTTTAATAAAGGTTCTGAAATTTTTTTTAAATGAATAGGCCACAAACCATGAACTAATGCTATATACTCTTTTTTAACTTTTTGTTCTCTTAATTGTTGATGTAGTGATACTAAAGATGAACGTTTTTTTGCTAATATTAAAATGCCTGATGTTTCGCGATCAATACGATGTACAAGTTCAAGACATTTATCTAGTGGACGCAATTTTCGAAAATATTCTATTACTCCAAAATTTAGTCCACTTCCACCATGTACTGCAATTCCTGAAGGTTTATTAATAATTAACAAATGATTATCTTCATATAAAATGCTATTTAATAAATTTTTAGCATCATTTAAGGGAAAAAAAGTATTTTTTAAATTATATGAGATTTTTATTGGTGGAATTCTCAGTACATCTCCAATTTTTAATTTATAATGTGGTTTGATTCTTTTTTTATTAATTCGAATCTTTCCTGTTCTTATAATACGATAAATCATGCTTTTAGGAACGTTTTTAAACCTATTATGCATAAAATTATCTATGCGTTGATTTAGCATTTCTTGATTAATATATATAATAGATATCGGTAGTATTTTATGTTTCATTAAAAAAATCTCTATGGTAAGTAATTTTTTTAATTTTTTATTTATTATAATATAATTATTTATATAAATATATTAAATAAATAATTCATTAATATGTAATATAAAAAAATTTAATATTATTTTATATAATATTTCTTGTATTTTTATATTATTAAATTTATTAAAATATAAAATTTTTTAATGATCTATTTTTCCTGTTGATGTATGTACTTATTTATAAAAATAAGAGAGAAAAAGTTATAATGAAAAGAATGTTAATTAATGCAACTCAGCAGGAAGAGTTGCGTGTAGCTCTTGTTGACGGTCAACGTTTATACGATCTAGATATAGAAAATTCTGGATCAGAACAAAAGAAATCAAATATATATAAAGGAAGAATTGCTCGTATAGAACCTAGTTTAGAAGCTGCTTTTGTAGATTATGGTGAAGAAAAAAATGGGTTTTTACCATTAAAAGAAATCTCTAAAAATTATTTTCCAGAAAATTATGTTTATACCTTAGGTCTTAATATTAAAGATATTTTACAAGAAGGTCAGGAAGTTATTGTTCAAATAAATAAAGAAGAACGAGGTACTAAAGGTGCAGCTTTAACAACTTTTATCAGTTTACCAGGAAGTTATTTAGTTCTCATGCCAAATAATCCAAAATCTGGTGGTATATCAAGACGAATCGAAGGAAATGATAGAATTTTATTAAAAGAGTTATTATCTTTATTAAAATTACCTGAAGATATGAGTTTAATTATTCGAACTGCTGGTGCTGGTAAATCTATAGAGTCATTAAGATGGGATTTGTCTCTTAGGTTACAGCATTGGAATACCATTCAAATAATAGCAAAAAGTCGAACTGCACCATTTTTAATTCATCAAGAAAGTAATATTATTGTTCGCGCTTTTAGAGATTATCTTCGTCAAGATATCGGAGAAATTTTAATTGATAATCCTAAGATATTAAATTTAGCTCGAAAACATATTACTTTTTTAGGCCGTCCGGATTTTGCTAATAAAATCAAGTTGTATACTGGAGAAATTCCATTATTTAGTTATTTTCAAATTGAAACACAAATTGATTCTGCTTTCCAAAGAAAAGTAAGATTGCCTTCTGGTGGTTCAATTATGGTAGATAGTACTGAGGCTCTAACTGCTATTGATATTAATTCTTCTCGTTCTACAAGTGGTGCAGATATTGCATCTACAGCATTTAATACTAATTTAGAAGCTGTGGATGAAATTTCTCGTCAATTACGTTTGCGAGATTTAGGCGGATTGATAGTAATTGACTTTATTGACATGTCATCTGTCAGTCATCAAAAAGCTGTTGAGAATAGATTACGTGAAATTGCACGTGAAGATAGAGCTCGTATTCAAATTGGTCAAATTTCTCGTTTTGGTTTGTTAGAAATGTCTAGACAAAGATTAAGTTCATCTTTAGGTGAGTCTAGTCATCATGTTTGTCCAAGATGTACAGGAACAGGAACAATTAGAGATAATGAATCTTTATCTTTATCAATTTTACGTTTAATTGAAGAAGAAGCTTTAAAAGAAAATACATCTGAAGTACGTGCTATTGTACCTGTAGAGATAGCTTGCTATTTACTAAATGAAAAAAGAGATGTAGTTCATGCTATTGAAAAACGTCAAGATGGTGGAAAAACTATCATTATTCCTAGTAAAAAAATGAAAACTCCACATTATTCTGTTTCTAGAATTAGAAAGGGTGAAAGTGTAAATTCTATAAGTTATGGTTTTTCTAACATTCGTAAAAGTAAAATTACAGATTTTTTAAAAGAAAACATCTTGAAAAAAAAGATAAAAAATAAATTAAATTTTACTGATTTGAATTTGTTTAATCATAGTACTGAGAGATTAGAAGAAGAGAAAGAAAACATTTTAAAAAATAATAAACATTATATCATTCATAATAATTTTATATCTAAGATTATTTCTTGGTTAAAAAATTCTTTTTTAATTAAACATATTTTAATTACTCGAAAAATTCTAAAAAATAATATTTTTCAAAATAAAAATAATGGATTTTCAAAAAAAAAACATTATTCTTTAAATAAGAAAAATATTTTTCAAAAAAAAACAGTTGTTTCTTCTCAAGAAGCTAGAAAAAATATTGAAAATATATCTTTAAAACATAAATTTTTGGAATCATCTAAAAAAGATTACAATATTTCTTCACGAAAAAATAGTAATTCTTATAAAAAAAACGATGAAAAACATTTGAAAAGTAAAAAATTAGATACATCTAATCCAGATAATTTTTTCTATAACAAAGAAAATAAAAGAAAAGAAATCAAAAAAGTTAATTTAATTGAAAAACATATAAATAAAAATATTTCTTTTAAAAACATTGAAATTAATAAATATAATCCTATTAATATCAATCCTATTTTTTATAAATTTTTTAACAATTCTGGAACTTTTAAAAATAATACTATATTAAATAATAATTTTGTAAATTGTCATCCTATTAAATCACCAATATTAATACTTTCTTCAGTATTTTCATTAGAATTATCATTAGGTAAAGTATGGATTAAATATCCAGTTATTATTTTAGATAAAGAAAAACAACAAAATACAATAATCAAAAAGAAAAAATTACATTTATCTTCTGTTTGCAAAACAAATAAAATTATTAAGAATAATGATTATCCCAGAACAAAAAAAACAAAAAATAGAATATATCCCTTTAAAAAATGTATAAAATATAATACTGAAATTCCAAAAATTATAGAATCAAAATTTTCAATAAGTACTGAGAAAAAATCTGTATTAATTTCGGGAAAAAAAAATCAATCAAGCGCACCTGTAACAAAAATTTCAGAAAATTCACATTGTAAAAAGACAGAAAAAGATTTTAGTTTTTTGATGATGAAATTAAGTTATAGAAGAAAAAATTCTGCAGGAGCACATTCTGCAACAAGTTTTTCTAATTCGCCGGTTTCAAAACTTAAATAAAATATTTTTTAGAAATCTTAAATATTTTGTAATTAAGGATGAAATTATTACAATATATCATAAACATAATTATTTATTGTATTTTTCTTTCATAAAAAAATAAAAACTTACTTTAAAAGTAAGTTTTTATTTTTTTATAGGTCTTTTTTAAAAATTAATTAGCTAAAACAGTCGATTATTTCATTAAAAATATTTTCTGCTATTTAAGTAAGTTTTTATTTTTTTATAGGTCTTTTTTAAAAATTAATTAGCTAAAACAGTCGATTATTTCATTAAAAATATTTTCTGCTATTTGTAAAACTTTAACGTTTGCAAGATAGCATTCTTGTTGATAATTTAAATCTTGATAATCTTGTTCAACATTGTTAGACATAGATAATTTTTTATCTTTAAGTATATTAACCATATTTTTTTTAAAGGGAATTTCTTCTTCAAGTTCATTGCATTTATAAGCTATAGATTTAGAAAATTTTTGATAGGCTTCATCAAGTGTTTCTTTATGATCAACTAAAAGATCTTTATGAAATTTATTCATTATCATAGCATTGTTTCTATTGGGATAATTTACATCATCTGTAGATGAAAACGCAAATGGTTGATTTTTATCAATCAACAATTCTAATTGTTCTAACGTTTTAGAATATGGTTTAATCATGTAAATATCACCGTCAGAATTTTCACCTTGTATTAAAAATTCGATTCCATCAAAAGTGATTAATAGATTGTTATTTTCTGTACGTATATTAGGTTCAACTTGAGTATGATCTATTAGTCTTATTACTGTCCAATTATTATTTTTAAAATATATAATATAGTCAGTATCTTTTGCATTACTAGTAGAAACCCATTTTGCTGATATTGTAGGAGATGAATGATTGCTTGAACTAGATATAACTTCTGGTTGGCTAATTTTAAAGATTTCTTTACCTACATGTCCAAACATATCATATCCTAACGTATGATATGAGTTAATACTATCCGCAAAATTAATTGTTAATTGTCCGATTTTATTTCTTGCATCTGTTAGTTCTTCTCTACGAAATTTAAGAAGTGCTCCTAAAGTAGCACTAGGAATCATGTCTTCTATTTTTTTCGCTATTTTATCATTATTATCAATATATCCTACGCTAATATATCTGTCATCTGATTTAGATGTTAATGGAATTAAATTTTGTTTTTGATTATTGTCTATGATAGATATCCCATTATTTAAATAAAGTTTATAACTATCATTACCTTTTACAACTTTAACTCCTATTAAATCGTTTAATTCGTCTACTAGATTATCTCTTTTGTCAATTAAGCTATCAACCCTATTAGGGAGTTTTAAAACAGGGAAATAACGAATATCTATAGTAATTTCATGAATTTCGTTAATTAATGAATTAACTTTTTCAATATTGTTTATCACAGATTCTTTGATATCTTTTTCTAAAAATTTTAATTTTTTATCAAAATCTTGTATTGCTAATACTATATTACTTAATTTGTTTTTGATATTTTCATTGATTATATTTTTTTGACCTACAACAATATCTTTTTCTATTTGTTCATATAAATCATTAATTAAAATATTGAAAATATTTGACTTTTCACACAACAAATCTTCTAATTTTAATAATTGTTCAATTTTAGTTTGCTCATCTTGAACTTGCACCTCAGTTTTTCTTTTTTCTTCTGTAATAAAGTCATTATAATTATCGTATATTTCTTTTACTTTTACTTTAGTATTTGTATTTGAATCTGAATTTTGTATAGTATTTTCTAAAATAACACGTTTTCCTGAAATTTTTTCAGCAGGATTATTAATTTTATTGACAGTATTATCAATCATAATTTTCATTGCGTTTATACCAGCAATGGCGGCATTTAATATTGAACTCATTTTTTTATCCTTATTTCATAAGAGATTTATTTTATTTTAAAATATATTTTCTATATAAAATAGTTCATTGAAATGATACTTTATCATTATTTTCATGACATAATATTTTTTTTTGGTTGAATTTGATTTAAAATTATGTCAGTTAATCCTATTCCTTTTTTACTAATTTCTTGAGATAGTTGTTGATCATAAATATCAGTATAAAGACGACTCTGATTATTATCTAATAAACTATCTTTTAATAAAGTGTTTCTCATATTTTTAAGTAATATTTGAATAAACACACTTTCTACTTCTTTAGCTGTTTTTAATGCATATTTTGTGGGATTATCATGTACTTGATATTTCAGTTCATTAATAAATTTAACATTATAATTTAATGTATTAAATAGTAAAAAATTATCATTCATTAAACAATTTCCAATTTTGCGTTAAGACAACCAGCACTTTTCATTAATTCTAAAATAGACATTAATTCATCAGGTTTAGTTCCTAATGCATTTAATGCCTTAACTATATTATTTAAATTGTCTCTATTACTAGAAATATCGTTCATATAGTTTTTATTAACTATATCTTCTATAGAATTCGCTTTTTTTTCAGTTTTCTTAAATGATTTTAAAAAATATAGATCTCTTTTTTTATTTTTAATTTGATTTATTATGATCGATGTATTTCCGTTGGAAACTACACATGATCTTAATTTTACTGATTGGTTAACAACAATAGAACCAGTACGAGGATTTATCACAACTTTAGCTTCTTCTAATGGTAATGAGATGTCTATATCTTGAATATTAGAAAGCATATGCACTTGTACATCATTATTAGCTGAAGTACTTAATTGTACTGTTTTAGAATCAATAGGAGTAGCTGTATCTGGATATTTTACATTAATCATATCACTCATACGTTGTGCTGTACTAAAATTTTCTTCGTTCAATTGTAAATTAATTGTTTTTTGTGTTCCAAAATTATTATTTATTTCACGTTCGATTGTTGCACCACGATGAATTTTACCAGAATTGACTTGGTTTAAATTAATATAATTTATTTTACCCTTTTTATTAAGTTTCTCAGAAACTAATACATTACCTTGAGCAATAGCATAGATTTGATTGTCAGTGCCTTTTAAAGGAGTCATTAAAAGTGTTCCTCCCTTAAGACTTTTAGCATTACCTATAGATGAAACGACCACATCTATTTTTTCACCTGTATGACTAAACGGAGGTAGATTTGCTGTAACTATTACTGCAGCTACATTTTTTATATGCATATTAGTTTCTGAATGAATACTAACACCTAATTGCGACAACATGTTATTTAATGATTGATTAGTAAAAGGAGTTTGTGTTGATTGATCACCCGTTCCATCTAAACCAACTATTAAACCATAACCGATAAGCGGGTTATCTCGAATTCCTTGAATACTGGTTAAATCACGTATCTTTTCAGCATGCAAAGACGATGAACAACTCACGCAAATAAAAATAATTGATTTTATTAACAATAATATTTTTTTAAACATAAAAAACCTTTATTGATGTGTTTTTTAAAAAGTGTCATAGTATATAATCATATTATTTTTAATAAATATTAAAATTTAAAAAAAAATATTTTTTAGTTATTTTAAACATATTTAATCTTTACTCATAAAGAATAAATAATAATATTCTTTATGAGATTGAATGAAATTTTGAAGAAATATAATTTTTAAAATTATTTAATTTTGTAATATATATCTATATAGGAGAGATTTTTAATAAAAATTTCTGAAACCATCCTATTTTTTGAATTTCGTTAATACGTCCATGACTTAAATATTCAATACGTGCATCAGCAATTTGAGTAGATGCGATAAAATTATTTTTATTGATATTATTAGGATTTATTACACCTGAAAAACGAATAAATTCTATACCTTCATTGATAGAAACTTGTTTTTCTCCAATAACTTTTAAATTTCCATTTGGGAGTACTTTTTGAACAGTAACAGTAATAAGACCAGTAAATTTGTTTTTAGCTGAGTTACTGCCTTTTCCAGAAAAATTGTTTCTTCCTATGCTATCTACACCAGTAGCATTATCTTTCAAATTAATTCCTAAAATAGGATTTAATTGTCCAGGTGATATTCTTACTCCTAAGTTGGCAGTACTATCTCTACTAACATCTGAAACAGAACTATTGCTAGCACTTATATTTTCTTGTAATACAACAGTGACTGTATCCCCAATGTTATGTGGGCGATGATCTTCAAATAATGGTTGATATCCATAATTCATTGGTATTTTTTCTTGAAATAAAGAACCATTTATTACTTTAGGCCATATATTAGGTGCTATAGCAGTTGTTTTGCCTTCTACTAAAGTTTTGTATTCAATATTAGTACAACTTTGAATTGTTAATAAAAACATGGCAGTTAAAAAGTATTTTATTTGACGAATAAATAACTTTATCACGAAAAAGTTACCTTTAATGATAGACGTTTAATATATGAATATTCTCGAACATATTTTCTAAAGACACAATCACAAGTGATTATTATAACTGTGACAGTTTTTGTAGCATTTGATCTGATGTACTAATAGATTTGCTATTTATTTCATATGCTCTTTGAGTTTGAATCATATTAACCAGTTCTTCAGCAACATTGACGTTTGAAGTTTCAACATATCCTTGATATAATACTCCAGCGCCATTTGAACCTGGAAGAGTATCAATTGGAGCTCCAGATGCTTGAGTCTCTTGATATAAATTTTCACCTAAACTTTCTAATCCTGAATCATTTACAAAATTAGTTAAACTTAACTGACCAACTAAGATAGGTTGTGTTTGTCCATGAATTGTTGCACTAATAACACCATCTCTTGCTATGTTGATATTTGTAGAATTAGGAGGAATATTAATTTCCGGTAGAATAGGAAAACCACTATTGGTTACTAATTGACCATTTTGATCTAATTGAAAAGAGCCGTCTCTTGTATATCCTATGTTTCCGTCCGGCAACTGTACTTGAAAAAATCCTGTGCCATTGATAGCTACGTCTTTTGAAGCATCTGTTTTTGAAAGATTACCTTGACTATGAATTCGTTCAGTAGATACTGGTCTTACTCCAGTACCTAATTGTAATCCTGATGGTAAAGTTGTTTCAAGTGATGAATTTGTTCCTGCTTCTCGTATCGTTTGATACATTAAATCTTCAAAAACTGCTCTGGATCTTTTAAACCCATTCGTGCTAACATTTGCTAAATTATTCGAAATAACATTCATATTAATTTGTTGAGCGTCAAGACCAGTTTTAGAAATCCATAAAGAAGGAATCATATTTTTTTTATCCTGTTTTATCAATTATTAACATTAATTAGTTGATTTGCATATTCTGCATTTTTATCACACATGGATATCATTTTCATTTGCATTTCAAATTGTCTAGCATTTGATATCATTTCTATCATATTTTTAGAAGCATTTACATTGCTTTCTTCTAAAAAACCTGATTGTACATGTATTTTTTTACTATGAGGTACAGTGCCAGTATATTGATTCAAGAAATTATTTTGTTTAAGATAAAATAGTCCATTTTCCTTTTCTACAAGATCTTGTGAAGGAAGAGATACTAATTTTAATGCTCCTATTTTATGTTCGGAAATATAATTATTTTTTTTTTCTATTGAAATGATAACTCCACTAGATAATATTTTTATATTTATATTTTTTGGTATTTTTATATTGCAATTGTTTCCTATTACTTCATGATCTTGAATAGTTAATTTTCCATTCGAATTTATTTTTAAATGACCATTTTTTGTATATGCTTCTTGACCTTTTCTATCTTTAACTGTTAACCATCCGTCATCTTTTATAAATAAGTCTAAATTTCTTTCTGTATGATTTAAAGATCCTGTAGAAAGATTATGATATTCCTTTGTAATTTTATTGTTAGTATTATTATATAAGTTTTTTATGTCATAGTTTTGTATCGTAGTAATAAACTTTTCTTTAAAACCAGTAGTTGAAATATTTGCTAAATTATTAGAAATAATAGTTTGTTTTTCTAATAATTGATTCGCAGAAATCATAGATTGATATATCGTATTCTCCATTATGTTCTTAAATCCCATTTTGTTAAATTATCGTAAATTTATTAATGTATTAATTATTTTATCTTCTGTTTTAAAAGATTGAGCATTTGATTGATAGTTACGCTGCGCTATAATCATATTTATTAACTCTTTATTTAAATCAACATTAGATGCTTCTAAAGTTTTTTCAGTTAAAATTTCAACATCTTTATCGCCTGTTGTTTCAATGATTTCGGAACCCGATTCCGAATTAGCTGACCATAGATTACCACTTTCAGGCTGTAGTTTTTCGGGATTGATGAATTTTGATAATAGTATTCGTCCAATTCCTTGTTGTCTATTATTTGAATACGTACCAACAATTTCACCATTTGGAAAAACATTAAATGTTTTTAATATGCCTTGGGCATATCCATTTTGAGTGTATTCTTCAAAAGAATTATCAGTATCAGATTGTTCTATAGTACCAGTTAAGTTGAGTACGATATTATCGTATTTTTTAGGGTTTTTTGATTCAATAGTAAAACTTGTATTAGAAATTAATTCGCCATCAGAATCAAATTTTAAATCAAAACTATTATTTATACTTTTTTGATCATTAGATTCATTTGAATTTACATTAACTTTCCATATATTATTTTCTATTTTATTAAAAGAGATCTTGATTTGTTCTTGTATGCCATCTTTATTATAGATACTGATAGTAGTAGTATAGTCTTCTCTTCCGGATGAGTTATTATCAGAACTATCTATATTTTCCATTGAATGAGTATTACGATTTAAAATAGCTTTTAATGTTATTTCAGAAGTAGGTTTTTCTTTTAGTACATGAGCATTTTTTAAATTAATAGGTTCCAAGTTAGATAGACCATTAAAAGTATTGTTTGAATAAAATTTGTTTTGCCCGGTGAGATACATTCCTTGCATATTAACAATGTTCTTGTTCTTATCAAGTAAGAATTGACCGTCTCTTGTATAATGCACCTGACCTTGAGAATCTAAAACACGGAAAAATCCATCTTCTATAATTCCTAAATCTAAACCCCTACCAGTTTCAACTAACATTCCATTGTTAAAGTTTGGTGTAACATTAAAAATTCTAACACCATATCCATTAGGATTATTAGAATAAAATGAATGAGAAAACATATCAAAAAAAATTGGTTTTCTAGATTTATATCCTATCGTAGATGCATTAGCGATATTATTTGATATTATATCTATATAATCATTATTAATTAGTAAACCACTTATAGCTGCCATACTTGACATAAATTTGTTCCCTTTTCATTTGTATTAAATAAAATTTTCTTATTTAAGGATCTCACGAATGTCTGAAGCGATTGTTTTTCCTAATTTTCCTAAATCTATAATAGGCTCTTCAGAAGATATAATAATGCTATTGACTAAGGCTTCACTCAGACTTTGAACAGGAACATTTTGTTCTTTGTTTTGAGCTTTAACTGAAATATTATATGTTCCAGTGGTCAAGCTTTTTTTATTTAAATCCTTACCGTTCCATATAAAAGTATATCTCCCTGCTTTTATATCTTTTGATATTGTTTTTAAATATAAAATTTTATTTTTTTCATCTGTAATTTGTATTTTAATTGAAGTGGCATTTCCCATTAATTCTATACCAAATTTTGTTTCACTATCTTTGGTATGCATTATTTTTTTACTAGGAACTGTTACATGACGTCCGATTAATGAAGATAATTGAATATTTTGATTTGCAGCAATTTCATTAGAGAATTTTATTACTGTATTATTTAGTCTCTCAACCCCACTTGCTGTATTAATTTGAGCTAATTGTGATGTTAAATCAGAATTTTTAATAGGATCAGTTGGATCTTGATTTTTAATTTGTGCAACAAGCAAACTTAAAAAGTTTTTTTGTAAATCTAGTGGATTAATGTTATTTTGTAAATCATGTCCTTTGTTTTTTGCAAATCTATTGTCTACAGGTAAATCTATATTAGATGAATGGGCATCGATAGCAATACTCATTTTGTCTCCGTTATTCACTAATGGTTAGTGTTTTCATTATCATGGTTTTAGCTGTTTTTAATACTTCTATATTTGCTTGATAACTTCTTGCTGCGGAAATATTATTGACAATTTCTGTAATGGGATTCACATTTGAAGTTAAAACATAACCTTTATTATCAGCCATAGGATTATTTGGATCATATATTTTTTTCATTGGACTAGGATTATCTATTATAGCAGATATTTTCACACCGCCTATTTTCGAATTTTTTAAAGGATCTAATTCAAAAACCACTTTTTTTGCAATATATGGATAGAATTTTCCATTTTTGTATATTGTAGTATCCATATTTGCTAAGTTACTAGCAATTACATTTATTCTTTGTGACTGAGCAGTCATTGCTGAACCTGCAATATTAAATATATTTAGCAGAGACATGATTTACATTATCCTTTTAATACGCGCATAATATTTCTAATTTCGTTTTGCATAAATACTAAACTAGATTGATATTTTAAACTATTATTTATGAATTCAATCCTTTCTCTATCCATATTTACCGTATTACCATCTTGTTTCATTTGATTTGTAATAACAGGTAGAGTTTTTAATAAAAAAACATTTTTATTTGTTGCGTTTAAATGATAAGGAGATGTTTTTTTTAAAAAAACACCTGTGTTTTTTGCATTTTTATTATATAACATTTTACTAAGTTCATCTTTAAAATTAAAGTCTATTGACTTGTATCCTGGCGTATCAGCATTAGCAATATTTGAAGATAATATTTCTTGACGTTTAGCATAAAGATTTAATGCCTGTTGGTTAAAATTAAAAATTTGATCTATTTTATTAAACATATTGTTATCCTAAGCATCATAATATAAAAAATTTTAATAAATTTAAAAACAAAAGATTTAAAAGGATGTACTTAAAAATAAAAAAGTATTTTTATTATACCTTTATTAAATATTTTCTATCAAGAAAATGTTCTTAAAAACACTGTATTTATAAATCATTTAATTAATATAAATCAAGGAAAAAAATGATAATCATAAAAATGATAATTTATTTGTTTTTATTATTTACATCTTTTACAGTTAATTCTATTGGTACAACTGTACAAAAATTTAATTTTTTTGATTTAACTCGACAATTAAATATTTTTTTAAAACAACAGTACCCTTCTAATAAAGATCATATCAGTATCATATTACGTACTCCATTAAAAAAAAATATTTCTTGCAAAAAACCTATTTTTTCTCTTTTAAATAATTTTCGTAAATTAGGTTTGATTGATGTTCTTTTAACTTGTAACAAACAATATTACTATCTAACAGTAGAAATTCAATCTGAAGGAGAGTATATTGCAGCAAATAGAAAAATTCCTCGAGGTACTATAATCAAAGAATCTGATTTAAAAGTTTTAATAGGACGTTTAGATAAACTACCTAATAATACCTTTCGTAATAAAAAAGATGTTATAAATAGAGTAAATCTACGTGATTTTTTGCCATTGCAACCTATAACATCTTTAATGACACATCCATTTTGGATGGTTAAAGTTAATCAACAGGTGACTGTTATTATTGATGGTCATAATTTTACGATTTTTTCCAGAGCAAAATCATTGAGTAATGGTGCTATTCATGAGAACATACGTGTTCAAACAAAAACAGGAAAAATTATTAATGGAATCATTAATAAAAATGGTGAAGTTATAGTCTCTTTATAAAAATTATTTTTTTTTATTGATGTAATTGTATCTTTATGTAAATATGTTATATAAAATTTTTTTTTAAATATAAAAAATGAAAACATTAATAGAAGCAATAAAAAAAATAAAAATCATATTGAATTCTTTAGAAGATATATTCACACAAGAATATCATAATTTATCAAACAGTGAGACTTCTAATGAAAATCTATTATATTTAATTGAAAAAAAAACATCATGTTTTAAGAAATTAACCATTCTAAGTCAAGATAGATTATCTCTTGAAAAAAAAATCGGTATTTTTGCACCTTATCAAAATCATTATCAATTAAATAATTATTGGAATCAAATCATAAAAAAGTGTATTTTTTTAAAAAGATTAAATCTAAAGAATAAAATTCTTTTAAATAAAAAATTTTATTTAAATCAACATTTTTTAGAGTTGTTTCCATCACATAAAACAGCTATTACTTATAATTTGAATGGAGATTTAAAAAATTAATATAAAAATAGTGAATTAGCATTTATCATCAAGAGACCAACGTAAAGTTTTACCTGATAAAAAGGGAATGATGACATCTTTTCCAACATTTATTCTTTTTACAATCCTGCATGGTTTTTTTACTATAGTGATAGTTTCTTTATTAATAGGCATATTATAAAATTTTGGACCGTTTTTAGAACAAAAAGATTCCAAATGTTTTAAAGCATTCATTTCTTCAAAAACTTCAACATAAGACAATAGAGAAGATGGAGCATTAAATATACCAGCACAACCAAAAATATTAATCTTGTTTTTATGAAAATGTGGAGCAGTATCGCTTCCTAAAAAAAAATGTTTATCTCCTTTAGATATAGCTTTTCTTAAAGCTATTTGATGTGTATATTTTTTTAAAATTGGCAAACAGTAAAGATATGGCTGAATTCCACCAGAAAACATATCATTACGATTTAGTATTAAATGATGTGGTGTAATAGTTGCAGATAAATAATTAAAATCACTTTTTTTTATATATTCTATGGATTCTTTAGTTGTGATGTGTTCTAAAACTATCTTTAACTTTGGGAATTTGTTCCGTAAGGGATCCAATGTTTTTTCAATAAATTTTGCTTCTCTATCATAAATATCAATATTTTGACAAATCTCTTCACCATGAATCAGTAATGGCATTCCTATTCTTTCCATGCATTCTAAGACAGAAGTAATATCACTAATTTTTTTTATACCAGTTTTTGAATTAGTTGTAGAACAATCAGGATAGAATTTAGCTGCAATAAATATTTTTTTAGAAAAACCTAATTCCAATTCCTGTGGTATAGTAGATCGAGTTAAATAACAAGTCATCAATGGCTGGAATTCATAATTTACATGCATTGCATTTAAAATTCTATTACGATAAGAAATACCCTTTAAACAATTTGTGATAGGATTATTAAGATTGGGCATAATGATAGCTCTTTTATAAAATTTTCCAGTATATTTAATAACTTTATTCAAAATATTATTGTCTCTTAAATGAACATGCCAATCATCAGGTTTTTTTATTTTTATTTTTTTTACAAATTCAGACATTTTCTTTTTGCTTTTTTTATATAATTATAATTATTAAACTGATTTTAAATATTAATTTAATTTTTTTAAAGTATTTAGGCTATATTATTTCATTTATTTTTTTAAAATAAATATGTAATATAAAAAATTATTGTTAGTGATTAGTTCAATTAATTTTTTAAAATGTACATGTTATAAATATTTTTATAATTATTCCAAAAAATTAAGATTGATCTTTAAATGATTGTATAATTAAAAAAACAGAAATATTTTTTTATGATTATAGGTTAGTTAGGAATGAATCTTTTAAAATCTTTAATATCTGTAAGTTTTATGACTTTAATCTCTCGTATATTAGGTTTTGTTCGAGATATTTTAATTGCGAGTATTTTTGGTGCTTCTATGTTTACTGATGCTTTTTTTATATCTTTTAAAATTCCTAATTTATTATGTCGTATTTTTTCTGATGGTGCATTTTCTCAGGCTTTTATACCTGTTTTAATGGAATATAAAACTAATGAAAATAAAAAAAATTTACAAGATTTTATTTCTTCCATATCTAGTTTTATGATCTTTTTTTTATTTTTAATAACTATTTTAGGAATGTTTTTTTCTCAATTTGTAATTTCAATAAGTGCGCCAGGTTTTTCAAAAATACCTGAAAAATTAATATTGTCTGCAAATTTGTTAACAATAATGTTTCCTTACATTTTATTAATTTCTTTATCTTCATTTTTTTCATCTATTTTAAATAGTTGGAATTATTTTTCTATTCCAGCTTTTTCACCAATATTTTTAAATATTAGTATTATTATTTTTTCTATATTTTTTAGTACATTTTTTAATCCCAGCATTATTTCTTTGGCATGGGCAGTGATTATAGGCGGTTTAATTCAATGTTGTTATCAACTTCCTTTTTTATATAAAATAAATATGTTAGTAATACCAAATTTTCGTTGGAACAACATTGGTCTGTTAAGAGTTTTAAGAAAAATGGGGCCTGCTATTTTAGGAGCTTCTGCAAATCAAGTTTCCTTAATAATTAATACTATTTTTAGTTCCTTACTTAATGCTGGATCAATATCTTGGATATATTATGCTGATCGGTTAATAGAATTTCCAGTAGGTATATTAGGTGTTTCGTTAAGCACTATTTTGTTTTCATCTCTGACTAAAAATTATAAAAACGGTGTAATATCAGAATATAAAAAAATATTTAATTGGGGTTTTCGTATTAGTTTAATTTTATCTTTACCGACTGCAGCAATAATTTTTTTTCTTTCAACACCAATAATTACAGTTCTTTTTCAATATGGGAAATTCACAGATATCGATGTTTTAATGACAGGAACTTCATTAAAATTATATTCTTTTGGCTTGATTTCATTTATTTTAGTAAAAATTTTAGCTTCTGCTTTTTATGCTTGTGAAGAAATAAATACTCCTATGAAGATTTCATTATTCACGCTTGTTTTGACTCAATTAATGAATCCATTTTTTGTGTTTTATTTTAAACATGCTGGTCTTGCTTTATCTATTAGCATATCTAGTTGGATAAATTTTTTATTGCTTTATTGGAAATTACATCGAAGAAAAATTATATCTTTTACATATAAAGAATTAATTTTTATTATTCATATAATTTTATCTACTTTAGTAATGATTATAATTTTATTTTTTATATTACATATGATGCCACTGTGGAATATAGGTTCATTTTTTAATAAAATGATCCGTTTGTTCTTAGTATTATTAGTTTCGGGGATTGTATATTTTTTAATGTTAAATTTTTTAGGAGTACGTTTGTTAAGTTTTTCTTATAAATTTTCTTAAATAAGGTAGTATTATACTAATCACATATTAATGATTATTTTTCATTGATATATGATTAATATAATATTTATTATATAATATTATATAAATTTCATGTTTCTTATAGTTCATCTAAAAACAATGGAGTTTCAAATGAAAAAAAAAGCTCTTGCTATCGTATTATTATTAGCAAGCTTAATTACCCCTGTTCAGGCTGACGAACAAAATGGATGGTACTTAGGTACAAAACTGGGATGGTCTCATTTTAATCCTATACAATCTGATATGAATCATTCTCAAGTCAATGATAGTAATTTTTTGACAGAAAATTTTAATGCTCCAATTATTGGTTTGTTTTTAGGATATGAATTTAATCCATATTTTGGTTTTGAAGTAGAAAATGATACTAATGGTTTTTTCCCTCATTTTATGTTTGAAAAGAATGCAGAACATGTGCAATTTAACAATCTTAAATTAGCAACCAAGTTATCATATCCAATTACGAATGATTTTCATCTTTACACGAAATTAGGTGGAATATTTTTATGGGATGATCTCACTTCTACAAATGTTTTTAAAAACTTATTTACTAAAAATACATCACTATTTCCGAGTGTTTCTTTGGGTGCTGAGTATATTTTTAATGATAAATTTATCACTAGATTAGATTATAATTGGAAAAATAGTGTTAAAAATATAATAGATCGATCCATGAAACCTTCTTCGGGAGATGCAGTTATATCTATTGGATGGAAGTTTGGAACATCAAACATGAATGATATGTTTATATCTGATGATTCTGAATTAACAAATACACAATATAGCGTATTAAATGAAAACATAAATTTTCCTTTTAATAGTGCAAAATTAAAACCTATTTCTTATGATAAATTAAATAAATTAGATAATGACATTAAAGACATGAAATTAAAAAATATTTCTATTATTCTTTTAGGGCACTCTGATAGAATAGGTAATGAGGAATATAATCAAAAATTGTCTGAAGATCGAGCCTATAGTATTAAAAATTATCTAACGTCTCGAGGTTTTTCTGAAGAAAACATTACTGTTAAAGGTATGGGGAATTTATATCCATTAACTAATCAAGTATGTAAAGATATAGGAAATAGACCTTTGCTAATTAGTTGTTTAGCTCCGGATCGTCGTGTTGAAATTGAAGTTTTGTCTGATATGCAATAAATTTTATTTAGCGCAGTTCGTTAAAGTCTGATATATTTTTTTCGGAGAGAGAGAGATTCGAACTCTCGGACGATTTCTCGTCGGCGGTTTTCAAGACCGCTGCCTTAAACCGCTCGGCCATCTCTCCGATGTAAACACAAGACAATGATTTATAAATAATACAATAAATTATTCATATAATGATAAATCATTATATTATTTATTGCAAAGGTAATTTTATTTTATTTGTATAAATTTATTTTTTTAAAAAAATTATCTTTTTATTTGTAATTTTTCTTTTTTTTTTCTATAATAAAATTATAGGCGTATTGGCAGATTGGATATGTAGCGGATTGCAAATCCGTATAACCCGGTTCGATTCCGGGATACGCCTCTAAAATTTTTTACGCCCGGATGGTGAAATTGGTAGACACAAGGGACTTAAAATCCCTCGGCTTTATAGCTTTGCGGGTTCAAGTCCCGCTCCGGGTACCAAAAAAATTACAAGCGTTATAAAAAAGCTTGATATACTTTGTATTTACTTGTTTTCTTTAGTATGCAATGTTTCTTAAAAAATTCCTTTAATAAGAAATCATATTTAAAACAACTATTTGTTACAAATCTCAGCTCTCCTTTTAACATTAAATATTTTCGAGAATTACGGATCATTTCTTCTATAATATTAAAATTTGTTTTTAAATCATGATGAAAAGGTGGATTAGAAATAATTAAATTAAATTTTTTAAAGATGTTTGAGTACAAATTGCTATAAATTATTTCCCCTGTTAATTTATTATAATCAAGTGTTTCTTGGCTACATTTTAATGCACACAGACTATTATCGACTAACGTTAATTTTACATTTGGCGAAGAATACAATAAAGATACTGATAAAAATCCTGTCCCGCAACCTATATCTAAAACATTTCCTGTTATTTTTCTTGAAAAAGTAGAAACGAGCAATTTACTTCCTTCATCTATTTTTTTGTGGCCAAAAACTCCTGGTAGTGATTTTATAATTAAATTTTCCCATATATGCGTTTTAAAAAAATCTTCTAATATAAAAACGCTATTTTTTTTAATAAAACCGGAAATTAAAATAGAATGTTTAGCTTTTTCAATTTTATTTATTTCAATCCATTTGTTAAAAATTGATGGGGCACTTTTGACTCCACTCGAATTATTTCCTACAATGAATATTTCTGTATTAATTGGAAAGCACGAAATAATATTGATCAATTGAAATTTTGCTTCAGATTTATCTTTAGGCCAATAATAAATTATTGTATCGCAATTATTTGTCATTTCCTGAGAAACTAATAAATTATTATAAACATCAATATTTTTATTTTGTTTTTTGAAACTGATATAATTATTTTTTTTTTGAAGATTTATTTTTGTAATAATAGTGTATAAATGTAGAGGGAAATCATCTTGTATATTCCCTGAAAAGAAAACTTTTTTTGTTTGAAATATTTCGCTATGACGTAGTATAAGTTGACTATTTTTAGATATTAACAAAATAATACTTTTCCTTGTAAATTTTAATAAATTTATGACTTATCATTATTTTTATTAAAAATGTTCATGTATTTCATAAGATTTTTTTTATATATTTTTTATTTTTAATAAAAAAATAGAAATTGTTATCATATAGTATTTATACTATAATTTACCTGCGTAAAATTTTATTAATTTTCATCGAATATAAAAAATAAAAATTATATTTGTATATAAATTTTATATGCATATAAGTTAATATCATTGAGCAATAAATATGCAAAAAAAATCTATCGAACTTAAAAGTAGTAATTTTACATTATTAGTACTTTATTTAAATAATCAAAATATAGATTTAATTAATGAATCATTATATAAAAAAACTCAAGAATGTCCAAAATTTTTTAAAAATGCACCTATTATTATTAATGTGTCAAGATTATGTAGTACAGTAGACTGGAAAAAAATACAAGACACTATTAGTTCTCATGGTTTTTTCGTTGTAGGAGTAAGTGGCTGTCAAGATAATATATTAAAAAAAAATATTATTGATTCCGGATTACCTGTTTTGTCCGAAAGAAAAAAGAAAAAATATAATTTTGTTACCAATCTTTGTATTAATCCCATAAAAAATGAAAAAAAAGCAATAAATAATAAAGTAGAAAAAACTCATATTATAGATATACCTGTACGTTCAGGTCAAAAAATTTATGCTAAACACGCTGATTTAATAGTTGTAAACAATGTCAGTGCTGGTGCTGAATTAGTAGCTGATGGAAATATTCATATTTATGGTATAGTTCGAGGTAGAGTACTTGCAGGTGCTAATGGAGACTCATCAAGAAAAATTTTTTGCACAGGATTATTTGCTGAGTTAGTCTCTATATCTGGGGAATATTGGTTATCAGACCAAATACCATCAGAGTTTTTCGGAAAATCAGCGCAAATTTACTTAAAAAATAAATTTTTAACTATCAATTCTCTCAGTTGAGTGTGTTTTTTTAAGGATATTTTTAATATGACACGGATCATTGTAGTAACTTCAGGGAAAGGAGGTGTAGGTAAAACTACTTCAAGTGCAGCCATTGCAACAGGTTTAGCACAAAAAGGCAAAAAAACAATTGTTATAGATTTTGATATAGGGTTAAGAAATTTAGACTTAATTATGGGATGTGAACGTAGAGTAGTATATGATTTTATTAATGTCATTCAAGGTGATGCAACTCTTAATCAAGCTATAATTAAAGATAAAAAAACAAATAATTTATTTATACTTCCTGCGTCACAAACTCGAGATAAAGATTCTTTAACAGCCACAGGAGTTGAGAAAGTTTTAACAGAGCTAATAAAAATGGAATTTGATTTTATTATTTGTGATTCACCTGCAGGAATCGAAACAGGTGCCATTTTAGCAATATATTTTGCTGATGAAGCAATTATTACTACTAATCCTGAAGTTTCTTCAGTACGGGATTCTGATCGAATCTTAGGAATAATTGCATCAAAATCAAAAAGAGCTGAACAAAACAAAACTCCTATTAAAGAATATCTTTTATTAACACGGTATAATCCCAGACGTGTAAAAAAAGGCGAAATGTTAAGTATGACCGACGTTTTAGATATTCTTCAAATACCTATAATAGGTGTGATTCCAGAAGATACATCTGTTCTTCGTGCGTCTAATCAAGGCGAATCTATAATATTAGATATGAATTCAAATGCAGGACATGCTTACAGTGATACTGTAAATCGATTATTAGGTGAAGAGCATCAGTTTCGTTTTATTGAAGAAGAAAAGAAAAGTTTTTTACAACGTTTATTCGGGAGATAGGTATGGCTTTATTGGATTTTTTTTTATCCCGGAACAAAAATACTGCTAATGTTGCAAAAGAGAGATTGCAAATAATTGTTGCAGAACAAAGAAAATATGATAATGAACCGGATTATTTTCCACAATTAAAACGTGAAATATTATCTGTCATTTGTAAATATGTAAATATAGAACCCAATATGGTAACAGTTCAATTAGAACAAAAAAATGAAGATATTTCTATATTAGAATTAAATATTGTTTTGCCTGATTAAATTATTAAAAAATATATTTTTAATAAAATAATTAAAATTTATTTTTTATTATTTAATGATAATTTAGTTCAATCAATACTGAAGTATGTTTAATATTTCAGCATTGATTGTTTTTTTATATTATCAAGATAATAAGATCTTTTTTTAAAATTTATCATATAAATAATTAATACTATTTTCTTCAAGTGAAAATAATTTTTTATTTTTTATTGTTAATAAAGCAAAGGGAATTATATCTTTTGCATTAGGAGAAAAAATTTTAGTATTATTTATATGTAAAAAGTTTTTAACTTGAATAAGTTGAGATTCATTACCGACAAGCGTCCATTTTTTCTTTAAATTATTAATTTTTTCTATAATTATTTTTTTTTTCATCAAAGATTCAGTGTGTTCTCCTATCCAAATAGATTCTTTATTTCTTATGTATTGCCCCCAATATACTTCTGTTTTTTTTGCATTAATTAGAACTAATATTTGTTTTTGTTTGTATTTTCGCCATGCTTTTTCAGCCATAATAGCTAATGTAGAAATACTTATTAGAGGGATTTTTAAACTGAACGATAAACTTTGTGCAATACTTGCTGCAATACGTATACTTGTAAAATTTCCAGGGCCTTTAGCAAAAGAAATATAATCTAATTTTTTAAATTCTGTATTGGCTTTCAATAATGTTTCTTGAATCATAGGTAATATTTGAGAAGTGTGTTTTTTTTTACATTTCTCTGATAGAGAATAAATATATTTGTTTTTATAAACTGCAACTGAACAACAATCAATCGAACTATCAATTGCTAAAATTATTTTAGACATGCTTTTCTCAGAAATTATTTTGACCTTAAAAATATATATTTTTTTATTTTCTATAAAATTATTTATATTTCTTGATTATTATCTTTGTTTTTAGTAATTCTTACTAAATCAATACGATATTCTGTTGCTTTAACAATATGAAAAGAGAAAGGATATATATGAATTATTTCTCCTGGAAGAGGCAATTGACCTTTCTGAGCAATTAATAAACCTCCTAAAGAAGCATAATTATCTTCTTTAATTAGTGCCTCAGTATTTAGTAGTTGTTGTAATGAATGCAAGTCAGTCTCTCCTTTTACTAACCAACTATTATTTTCTTTTATAATATCAGGAGTTTCATCAGCATCTGGAAATTCTCCTGCTATAGCTTCTAAAACATCTAGAGGAGTAATTAAACCTTGTACTACTCCAAATTCGTTACTAACAATTACAAAACTTCCCTGTGCACGACGAAGCACACCAAGAAGATTGATAGGATCGAGCGTATCTGGTATAATAATTGGTAGAATTTTACTAGAAAAAGTAGATACATCTATTTTGTTTTCAATAGCTACTAATAATTCTTTAGCACGTACAATACCTATTATTTCATCTAGTTCTCCTTTACATACTGGAAATAAGCTATGTGGTGTGTCTAACAATTGCATTCGAATTTCATCAGTGTTTTTTTCTGTGTTTACCCAAGAAATATTACTTCGTGGAGTCATAATACTTCTAATAGAACGCCCGGCTAATGTAAGAACACCGTTGATCATATATCTTTCTTCTTCTTTAAAAGTTTCTAATTCTTTTGAAGATTGAACATAAGTATTTTCTTTATTACTTTTTGTGGTTTTTTTTATTTTTTTTGTTTTATTATTTTCTCCTACCATTAATCGTAAAATAGCTTCTGCTGCTCTTTGTCGCATAGGTCTTCTAGATTGATTTTTCATAAAATTATGACGTGCTATCTGATTAAAAATTTCGATTAAAACAGAAAAACCAATGGCAGCATATAAATATCCTTTTGGAATACAAAATCTCAAAGCTTCTGTAATTAAACTAAAACCAATCATTAATAAAAAACTAAGACATAGTACTACAACTGTTTGATGAAGATTAATAAAGTTAGTCAATGCTTTTGATGCTAACAACATAAGCATAGTTGCTAATATTACTGCTATCATCATAATTAATAGCTGATTGACCATGCCTACAGCTGTTATTATTGCATCTAAAGAAAATACTGCATCTAAAACAACTATTTGAATTACTACAGCCCAAAAACCTGCATAATTTTTATTTTCTGAATTTTCATGATGATTATTTTCTAGTCTTTCATGTAATTCTATTGTAGTTTTAAATAATAAAAAAAAACCACCAAATAAAAGAATAACATCACGTATAGATAAAGAAAAAAATCTATTATGAATAATAGGGGAATTAAGAGTCACAACCCAAGATATTAATGATAGTAATGCTAAACGCATTACTAAAGCTAGCCCTAAACCGATTAAACGTGCTTTATCTCGTTGATTAGGGGGTAGTTTTTCTGATAAAATTGCTACAAAAATTAAATTATCAATGCCTAATACTACTTCTAGTATAACTAGTGTTAATAATCCAGCCCAAGTTGACGGGTCTAAAAAAAACTCCATCAGAAAAACTCCGTAAAAAAATAGGATATATTGATTTATTATATTTAGAAGATTAAAAATTTTTTTGATAAAAATAGGTCATGTGAATGAATATTTTTTTTTGAAGAATTTATTTGTGAAGTTAGTACTTATTTTGTAATTATAGTAAAAAATAGATATTTTTAGAGGATTTAAAAAACGAAGTCCTCTGATTTATTTAACAGAGGGCTTTTTAAAAAATTTAGTTTTGTATTAACTAATGTTTAGTTTATATAGAAAAAACATTTATTGCAGCTGGACCTTTTTGTCCATCTTGAATTTCAAATTCAACATTTTGCCCTTCAGTTAATGTTTTAAATCCATTTCCCTGAATTGAAGAAAAATGTACAAAAACATCCTTACTTCCATCTGATGGTGTGATAAAACCAAAACCTTTAGATTCGTTGAACCACTTAACTTGACCTTTAATCTTAGCCATTTTGTAATTTCCTTAAGAAAATTTATTAGTCTTATTGCTAATTTATGTAGAAAATAAAAACATTACTGTATAAGGCATGAATTTAAGATTTGGCAAGAGAAGCTGTGTCAACGTCTTTACTTCTAAACTTTTTTAAATTTAATATTCTATGCATAACAGAATTGTAACTTATTTTTACCTAAAAATTTAATTAATAATAAAAAAGCATAATATCATTATATATTATCATTTTTATAAAAAAAAATCAAGTTTAAATTTATTAAAAAAAATTTTTTTTATACATTCCAAGCTTCCTAATAGAAAAATTAAAAATAAATTTCTATTAGGAAAAGTATATTTTGACTACATATATTTTTTATTATGTAATGCTTGTATTCTGTTTTCTAAAGAAGGATGAGATGCAAATAACTTGAAAAGAGAATCAGATTTTCCATTTATACAAAACGCAATCATACTATCAGATTCTTGAGGTTCATGACTTTTTTTTAAACGATTTAAAGCAGAGATCATTTTTTCGCGACCTACCATTTTTGCCGAACTAGCATCAGCATAAAATTCACGATGTCTAGAAAACCACATGGTAATAATACTAGCTAAGACGCCAAAAGTTAATTCTAGAAATGTAGAAATCAAAAAATATATGAAAGGGTTTTTTTCATCTGTATTATTTTCATTTCTATTATTTGATAATATACCACTTATGATTTGAGAAAGAATGCGAGATATAAAAATTACAAAAGTATTCACAACGCCTTGAACTAATGTCATAGTGATCATATCACCATTTGCAATATGACTAATTTCATGAGCAATTACCGCTTCTGCTTCATGATGAGTCATGTTTTCTAATAATCCTGTGGAAACAGCAATTAAAGCAGAATTACGACGCGCTCCTGTGGCAAACGCATTAATATCAGTTGCATGATATATTGCAATTTGAGGCATGATAATGCCTTTTTGAATGGATTGTTTACGAACAGTATTAATAAGCCAATTTTCTATCTCATTTCGAGGATGGATGATGATTTCACCATTTACAGAACGTAATGCGATCCATTTTGATAGAATTAATGATAAAATAGAACCACTAAAACCAAATAGACTCGACATAATTAATAAACCATAAATATTGTTAGACTGAATACCTGTTAAAATTAGAATCAGACCAAATATTAACATAACTGCCAAATTAGTTAATAAGAAAAGAATAATACGTATCATAAGATATTATCTTCCTCGATTAGCAAAATTGATATTTTATATACATTTAAAATCAAATATTTTTTTAATATTAAAACATACAAGTTTTTTATTATTGTTTTCGATTTTTAAAAATATTAAAAAATTAATTTTTAAGCTATCATAGTTATCTTGATCAAGTCAAGATAGATAAATTTTTTAAGATTTTTTTAATTAAATTTATACCAATAACGATTGTCACGAAGAAGAAGTAAATCTGCATCTTTAGGACCCCAAGTTCCAGACATATATAATTGAGGGATGTTATTTTTAGAATTTTTCCATGCATCTATAATGGGATCTATCCATTTCCATGCTTCTTCTACTTCATCACGACATACAAATAAAGATTGTATACCTCTCATACTTTCAAATAATAATCTTTCATAAGCATCAATTGAATTTTTAGAATTTTTTTCATAAAAATTACTAGATTTAAGTTGAGAATGTTCTAATTTATACTCCTTTTCTAATCCTAGGGTTTTATTCAAAAATTCAAATTTAATATTTGAATCAGGTTCTAAACGTATAACTAATTTGTTTTGTAATAATTCTTTATTTAAATTTTGAAATAAGTTTATAGGCATTTTCTTAAAAAAAACTACAATTTCAGAATACTTGTGTGCTAAACGTTTTCCTGTTCTTAAATAAAAAGGAACTCCTGACCATTTCTTATTATTGAGGCTTGCCTTTATAGCAACAAATGTTTCAGTTGCACTTGTTTTATTTGCACCATATTCTTCTAAATATGAAGGTACTTTTACCCCTTTAATCAATCCAGAACAATATTGTCCTCGAACAGTTTTTTTATTTATATTTTTTATATCAATAGGATTTAGAGCTCGTAGTATTTTTACTTTTTCATGTCGAATATTTTCGGCTGTAATATCTTTTGGTTGATCCATGGCAAGAATAGTTAATATTTGTAAAAGATGGTTTTGTACCATGTCTTTCATTTGTCCCGTCGTATCAAAGTAATTCCATCTACCTTCAATGCCAACTTCTTCAGATACAGTGATTTGAATATGATCAATAGCGGTATTATTCCAATTATGAAAAAAAAATGAATTAGCAAATCGTAGAGCGAGAAGATTAAGTATTGATTCTTTTCCGAGATAATGATCAATACGAAAAATTTGTGATTCTAAAAAATATTTAGAAATTTGATTGTTAATTATTTTTGATGTTTTTAAACAAATTCCTAATGGTTTTTCTAAAACTATACGAGATGAAATAGAATTTAAATTTGCATTTCCTAAACCTATAAAAATAGAATTTAATGTATTAGGAGGAACAGCACAATAATAAATAGTTATATTTTTTTTTTGATCTAAAATTTCTTTTAATCTAAAAAAATGTAATAATTTATAGACATCAACGTTACAAAAATATATACGAGAACTAAGTTTTTTCCAAATAAAATCATCAATTTCTTCATTTAAAAAATTTTTTATTGCTGTTTTTACTATTTTTATATAATCTTGAGTACTCCAATCAGCACGACCTGAAGCAATTATTCGTGTATATTTGTGTATTTTTTTAGATTTTTCTAATTTATATAAAGCAGGTAGTAGTTTTCTTTTTGTTAAATCTCCTTTAGCACCAAAAATTACTAAATCGCAAGCTTGATTGATTTCTATACTCATAATCTTCTCTTTTTTAAAATTTATATATAAAATTAAAAATTTTAATATAATTATTTACATAATAGTATTTATCAAAAAATTTTAATAAAAAATTTTTTTAATATAAATATTCTTTTATATAAATACTATTATTTAAGATTTTTTATCTTTTATAAGATATTATCTATAATGAAAATATTTTTATTAATTTTACTAAATAACTTATTAAATATAAATAAATATTTCACATTATTAGAATTCACATAAAAATATAAAATTTTTTTTAAAAACTTTGTACAAGGTGTTTATTATGTTAAACCGATTAAGAAGAACTAAAATTGTCGTGACTTTAGGACCTTCGACAGATATTGATAATAATTTAGAAAAAATCATTCGTTCTGGAGCAAATGTTCTTCGATTTAATTTTTCCCATGGCTCAGAAAATGAACACAAACTAAGAGCGAAGAAAGCAAGAGAAATAATGAAAAATTTAAATTGTCATATTGCATTGCTTGGCGATTTGCAAGGTCCTAAGATTAGAATATCTAAATTTAAAACAAATAATATTTTTTTAAATATCGGTGATTTTTTTGTATTAGATGCAATATTAGGAAAAAATAATGGAACTAAAGAACGAGTGGGTATTGATTATAAACAATTACCGTATGATCTAAAAGTTAGTGATATATTATTATTAGATGATGGTAGAATACAATTAAAAGTTATTAAAGTAACTGATCATGAAATATTAACAAGGGTTATTATCGGAGGAATTCTCTCTAATAACAAAGGTATTAATAAATTAGGCGGTGGTCTATCTGCAAATGCATTAACTAAAAAAGATGAAAAAGACATAATTCTTGCAGCGGAAATTGATGTAGATTATTTAGCAATATCTTTTCCAAGATGCAGTGATGATTTAAAAAAAGCGCGAAAATTAGCTCAGAAATCTGGGAGTAATGCTAAAATTATAGCAAAAATAGAACGTGCTGAAGCCGTAATAAGTCAAAATACTATAGAAGATATCATCTTAGCATCAGATGCAATTATGATAGCCAGAGGTGATTTAGGTGTAGAAATTGGCGATCCTGAATTGGCAGGTATTCAAAAGAAATTAATTAGAACGGCTAGACAATTAAATAGAATAGTAATTACAGCAACACAAATGATGGAATCTATGATTACAAATCCATTACCTACTCGTGCAGAAGTCATGGATGTAGCGAATGCTGTTTTAGATGGTACTGATGCAGTCATGCTTTCAGCAGAAACGGCGTCTGGTAAATATCCGTCTGAAACAGTTATAAAAATGGCAAAAATTTGTCAAGGTGCAGAAAAAGTACCCAGTATTAATGTCTCTAGACATCGAATTAATGCAAAATTTAATGATATTGAAGAAGCAATTGCAATGTCAGCAATGTATGTTGCAAATCATTTACAGGGGATTACAGCAATTATAACGATGACAGAATCAGGTAAAACTGCACTTATGACATCTCGGATTACATCTGGATTACCTATCTTTGCTTTGTCAAAAAACAAAAAAACTTTAAATTTAGCAGCTCTTTATAGAGGTGTTACACCTGTGTATTTCAATAGTGCAAGCAATGGTTTTCAAGCTGCTGATGAAGCAATTATTCTTTTATGTAAAAAAGGTTTTTTATGCAGCGGCGAATTAGTTATTATAACTCAAGGTGATATTATGGGAAGAATAGGTAAAACTAATACTAGTAGAATTTTGAAAGTTGTATAATTTCTTTCTGATTATTTTTTATGTTGTTTGTTTTTACATATTTATTAAGGAATATAAAAAATATGCTTAATAAGCATAAATTTTTATTGTATATTTACTTGACTAAGTTTTTTTAAAGGATTAATTATTAAAGAATGCATTTTTTAGTCTAACTTTCAAAGAATATTATAGCATGAATCATGTTTAATTGAGTTTTAAAATTTTTTATTTAAAATCTATTTTTTTATAAATTTTCTATATTATTAATATTAAGAATTTACATATTTAATATTATTAATATTATTAATATTATTAATATTTTGTTTGAATAAATTTAGTTTTATCTTTTTTAAAAGATTATGTGTTATTTTAAAAAATCGTTTTAAATATAATCTTATATTAGAAATTAATAAATCATCTTATTTTATATTTGTGTAATACATACTAAATATATAGTCTTTTATGATAAAGTAATCTTTTATATTTACTTCTACTAAATTTTTTCGATGGATGAATTTTTTATAGTAGAACTCAATAAGTTTAATATTAAAATTTAGAAAAAAATTGTTAATTGATGTAATATTTTTTATATTTAATGTAATATCAATGTCCATCTTTGAAAATATATCTTATAATATTAAGATTAAAATAAATAATTTATAACACTATGTTTGAATGTATAAAATTAAAAAATGTTTGTGTAAATTTATCCAATCGTTCTATTCTGACCAATATATCTTTATCTTTAATTCCCAATCGTGTTCTTACTTTAATTGGACCTAACGGAGCTGGTAAATCTACTTTAGTACGCATCATTTTAGGGTTAATAAAACCTAATTCAGGTACAATTATGCGTGCATATAATTTATCGATTGGTTATGTGCCTCAAAAATTAAACATTAATACTTTATTGCCAATTACAGTAGAACGATTTATGCAATTATCACATAAAACAAATAATATAAAAATATCAGAAATGTTGCGACGTGTAAAAGCAGAATCTTTAAAATTTTGTCAATTGCAAAAGTTATCTGGCGGAGAAATACAGAGAATTCTTTTAGCAAAAGCTTTATTAAATAATCCTAAACTTCTAGTTTTAGATGAACCCACACAAGGGGTAGATGTGACAGGACAACTGGCTTTATATAAATTAATTAATGAAATTCGATATGAACTAAAATGTTCTATTTTAATAGTTTCTCATGATTTAAATTTTGTTATGGCCAAAACAGATGATGTAATTTGTTTGAATAATCATGTTTGTTGTTCTGGAACTCCAGAAGCAGTTTGTAATAATGTAGAATTTATTTCTATATTTGGATATAAATATGTAAAAGAATTAGCTATTTACCATCATGATCATAATCATGTTCATAATTTTTAAAGTATATAATAATCTAATTATAGAGTAATTTTTTTATGTTTGAACTAATTCTTCCAGGATGGTTAGCAGGTGTTATATTGTCTTTAACAACTGGTCCATTAGGTTCATTTATAGTTTGGCGGCGCATGTCATCTTTTGGTGATACCTTATCCCATTCTTCCTTGCTTGGTATAGCGATATCTATTGCATTTAATATTCATTCGTTTTATGCTTTGTTTTTTCTAATGATTTTAATTGCAATTATTTTAGCGTGTTTGGAAGAACTATTATCTATGTCATTAGAAACTATATTAAGTATAGTTTCACATAGTTCGTTGTCCTTAGGAATAGTTTTGATTAGTTTAATGTCTAGTAAAAAAACAGTAGATGTTACTAATTATTTATTCGGTGATTTGTTATCTGTGACAAAATTAGATCTACTTATTATCTCAATAAGCAGTATGATAATAGTTAGTATTTTACTTTTTCGTTGGAATTCTATTTTATCAGCAACTATTAATGAAGAACTAGCTAAAATAGATGGTATAAATATCTTCTATGCTCGTTTAACTATAATGTTAATGACTGCTTTTACTATTGCGATAGCAATTAAATTTGTAGGTGCATTATTAATCACATCTTTGTTAATCATCCCACCTGCAACTGCACAACATTTTTCTGGTTCTCCGGAAAAAATGGTTTTTATTGCTATAATAGTCAGTATCATATCTGTTACAGGAGGAATATTGCTATCTATTTTTTATAATACACCCGCTAGTCCATCTATTGTTTTATGTTCTTCGTTTTTATGTTTGTTAAGTAATATAAAAAAATATCTTTAATATCTATTTTTTAAAATTTTTATACCTAGTTCTTGTAATAATACATTATTTATTGTGCTTGGAGAATCAGTCATTAAACAAGTCGCCGATGTTGTTTTTGGGAAAGCAATAACATCTCTAATATTTTCACTATGAGTTAAAAGCATAACAATTCTATCTAATCCTAAAGCTATTCCTGCGTGCGGAGGAGCACCATATTTTAACGCTTCTATTAAGAATCCAAATTTTTTGTTTTGTATTGATTTTTTTATTCCAATAATGTCGAAGACTGTTTTTTGTATATTAACATCATTAATACGAACTGAACCCCCGCCGATTTCATAGCCATTTATTACAAGATCATAACTATCTGAAATAGCAGTATTAGGTGAACTTTTTAATTTTTTTATATCCATTTTTTTTATGGCTGTGAATGGATGATGAACAGAAGAAATGTTTCCTTTTATGTCTTTAGTAAACATAGGAAAATCAACTATCCATACTGGTTTCCAACTATTTTTTTGAGTGATATCAAGATCACTTCCTAATTTTAAACGCAACATACCAAGCGATTTATTAACAATATGTTCTTCATCAGCAACTAAAAACAATATATCTCCATTTTTAGCTTTGCTTTTCTCTATTATTTTTCTTAAAGTTGTTTCATCTAAAATTTGTTTCATTGAACTATAAACACTTTTACATCCAATATAATTTTCTATTATTTTAATATAAAATAATTTTTTTGAATCAAATTTTTTTACGTATTGAGTATAAATATCAATTTTTTTGCGACTTAAATCTGCACCTTGAGGAATACATAATAATGCTATCCGATTATTTTTTGTAGTGTTTAAATTAAAAAAAAATATAAATTTTTCATCTTTACATATATTAGATATATCAATGATTTCAATTGGATTTCGTAAATCTGGCTTATCTGATCCATACTTTTTCATTGATTCATGAAAAGACATTTCAGGAAATTTTTTAAAATTAAAATTTACTATTTTTGACCAAAGTGTTTTTATAAGTTTTTCTACTAAATTACGAATTTTTTTAGCATTCATAAAAGAAACTTCAATATCGATTTGCGTAAATTCTGGCTGTCGATCAGAACGCAAATCCTCATCACGAAAACATTTTACTATTTGATAATATCTATCTATACCTGCAATCATTAAGATTTGTTTAAACAATTGGGGGGATTGAGGCAGTGCATAAAATTTTCCTGGATGGTTTCGACTAGGTACTAAATAGTCTCTAGCACCTTCTGGTGTAGATTTTGTAAGAATAGGAGTTTCAATATCTAGGAAATTTTTCTTCATCATAAAATTTCTTATCAAATAAGTTATTTTATTTCTTATTTTAAGATTGTCTAGAATATTAAAAGAGCGTAAATCTAAATAGCGATATTTTAATCTAGAGTCATCATGATTATTATTTGTATAATTTAATGGTAATGCTTGTGATGTATTTAAAATATTTAATACACTTGCTAATATTTCTATTTCTCCAGTGCTAATTTTGACATTTTTATTTTTTTCTTCTCTTTTTTGAACAGTACCCGTGATTTGAATACAAAATTCATTTCTTAAATTTAAAGCTTTTTTAAAAACAATATTATTTTTTAATTCAAAAATAACTTGAATAAGACCAGTATAATCCCTCATGTCAACAAAAATAAATTGACCAAAATTTCTTATTTTATGTACCCAACCACATAACTTCACTATTTTATTTAAATGAATTATTCGAATTTTTCCACAATATTTAGTACGCATAAATTCTCTTTAAAATTTTTTTATTTTTTTACTGAAAATAAGAAAGAACTCGTTTTTTTAAAGGATTTTTTCAACTAGATAAGTTTTTTAAGAAATGGATTTTATTTTTTAGAAAATAATTGATTTTTTTGATTAACGACTTCTAAAAATAATTCTTCCTTTAGTCAAATCATAAGGAGTTAATTCTACGGTTACTTTATCACCTGTTAGTATTCTAATGTAATTTTTTCTCATTTTTCCTGAAATATGTGCAGTAATAATATGTTTATTTTCTAATTCCACGCGAAACATGGTATTAGGTAATGTATCTATTACAACTCCTTGCATTTCAATGTTTTCTTCTTTAGACATTTTTCCCTCATAAAAAATATTAAATATAATTAATTTCATTATATCAGATACTGGTCATTTTGACTAGTATGTTTTTATGATATAATGATATTTTGCATATAATTTTTTATAGTAAAGAACTAAGATAACGTTCACTATCTAAGGCGGCCATGCAACCACTAGCAGATGATGTAATCGCTTGTCTATAAACATGATCTATTACGTCTCCTGCTGCAAAAATACCAGGGATACTTGTTTGAGTATAATTCCCATGTGTATTGCAGATTACTGAAATATAACCATCTTTCATTTTTAACTGATCTATAAATATATTTGTATTAGGAATATATCCAATTGCAATAAATAATCCTGAAATATTGATTTTTAATTCTTTATTTTTTATTGAATTTTTTTGTTTAATTAATAAATGAGTGACTTCAGAAGAAGTTCCTAATATTTCTTTTACAGTAGAATTTAAATAAATTATTATTTTTTTAGTTTTTATTTGTTTTGTTAATCTATTTAATAAAATTTTTTCAGCTCTAAAATTAATTCCACGATGTATTAAATGAACTTTTTTAACAATATTTGATAAATATAATGTTTCTTCTATAGCTGTATTACCACCACCTACAACTGCAACTTCTTTTTCTTTATAAAAAAAACCATCACATGTAGCACATGTTGAAACACCTTTTCCCTTAAAAAATACCTCTGATTTTAATCCTAAATAACGAGGATTTGCTCCAGTAGCAATAATAATTGCATCAGCAGTATATTTATTATTCTCTCCTATTAAATAAAAAGGTTTTTTTTTAAAATCTACCGATATTATATTATCAGAAACAATTTTAGTATTAAGTTGAACAGCATGTTTATGCATACGATCCATTAAATCTGAACCGCTGATTTTGTTAAAATCTCCTGGCCAATTTTCAATTTCATTAGTATTCATCAATTGACCTCCTTTATTTACACCAGTAATTAAATAAGGTCTTAGATTAGCTCTTGAAGCATATATTGCTGCAGTATATCCTGCTGGTCCAGATCCTAAAATAATTATTTTTCTATGCTGAATATCATTCATATTTAATTTCCTGAAAAAATCCTATCATTGATTGAATATAACAAATATTATGGTTTTTATATATTACTGAAAATGAATTAATTCTTTAAAAAATATAAATAATTTAAAAAACACGTTGTTTTTTAATAAAAATTTTTATCGCAATACTGTTATATTTGTTTTAATTCTATAAAATACGTCTTAGTATATTACTAATATAGTTTAATTTAAAAAAATTATTTTTATATATGCAATAAAAATTTTCATATTTTACTGTATATAGTATTAACTTATAAAATAATTCACAATATGTATTGAATAACAATTTTTATAAATAATCAAAAAAAGAGTAACACATTTTATGTTAAATCCTTATTTATTACGCAATGAATTACATTTAACAGCTAGGAAACTGTTAAAAAAAGGTTATAAATTAGATATTTCTACAATATCTTATATGGAAGCAAAGAGAAAAAAATTACAAATTCAAACTGAGAGTTTACAATGCAAACATAATTCTCTATCAAATCTGGTTAGAGAATCTAAAAGTATTAAGAATAAAAATGAATCTTTAAAAAATGAAGTTATACAATCAAGCAAAGATTTAGACGCTGCTAAAATTGAACTTAATTCTTTAAAAGAAAAAATATATCATTTTTCTATGTGTATACCTAATATTCCTTCTGATGATGTTCCAGAAGGAGATACATCAATTAATAACAAAGAAATTAAGTCTTGGGGTCAAAAAAGACAATATGATTTTACAGTTCAAGATCATATTAAAATAGGAAGTAAATTTAATGAATTAGATTGGAAATCTTCAGCCCAAATGTCAGGTTCCCGATTTGTTGTAATGAAGGGTAAAATTGCTCTTTTACATCGTGCACTTAGTCAATTTATGCTAGATCTGCATACGTTACAACACGGCTACATAGAGACTTATGTTCCTTATTTAGTGAATCCTGAAGCGTTATATGGCACAGGACAATTACCAAAATTTAGTGATGACTTATTTCATATAAATCTTGCGAATAAAAAAAAGTATATATTAATTCCTACAGGAGAGGTTCCATTAACTAATTTATTTTACAATCAAATAGTAAACGAACAAGATTTACCTATTATGTTAACTGCACATACTCCTTGTTTTCGATCAGAAGCATCTTCTTATGGACGTGATACTAAAGGTTTAATTAGATTACATCAATTTGACAAAGTGGAATTAGTGCAAATTGTAAAGCCAGAAAAATCTATGGAAGCATTAGAGGAAATAACTAATCATGCTGAAAAAGTTTTACAACTTTTAGATTTACCTTATAGAAAAGTGCTTTTATGTACCGGAGATATGGGTTTTTCAGCTGTAAAAACATATGATTTAGAAGTTTGGTTTCCTTCTCAAAAAAAATATAGAGAGGTTTCTTCTTGTTCTAATATGAATGATTTTCAAGCACGTCGTATAAAAGCTCGTTATAGAAAAAAATCTACACGAAAAAATTTTTTTGTACATACCTTAAATGGTTCTGGTTTAGCAATAGGTAGAACATTAGCGGCAGTATTAGAAAATTATCAACATTCTGATGGCCGTATAGAAATTCCTAAAATTCTTCAAAAAAAATATATGCAAGGATTAGAATTTATAAATTAGTTTTTGAATGTAATACTAAAAATATGATTGGTGAAATAATGAATGTAGTTTACAATTTTAGTGCTGGCCCAGCTATGATTCCCAAAGATGTTCTTTACGAAGCTCAAAAAGATCTACGAAATTGGAAAAAATCAAATTTTTCTATAATGGAAATCAGTCATCGCAGTGAAAAATTTATACAAATCGCCTTGGAAGCAGAAAGAGATTTAAGGGAATTATTAAAAATACCTGATTGGTTTAAAGTGTTATTTTGTCAAGGTGGTGCTAGAGGACAATTTTCAGCTGTTCCCATGAATTTATTAGGTAATTCAAAAACAGCAGATTATATAAATAGTGGTTATTGGTCAAATTGTGCATTTATTGAAGCTAAAAAATATTGCACTCCTAAATCTATACTAATTAGAAAAAATGATGATAAAAAAGAATCTCTTTTATCAATAAATCAATGGGAAATTAATAAAAACTCAGCATATATTCACTATTGTCCTAATGAAACAATAGATGGATTATGTATTCATGAAGAACCAGTCTTTGAAAAAAAAATTATTGTTGGAGATTTTTCATCTGTTATTTTATCACGTCCAATTAATATTAATAATTATGATCTTATTTATGCAAGTGCTCAAAAAAATATTGGTCCTGCAGGAATAACAATAATTATTATTCGAGAAAACTTATTAAAACATTCTTCTAATATAACTCCCTCTATTTTAGATTATCAAAAAATATCAGAAAATAACTCTATGTTTAATACACCTCCTACATTTTCTTGGTATCTATCAGGATTAGTTTTTAAATGGTTAAAAAAACAGGGAGGTTTAAAAGAAATTGAAAAATCAAACCAAAAAAAATCAGATTTGTTATATAAGAAAATAGATGCTAGTGATTTTTATATAAATAACATAGATAATAAAAACAGATCTCAAATGAATGTTGTATTTAATTTAATTAATCCTAAATTAAATACAATTTTTTTAAAAGAAGCTTCTAAACTAGGATTAAATTATTTAAGAGGACATACTGCAGTAGGTGGTATGCGGGCATCTATTTATAATGCTATGCCGTTGGAAGGCATTCGATCTTTAATAGAATTCATGTCATATTTTGAAAATCAATATGGATAAATTATCTCTAGTTGATTTTTTTAAAAAAACTATTTCAACTATAATTAAGCAGAGCGTATATTTATTATGCAAGATTCTTTGGATTTAAAACCAATATCTTATGTTAATGGAACCGTTTCTTTACCAGGTTCAAAAAGTATTTCAAATAGAGTTTTATTACTTTCAGCAATAGCTAAAGGTACAACATATATAAGTAATTTATTAGATAGTGATGATACTCAATATATGTTAAATGCTTTAAAAAAATTAGGTGTTAAATATGTTTTATCTAATAATCAAAAAACATGTCATGTTGAAGGTATAGGTGGACCTTTTTGTTCATCTAAATCTATCTCTTTATATTTAGGAAATGCGGGTACTGCAATACGACCTCTTCTTGCTATATTATCCTTACATAATATGAACAATATTTTATTAGGTGGAGATGATAGAATGCACGAAAGACCTATTAAACATCTTGTTGATACTTTAAAACAAGGAGGTGCAATTATAGAATATGAAAAAAATGAAGGATATCCTCCGATACGAACAAAAGGTGGTTTTATTGGAGGATCTCTTTTTTTAGATGGAAATATTTCTAGTCAATTTTTAACGTCATTATTAATCAGCGCACCACTTGCTCTGCAAGATACTACTATTTTTATTAAAGGTAATTTAGTTTCTAAACCTTATATTGATATCACACTTAATTTAATTAAATATTTTGGAGTAAACATTAAACATAATTCTTATGATATATTCTATATCAAAGGTAGACAACAATACAAAACACCTGGTAACTATATGATTGAAGGAGATGCTTCTTCAGCCTCTTATTTTTTAGCAGCGGCTGCTATTAAGGGTGGTTCAATAAAAGTTTCTGGTGTTGGTAAAAAAAGTATTCAAGGTGACATAGAATTTGCAAATGTTCTTGAAAAAATGGGAGCAATAATTTATTGGGAAGACTATTGTATTACTTGTACTCGAAATAAATTAAATGCAATAGATTTAGATATGAATCATATTCCAGATACAGCTATGACTATAGCAATAGTAGCTCTTTTTGCTAAGGGTACTACGATTATTAGAAATATATATAATTGGAGAGTAAAAGAAACTGATCGTTTATCTGCTATGACGATAGAATTAAGAAAGATTGGCGCGGTAGTTGAAGAAGGAAAAGATTTTTTATCAATTACTCCACCTGTTAATTTTAAATATTCTAATATTGACACTTATAATGATCATCGTATGGCTATGTGTTTTTCACTAATATCTTTATCTGGAACAGGTGTAAATATATTAAATCCAAATTGTATTTCAAAAACTTTTCCATCTTATTTTAAAGACTTTTTACGTATGACTAAGATCTAATAAAATTTTTTAATAATTTTTTATACATTAAAGATAAAATATGATAAATAAAATCCCTGTTATTACTATTGATGGTCCAAGTGGTGTAGGAAAAAGCACACTTTCTAAAATAATAGCAAATAAGTTAAATTGGGCGTTGTTAGAATCAGGCAACATTTATCGATTAATAGCGTTTTTAGCATTGAAAAAAAATATTTCTATTCTTGAAGAAGATATAGTTAATTTATTAAATAATTTAGATTATTCGTTAATTAAAAAAAAACTCTAAATGATTTTTACAACTCAAAAAATCTTGAGAACATTAGCGAGGTTGCTTCTCAATTATCAGTATATCCTCGTGTTAGAGAAATTTTACTAAAAAAACAAAGGTGTGTGCCATGTCTTCCGGGTTTAATAGCAGAAGGACGTGATATGGGTACAGTAGTATTTCCAGATGCTATGATTAAATTTTTTTTAAAAGCTGATTTAAAAGTGCGTGTAAATAGAAGAATTATAGAATTAAGAAAAAATGGTCATTATATTGATTTTCATGAATTGTTTTTAAAAATGAAGATTCGTGATGAACGTGATCAAAATCGATTAATTTCTCCTTTATGCATAGCAAAAAATGCTATAATATTAGATTCTACTGATATGAGTTTATCAGAAGTCGTAAAAACTTTAATGCAATATATTATTAAAAATATAAAAAAAATAGTTAAATAATTAATATATTTTTTGCATATGACACTCTTTTAATAGGGATTATTATAAGATACATAAAAATAACCTCATTTTAACATGAAGTTAAGATGAACGTTTAATAAAGATTTTTTAAAATTATTAATATGAATGAATCTTTTGCTCAATTATTTGAAGAATCGTTAAAAGAAATTAAAACTCGTCCAGGCTCTATTATTCGGGGCACTGTCGTTTCTATAGAAAAAGATATAGTGTTAGTTGATGCAGGTCTTAAATCTGAATCTGCCATTCCTGCTGAACAATTTAAAAATTCTCAAGGTTTTTTAGATGTAAATGTAGGGGATGAAATTGATGTTGCTTTAGATGCTATTGAAGATGGATTTGGAGAAACACTTTTATCTCGTGAAAAAGCAAAACGTCATGAAGCATGGTTGATATTAGAACAAGCTCATGAAAAATCAGAAACAGTTATTGGAATTATTAACGGGAAAGTTAAAGGTGGTTTTACTGTTGAACTAAATGATATACGAGCATTTTTACCAGGTTCTTTAGTAGATATTCGTCCAGTTCGAGAAACAGTACATCTTGAAGGAAAAGAATTAGAATTTAAAGTAATAAAATTAGACCAAAAACGTAATAATGTTGTTGTTTCACGCAGAGCTGTTATTGAATCAGAAAATAGTGCAGAAAGAGATCAATTATTAGAAAATTTACAAGAAGGAATGCATATTAAGGGTATTGTAAAAAACTTAACTGATTATGGAGCTTTTGTAGATCTAGGCGGTGTAGATGGTCTTTTACATATTACTGATATGGCTTGGAAAAGAGTTAAACACCCCAGTGAAATAGTAAATGTAGGTGATGAAATTAATATTAAGATTTTAAAATTTGATAGAGAAAGAACTCGCGTATCACTGGGATTAAAACAATTAGGTGAAGATCCATGGATAGCAATTTCTAAGCGTTATCCTGAAGAAACTAAATTAACTGGACGTGTGACAAACTTAACAGATTATGGATGTTTTGTAGAAATTGAAGAAGGGGTAGAAGGTCTTGTACATGTATCTGAAATGGATTGGACCAATAAAAACATTCATCCATCAAAAGTAGTGATGGTTAATGATATCGTTGAAGTAATGGTGTTGGATATAGATGAAGAACGTCGTCGCATTTCCCTTGGTTTAAAACAATGTAAAATTAATCCATGGAAAGAGTTTTCTGAAACTCATAAAAAAGGTATCCATGTTATTGGGAAAATAAAATCTATTACAGATTTTGGTATTTTTATTGGTTTAAATGGAGGTATTGACGGATTAGTGCATTTATCTGATATTTCTTGGACAATATCTGGTGAAGAAGCCGTTAAAAAATATAAAAAGAATGATGAAATTTCTGCTGTAGTTCTTCAAGTTGATGCGGAAAGAGAACGTATATCTTTAGGAATTAAGCAGTTAGAAGAGGATCCTTTTAATCTATATATCACAAATCATAAAAAAAGCACAATTATTACTGGAATAATCAAGTCTGTAGATAAAAAAAATATTATTGTAAAATTACCCGAACATTTGGATGGTATTATAAAATTATCTGATATTTCTCATACGCATTCTGAACAAACAATAAATAACTTAAAAGTCAAAGATGAAATTCTAGTTAAAATATCTAGTTTTGATCGAAAAAATAGAATAATTTATCTTGTAATGCACACTGTAGATGAAAATGAAAAAAAAGATGTAGTAGTTCCATCTAATAATAAAACAAATGATGATGCTTTTTCTAATGTTATGACAGAAGCATTTAAAGCAGCTAAAAATACTGAATAATCATTTTTTATAGAGAATATTTTTTCTATAACTTTTATTAGAATATAAAAAATTAATAAATTTTTAAAGTTTATAAAACATAGGGGATTTATGACAAAGTCAGAATTATTCGAAAGAATTTCTGAACAAAGAATTCAGATGTCAAATAAAATGATAGAGCTTGCGACAAAAGAAATGTTAGAACATATGACTACATCGTTGATACAGGGGCACAGAATTGAAATCCGAGGATTTGGTAGTTTTTCATTACATTATCGTTCGTCTCGTATTGGTCGAAATCCTAAAACTGGAAGAATAGTTAAATTAAATGAAAAATATGTTCCTTATTTTAAACCAGGAAAAAAACTACGAGATCGAGCAAATATATACAAGTAACATCTTTTAATATTCTTTAAAGTAGAAACTAAGTTTATATAATTTCTTTATAAAAAAAGCTTAGTTTCTATAATTATAAAAACTTTATTAAGGTGAAAAAATGAGAAATTTTGTCATTGTAGCTAACTGGAAATTAAATGGTAGTATAAACATGATCTCCAGATTTTTTGAATATTTAAAGTTTCATTCATCAATATATTTAGAAAAAAAAACTATTATTATTGCACCTCCGACGATATACCTAAAAGAAGTAAATAAAAATATAAGTAATATGAATATTTTTATTGGTGCACAAAACGTAGATATAAATTTAAAAGGTTCATTTACTGGTGAAACTTCTGTTTTAATGTTACAAGATATAGGTGTAAAATATGTTATTATTGGACATTCCGAAAGACGTTTTCTACATAATGAAAATAATGATACTATTGCAAAGAAATTTTTTTTAATCAAAAAAGAAAATTTGATACCTATTTTGTGCGTAGGTGAAACAGAAAAAGATAAAAAATATGGGTGCACTAAACAAGTAATTCAAGAACAATTAAATTGTATATTAAAAAAATCAAAAAAACTAGTCTTTAAGAATGCAATAATTGCTTATGAACCTGTTTGGGCTATTGGAACAGGTTTATCAGCTGATCCAGAATATGTGCAATTAATACATAAATTTATAAAAAATCATATTGAAAAACATGATTTTATGAATATAAATGATATAATAGTTCAATATGGTGGTTCTGTTAATTGTTCTAATATAAAAAAATTTCTTGAACAACCAGATATAAATGGTTTTTTAATCGGAAATGCATCTTTAAGTCCTCAAGAGTTCTTAAAAATTATCAAAATAACTCATGATATTATTTAATATAAAAAAAATTAACTATTATTATCAATTAGTTTTTTATGTATCCAACCACCTAAATTAGCACCTAAAATTGGTCCTATTGAAGGAATTAAGCAATAAAGAATATTGTGATTTCCTCCAGTAAAAGATAAAATACCCCATCCATTTAAACTAAGAAATATTTTAGGACCTAAATCACGTGCCGGATTTAAACTTATATTGTTTAAGGGGTTTATAACTAAATTAATCATAAAAACTAAAATTCCTATTAAAATAGGCGCAATAGATTTTTTATACAAGCAATAATTATCTCTATTATTAAATTCTAATAGAACAATCATAAAAAATGCAGTTGAAAAAATTTCTATTATAAAATCAGAAATAAAACTATTATTATAGTTAGGGTATACACAAAAAATAGAAGCTAAATTAATACTTTCTTTTGTACCTCTTACAATATTGTTTGTTTTTTCAAACGAAATTAATAAATTATTATAAAAATAATAGACTATCATTGTAAAAAAAAAAGAACCTAGTATTTGAGATGTGATGTACGGTAATACCTTTCTTTTATTAAATCTAGAAGATAACCATAAAAAAATAGTAATCGCTGGATTTAAGTGAGCTCCAGATATTGAAGAACTAAAATAAATTGATATAGATACCGAAAAGCCCCAAATACAACTAATTTCAAACGGATTAAAACTAATATTTGTCAATTTTGAAGCGGCTAAACAGCCCGTACCAAAAAATATTACTAAACCTGTTCCGAAAAACTCAAAAAAACATTGTTTTATAATGTTTTTTTTTTATAAATTTTCATTTTTTAAAAACCTGTATTTATTTGTTTAAAAATTAGAGCGCCGGTAATACCGGCACTAATTTTATATTAGTATAACTTTTTAGCAGTAATTAACCAATCTTTTTTGAAAGTACGCTTCATATTTTTTAGTACACTTTTTATATCATTAAAAACCATTTTTTCATTTTGAATTCCCACGCATTGTCCTTGATGACCTTTGATTAATAATTCAACTGAATATGCACCCATTCTTGAAGCTAATATACGATCATATACTACAGGTGCTCCACCTCTTTGAATATGTCCAAGTATTGTAGCTCTAGTCTCTCGATTAGTTTTTTTTTCAATATATTGTGCCAATTCTTCTACATCACAAATATATTCTGTTATTGCAACGATGGCGTGTTTTTTCCCTTTAGCGATACCTGCTTGTATTTCAACAACTAGTTCTTCTTTTTTATAGTCGATTTCCGGTAACACAATAAATTCACATCCACCAGCAATAGCTGCCGCTAAGGTTAAATCCCCACAATATCGACCCATTACTTCTACAATAGAAATACGTTGATGTGAAGATGAAGTGTCGCGTAATCGATCAATAGCTTCAACTACTGTCTGCAAAGCAGTGAAATAACCTATTGTGTAATCAGTACCTGATACATCGTTATCTATAGTACCTGGAATGCTAATACATGGAACACCCATTTCTGTTAATTTTTGAGCTCCTACGTAAGATCCATCTCCTCCAATTACAACAAGAGCATCTATTTTCCTTTTTTTTAGATTTTGTACTGCGATAGAGCGTATTTCATCTTTATAAAAGCTAGAAAATCTAGCTGATCCTAAAAATGTTCCTCCTCTATTAATCATATCGGATACACTGTATCTATCAAGATTTACCATGCGATTTTCATATAAGCCCAAATATCCATCATAAACTCCAAATACTTCTAATTTCTCACTAAGTGCTGTTCGAACAACTCCTCTAATTGCAGCATTCATCCCTGGAGCATCTCCACCACTAGTTAAGACTCCAATTTTTTTAATCATTAGAACCTCTTTTTTTTAACTTCTATAATTTTTTTCTCTTTACTATAAAAAACATATTGATATTTTTTAATATTAATTTTATTTTAAATATAACTGCATCAGTTTAGCATTTAAATTTTAGGGGATATAAAAATTAATAAATATTTTTTAAAATAAAATTATTTTAAGTAGTACCATTTAATTGGATTGCTTTCTTTATCAAAATCTAAAATAATAGGTGTAGCAGTAGGTATATCTAACTTTAAAATTTCTTTATTATCTATTTTATTTAAATATTGTATTAAAGCACGCAAAGAATTTCCATGTGCCACAATAAGTATTTTTTTATTATTTTTTAATTGAGGAAAAATAATTTTATTCCAATAAGGAATAACTCTTTTTGCAGTGATTTCTAAACTTTCTCCAAGAGGAATATCATTAATTTTTAAATGAGAATATCGTACATCATTCCCTGGAAAACGTTTGTCTTTGATATTAATCTGAGGTGGTATAATATCGAAACTTCTTCTCCATAACATAACTTTTTTTTGTCCGTATTTTTCAATTACTTCATCTTTGTTTAATCCTTCTAATGCACCATAATGTCTTTCATTTAAACGCCAAGATTTTTCAACTAATAACCAATTTTGATTGAGTATGTCTAAAATATATCCCAAAGTATGAATTGCTCTTTTTAATACAGATGTATGCGCATAGTCGAAAAAAAAATTTTTTTGTTTTAATAAAACAGCTGCAGCTTTTGCTTCATCTTTTCCTTTTTGAGATAACTTAGCATCGTGCCATCCGGTAAATTTATTGAGTTCGTTCCATTCACTTTGACCATGTCTAATTAGAACAACTTTATTGATTTTCATTTTTCTTCTGCTTTTTGTTATTTGTGTGGTTTTTATATTTCAATAGAAAGAACCAATTTTTTGTTTATTTTTAAATATAAAAATAAAAGTACAGTTTAGAAAGAGTTTAATTACTGTACTTTTAAAGTATACTAATATCAAACCATAAAAAATATTTTTTAAATATCAATAGAAAGACGAGTAAAATCTTCTAATATGTTTTTTATATTTATTAAAAAACCCACTGATTCTTTTCCATCTATCAAACGATGGTCGTAAGATAATGCAAGATACATCATTGGAAGAATTTTAATTTTTCCGTCAATAACGACTGCGCGTTCTTGAATAGCGTGAATACCTAATATAGCTGTTTGAGGAGGGTTAATAATAGGTGTAGATAGTAATGAGCCAAAAACACCAGCATTAGTAATAGTGAAATTACCGCCTATTAATTCTTTAATATTAATTTTGTTTTGAAATCCCTTAATGGAAAATTCTTTTATTTTTTTTTCTATTTCTGACATAGACATTTTATCAGCATTTCTTAATACTGGTGTTATTAAACCTCTAGGTGTTGAAATAGCGATACTTATATCAAAATTCTTATAAAAAACTATATCAGTTTCATCTATATAAGCATTTATTTCTGGGAAATTCTTTAATCCTTGAACTACTGCTTTTACAAAAAAAGACATAAAACCAATTTTAATGTTGTATTTTTTTTTAAAGTCCTCTCCATACTTTTTACGTAAAAGTATTATTGAATTCATATTAACTTCGTTAAAAGTTGTCAGCATGGCTGTATTATTCTTACTATATAGTAAGCGTTCCGCGATTCTTTGTCTTAATCGAGTCATTTTTACTCTATATTCAAAATGATTATTTTGTTTTTCATGACTCTTCTTTAGATCTAATACATCATGATTCGATAGATTTTTATCTAATTCTTGTTCTTTTGTTTTGGCAATATTTACAACATGATTAATTTTATTACCTGTTTCTACATTTGTATTTACAGAACAATTATTATTAATATTTTGTAGTTTAATTGCTCGTCTCATAGATGGCGTAAAAAAATTTTTTTGATTATCTTGGGAGATAGGTGTTAATATTGCTTCTTTTTCTTTGTTTATAAAAATTTTTTTTTCATTTAATAAATGATTTTCTTGTTCTAGAATGTGATCATTACAAACATTATTATCAATATCACTAATTTGATTTATTTGTCCCAGTATTTGTTGTGATTTAACTATTTTCCCTTCTTCTTCAAGAATTATTTCTAATATTCCATCACACGGAGAAGATACTTCTAACATTACTTTATCTGTTTCAATATCAACTATATTATCATCATAAAAAACTTTATCTCCTATTTTTTTATACCATTTTATTACTGTTGCATCATTGATGGATTCTGGTAAATCTGGAACAAGAATATTTATTGCTTTCATTATTTATCCTATTATTAAATTGATATTTAATGCATCGTAAATTATTTTTTCTTGTTGTTTTTTATGAATAGAAGTATAACCAACAGCAGGTGAAGCAGAAGATGTACGACCAATATATTTTAATGAAGAAGATGATGGTAACATATTATTCAAATGATCTTTAATATAAAACCATGCGCCTTGATTATATGGTTCTTCTTGACACCATATATATTCTTTAATATAAAAATATTTTTTAAATATTTTTAATATATCATTTTCTGGAAATGGATATAATTGTTCAATACGAATCAATATAATAGAATTAATTTTTTTCTCACGACGATTTTGTAATAAATCATAATATATTTTTCCTGAACAAAAAATAAGACGTGTTTCTTTTTTATTTATATTATCTATTTCATCATCTATTGTTTTTTGAAATCTACCATTAATAAGCGCTGCAAAAGAAGAATTTGCCATAGGATTTCTTAAAAGAGATTTCGGAGTAAAAATAATTAATGGTTTTTGAATTTTATTAAATACTTGTTTTCGTAAAATATGAAATATTTGTGATGATGTAGTAGGTACACATATTTGCATATTTTTTTCTGCACATAGCTGAAGAAAACGCTCGATTCTAGAAGATGAATGCTCAGGTCCTTGTCCTTCATAACCATGAGGTAGCAAAAGAACTAAATTAGATTTTTTATTCCATTTTTGTTCACCAGAACTTATAAATTGATCGATTACTATTTGAGCACCATTAACAAAATCTCCAAACTGAGCTTCCCAAATAGTAAGTGTGTCAGATGAAAATAAAGAATATCCATATTCAAAAGCTAAAACTGCTTCTTCTGATAATACAGAATCCCAAATTTGAAATTTTCCTTGTTTTTCACTAATATTATTTAAAGGAATGTAAATAGAACCATCGATTTGATTGTGAATACAGGCATGACGATGAAAAAAAGTACCTCTACTGACATCCTCTCCAGAAATACGACAAGAAAATCCCTCATTAATAATTGTTGCATAAGCTAATGTTTCAGCTGCTCCCCAGTCAAATAATCTTAATTCTTGAGCCATTTTCAATCTTTCTTGATAAATTTTTTTAACTCGATAATGCATTTGAATTGAATCAGGAATAATATTAATTAAACAAGCTAAATTTTGTAAATCAGGCAATCTGATAATTTTTTTTATTTTTTTTATATTTTTTTGCTCTAAATATTTTTCATCTTTAAAATGTATTTTTTTAGATCTTGAAAAAATATGTTGACCCATTTCTAATTTAGAAGAATATTGATTTATAATTTCTGTAGTTTGTTCAGGTGTAATGATTTTTTTAGATATTAATAAATCAGAATATATTTTTCTTACGGTGGGATGATTTTTTATCTTATGATACATTACAGGTTGTGTTACGGACGGTTCATCTACTTCATTATGTCCATGACGCCTATAACAAACTAAATCTATAAATACATCCTTTTTAAATTTTTCTCTAAAATGTAGAGCTAATTGGATGGTAAAAATAGATGCTTCTACATCATCTGCATTAACATGAAAAATAGGCGCTTGAATTATTTTGGCAATATCAGTGCAATATTGACTTGAACGAAGATTTTGAGGATTAGAAGTAGTAAATCCAATTTGATTATTAATAACTATATGAACAGTTCCTCCTACTTTATAACCTTTTGTTTGAGACATATTCAATGTTTCTTGTACTATGCCTTGACCAATAATAGCAGCATCTCCATGAATACTAATAGGTAAAATGTTATTGTCTATTTTTTTTGCTTTATCAATATAAGAACGAGCCATTCCTGCAATAACAGGATTGATGATTTCTAGATGAGATGGATTACATGCCATATGAAATATTATTTTTTTTTCATCTCTTATTTCTGAAGTTCCTCCCATATGATATTTAACATCACCACTTATTTTTTTTAATAAATTTACACCATAAAATTCATCAAATAAAATTTTTGGGTTTTTATTTAAAACATTAACAAGTACATTTAATCTACCTCTATGAGCCATTCCTAATATTATCTTAGATACGTTATTTTTTTTTGAGAATCTTATGACTTCATGTAACATAGGAATTAAGGTTTCTGCTCCTTCTAAAGAAAAACGTTTAGCACCAGGAAATTTTTTTCCAATATATTTTTCTAAAGTTTCAGCATAAGTTATTTCTTTTAAAAAATTTATTTTGTTTTCTATATTGAATAAATTTTTATAAAAAGAAGATTCTATATAATTTGTAATCCATTCTTTTTCTAATAAATTATCTATGTACATATATTCGAAACCAATAGAATTTGAATAAATTTTACATAATGTTTCATATAAATTCATAATATTAGTTTCAAAATTATTACAATTTTTAAAATTAATTTTAATATTTTTTTTTAATTCTACTGATGTAAATTTATAAGATGAAAGATCTAAATCTTGAATCACATTTTGTTTTATTAATTGAAGTGGATCAATTAAAGATTTCTTATAACCTTGAGTACGAAATGAATGAATAATACAATTAACTTTATCAATAATTGAATATGCATTTGTTATTTTATCATTTATATTATCAGCATTCTCTTTATTTTCAGAAAATTCTAAAAATGCTTGATGCCACACAGGGTCTACAGATTCAGGATCTATTAAAAAATTTTTATATAATTTTTCTATATAATTTTGATTTTCTCTAGACAGCCAAGAAGATTTTAACCAATATTCTATTTTATTTTTTTTCATAATTTTCTTTTAAAAAAGTTATCACATCAAATGTCATAAACATTTTAAATCAAACATATACTTATAAGAATATATTAAATATATTTATTATTATATAATAAGAAAATATCGAACTAATTATAAAATAATAATAAATTACTTTAAAACAAATTATCATAATTGAATTTTTATTTAAAAACGTTATGCAGGATTATAAATATCAATAAAATTTACATCTAAATGATATTGGTTATGCAACCATTCACCTAAAGATTTTACGCCATATTTTTCACTTATATGATGTCCTAAAGCAAAAAAATGGATACCTAGTTCTGTAGCAATATGAGTAGTTTCTTCCGAAATTTCTCCTGTTAAAAAGGCATCAATTCCAAATTCACATGCTTGTTTAATAAAACTTTGTCCTTTACCACTACACCAAGCAATACGCTTAATATGCAATGGGGCATTTTCATATAGATGTATAGGATATTTATTAAATTCTTTTTTTATTTTATTTGCAAATTCAAAACCTGTAACTTTATTTTTGATAGTGCCCCATAAAAGACAAGGTGAAATATTACCTTGAATACAAATATTTAATTTTTTAGCTATTTGTACATTATTGCCTAGTTCGGGATGCATATCTAAAGGTAAATGCCAACTGTACAAGTTAATATTATGAGAAAGTATAGTTTTTAATCGGTTTCTTTGCATATTATGTATATATTTTGATTCATTTTTCCAAAAATAACCATGATGAACTATTATAGTATTAGCACTATACAACAATGCTTTTTCTAATAAAGCTTGACATGCCGTAACTCCTGTTATTATTTTTTTTACTATCTCCTCCCCTTCAATTTGCAAACCATTAGGAACTACATCTTGAAATTCTTTAGACGACAATTTTTTATTAATAATATTTTCTAAAGAAAAATTATTCATAAGTGTTTAACCTTTTTTTAAACTTTAATCGAGCTTGATTGAATGTTAATAAGAACTTTTTTCTACTATCATTATAATTTATTATAGGAACAGGATAATCTAATTTAATATTTTTTTCTTTTGACCATCTATGTGGTTCGTGAATATAATGATTTGGCACATGTTTTAACTCTGGAATAAATTTCTTGATAAAATCACCTGACATATCAAAAATTATTGATTGATTCAATGGATTGAACATTCGGAAATAAGGTACAGAATCGCATCCAACTGACGCTGACCATTGCCATCCTCCATTATTTAAAGCTAAATCTCCATCAATTAAATTAGACATGAAATATTTTTCACCTTTCCTCCAATTAATTAGAAGATTCTTTACTAAAAAACTAGATGTAATCATTCTTAACCTATTATGCATCCAGCCCAATTGATTTAATTGTCTCATACCGGCATCTATTATAGGAAAACCTGTACATCCTTCTTTCCAAGCATTAAAATGTTTTATATTATTCACCCAGGGAATTTCTTCTTCCCATGCAACTAATGCTTGAAATTTACTAATTTTTGGAAAACCAATTAATAAATGGTAATAAAAATCACGCCATAGTATCTGATTAAACCAGGAAGAAGTAAGAAGAATGTTTGATGAGAAATCATTTTTTATTTTTAGAAGCATCATGAGACAATATCGAGATGATATTATCCCTGAAGATAAATATGGAGATAGCATACTAGTACTTTCTAAAAAAGGAAAGTTTCGTTTAGAGGCATAATCATCAATTTTATGTATATAAAAATTTTTCAAGCGATCAATAGCTTTTTTTTCTCCAACTGGAAAAATATTTTTATCAAAATGCAAACTTAAATGTTTAAGAGACTTAAACATTGAAAAAATATCTTTATCAGGTTTTCTTTTTAAAGGAACAGGAAAACATTGGGGTATATTATCATTTAAATTCTTTATAACTTTTTTCTTAAAAAAAGTAAAAACTTTATATGTTTCATTTTTATGGTTTTTAATTTTTTTCTCAGAAAAAAAAATATTATCGTGAAAACCTTTTATGATAAATCCTTTTTCAGATAATTTTTTTTTTAATAAAACGTCTCGATTACGTTCATTTATTTCATATTGATAATTATAAAATAAATTTTTTATTTTATGTTTTTCGCAAAAATATAAAAGATATTCTATAGAATTTAAAAAATCGGTTGATTCATAATAATATAAAATGATGTTTAATTTTAATAATTCTTTTTGTAAAGATAGTAAATGGGAATAAATAAAAGATTTTTTCTTTTGCGACATAGAGTGATCACTCCATTGCTTAGGAGTGGCAATAAATAAACCTATTACTTTATCTTCATTAGAATTACATGCGTGATGCAAAGCAGTGTTATCATGTAAACGAAGGTCATTACGAAACCAAATTAAATTATTTTGCATATAATATTTGTGTTTAATATATTAATTTAGGAAAAATGTCTTATCAAAACATATTTTTTTTGTACAAAAAACTTTAATTTTTATAATTAAAATATTTATAAAAAAATTTATAATCAAATGATTATAATATAGATAAAAATAAAAACAATCGAGCAACAATTTTTTTATATGACATATATTAACGTATATTTACGTTAAAAATAAATTTCATAATAAGCAGGTTTAAAATGAAAAAAATAGGTATTTTCTTTGGAAGTGATACTGGTAATACAGAAAAGATAGCTAAATTACTTAAACAATATATAGGTAACAATACTTGTATTTTACATGATATTAGTAATTCTTCACAGAAAGACATGGAAAGTTTTAATTTTTTAATATTAGGAGTTCCTACGTGGTACTATGGTGAAGTTCAATGTGATTGGGATGATTTTTTACCAACTTTAAAAAAAATTAATTTTTCAAAGAAAACTGTCGCGTTATTTGGATGTGGTGATCAAGAAGATTACAGCGAATATTTTTGTGATGCAGTGGGTATAATTTACAATATTATAAAAAAAAATAAAGCAAAAATAATTGGTAAGTGGTCTACAAAAGAATATTTTTTTGAACAATCTAAAGCTTTATTCAATCAAGAATATTTTGTTGGATTAATTTTAGATGAAGATCGACAAGCAGAAAAAACTGAATATAGAATAAAAAAATGGGTTGAAAAAATTATGCCTGATTTTGAACTAAATAAAATATAAAAGCTGGACAATAATGAAGATATAATTTCTAAAAATGATGCTATAGTTTATTAAAATTTCACCTTTTAAAAAATGTTTAAAATAACAAGATATTAAGAATATTTATTATATAACATATTATATAAAAACATTATTTAAAAAAATTTTTTTTAGGTTATGATTTTTTAATTTAACGTCATTAACTTTATTTATTCAATAATCAATGTATTAAATCAAAATATTAATGATATTAAAAATTTTTTAAAACGTAAAAATTAGTTGGAAGAGACAAAAAAAATAGTTTTATATTTAATTTATAGATTAAGTAATAATCTTTTTTAGCTTTTTTTATTTTATTGTACAGATCAAAAAGTAATTTACTTTTACAAAAAAATATTTTTTTAAAAATACAAAAAGCAGTATTAAGTATAGACTTAATACTGCCATATAGATATAAAAATATAGATGTATCATTGTTTGATTACAGTATAAAATACTATTTTAAAAAAAAATTATATTTATATCTGTATGCCAGATACTAAAGAGACCAAATCAAGAACTTTACTAGAATAACCTGTTTCATTATCGTACCAAGAAATTAATTTAACAAAATTTTTATTTAAAGATAAACCTGCTTTAGCATCAAAAATAGAAGTTAATTCTTCACCACTAAAATCTGTAGAAACCACTTCATCTTCAGTATACCCTAGAATTCCCTTCATTTCTTTTTGCGAGGCCTGTTTGATTATTTGGCATATTTCAGCATATGTAGCTGATTTTTTATAACGCACTGTTAAATCTACTACAGATATATTTGATACTGGCACTCGAAACGCTATACCAGTGAGTTTTCCATTTAAATTTGGTAAAACTTTCCCCACAGCAATAGCAGCTCCGGTAGAAGACGGGATAATATTTTGTAATGCTCCTCTCCCACCTCTCCAATCTTTATTAGAAGCTCCATCAACAATTTTTTGCGTAGCTGTACTTGCATGTACCGTTGTCATCAAACCTTCAATTATACCCAATTCATCATCTATTACTTTAGATAAAGGGGCTAGACAATTAGTGGTGCATGATGCGTTAGATACAAGATTCTCTCCTTTATATTTATGAAAATTAGCACCTCTTACAAACATCGGAATATTATCTTTTGACGGACCTGTAATAACTACTTTTTTTGCTCCAGCTAAAATATGTTTATAAGCTTGTTCTTCTGTTAAAAAAAGACCTGTTGATTCAATTACCACATCAACTGATAGATCATGCCATATTAATTTTTCAGGATCTTTTATAGAAGTAATACGAATTCTTTTTCCATCAACAATAATATTTTCTTTATACACTTCAATATTTTTTTTAAAAACACCATGTGTAGAATCATATTTTAACATATATGCTATATATTCAGGAGTTAATAAATCATTGATAGCTATAATTTCAATATTGGAACGTTTTTGAGCAAGTCGAAAAACTACACGTCCAATACGACCAAACCCATTAATACCTACTTTAATAGTCATATTTCACCATTTTTTAGCAATTATCTTTATGATAAAAGATGTTCGGTTTTATTTTATATATTTTTTATTTCTTAATTTTTTATTAAAAAAAGAAGATTTTTAAAAAATATTTTTATTAATACTCTTTTAATACATCACTGGGATTAATTTTTGAAGCATAATATGCTGGATAGACGTTCGTAATAATTCCTATTATTATAATACTTATAAATATAACTATTATATCTAATGGATTTATTTTTAATAGAAAGAAACTTTTACAATAAATATTGTCTAATAATATATTATTCTTAAAGTTTTTTTCTAAAAATATTATTATTTTTTCAAAATTTAAGATTGTGACTACACTTATCAATAAACCAATGAAATTTCCCATGATGATAGAACGTAACCCATAATATAAAAAAGTCATTTGAATAATAAGATCATCAGCACCCATACTACGCAAGATAGCAATCTCTCGCGTTTTTTTAGATATAGTTATTAAGGAAATAGATATAATGCTAAAACATGAAATTATCACTAGCAATAAAAGCCCTAAATATACCATTATTTTAATTTTCTTGATATTATGATATATATATTTATAACTATTAATCCATGTATATACTAAAAGAGGTTTATTTATTTTTTTTGCAGCATTTAAAATAATTTGATCTGCATTAAAGGGATCAGACATGTGCAATTCAATTTTATTAATATTATCATCTAATTGAAGAAAATTTTTAAAAAAATTAATGTGCATATATCCTATATTTGAATCTAATCTTCCATTTGATTTAAATACGTCAACAATTTTTAAAGAAAAATTTCGTATTTGAGAATACAAATAATTACCTTTTTTAGATAAAAAAATCACATTAATTGAGTCGCCTTTTTTCATTGATAAACATCTTAGCAAATAAGATGAAATAATAATTTCATGGTTATGGTATTGTCTTTTAATAGAATTATTCTTTTTATATGAAGAAGAAAAAATATTTTTTAAATATTTTATGTTAGTAAAACTTTTAATCTCAATTGTTTTAATTTTATTTTTTGCAACTAATAATCCATTAGTAACAATATAAGGTTCAGCATGAACAACTCCTGGAAAAAATTTTAATTCTCTGATTACATCCCGCCATGTTAAAAATGATTTATCAGGCAATTGAATAATCCCATGAGGCAAAGTTGATAAAATTTTTTTATTTAATAATATCTGAAATCCATTTAATGCACTAAAACTCATAATTAACGCAAAAACACTAATGGAAATTCCTATTTTAGATAAAATAGAAGTTAATAGTATAGTGTAGTTTTTATTTTTCTTAAGATGCAATCTGTTTGCAATTAAAAACGGCAAAAAATTCATTGAATATTTCTTTTTAATTAATTTTTATAATTAAAGAGTTGACTACTTTTCATTTGGAATAAAATAGGTATTTTTTTTATTAAATCAGGATCATGTGTGACAATTAAGAAAGAAGTATTACAATCAAAATTTAATTGAAATATTAAATTTAAAATAATATTTGTATTATATGAATCTAGATTGCCTGTAGGTTCATCAGCTATTATTAAAGAAGGTTTATTGATAAACGCTCTGGCAACAGCAACACGTTGTCTCTCTCCTCCAGAAAGTTCAGATGGATATTTTTTTATTTTTTCTTCTAAATGAACTTTTTTTAACATATTAAAAGCTATTTCTTCAGATTCTTTTTTGCTTTTGTTGCTAATTAAAAGAGGTATTGCAACATTTTCTAATACATTAAAATCTAACATTAAATGATGAAATTGATAGATAAAACCTAATTCAACATTTCTAAATTTTGACATTTGATTAGATGACATAGAGCTAAATAATCTACCATTAAATAATATATCGCCAGAAGTAGGAGTATCTAACCCGGCAAGTAAATGTAATAAAGTAGTTTTTCCTGAACCTGATTCTCCTATAATACCAGCTATATCGCCTTTTTTTAATTCAAACGATATTTTTTTTAAAATATTAAAACTTGAATCTCCATTTTGATAAGATTTGTGTAGATTAATACATTTTATAATATTATTCATTATCTAAAATTTTAGCTGGTTTAAATTGAATAGTCTTCCAAGATGAGTAGAATGTTGCAAAAATTGCAAACAATGTAAACATAAAATTAATTAAAAAAACTTGAGATGGTATCAAAACTATTTTCATGTCAATGTCATCGAAAAAAATATTAATAAAAAATTTTAAAAAATTATTTTGTAATATGAGTGTTATGCTGATCATTGTACCCAACATATTTCCAATAATTGCAGTTCCTGAACCGAATATAATAAATATCAACATAGTTTTCCAAAACGATAATCCCTGTGTTTTTAAAATTGCAACATCATTTTTTTTATCTAATATATATATATTAAGAATTATAAATATATTTAAAATAGCTACTAGTAAAATTAATAAAAATAAAAACAACATGATATATTTTTCAATTTTTATAGCCTTAAAAAGTTCACTTTTTTGTGTTTTCCAATCTAATAAGACGAATTTATCTGCTATTTTTTTTATCTGGAAAACATCTAAAAAAAATGGATTTTTTAACCATACTCGCCAACCAGTAATATAATTTTTAGAATAGTTCAGAAAATTTAAACTATCTTCTTTATTCATTAAAATTTGATAATAATCAACTTCATTATGGGTTGAAAAAATACTAATAATTTTAAATATCTGTGGATTTAAATTTTTTTTTGAAAAAAAAATATTTTTATAAGATAAAAGAATTAATTTAATTTTATCGCCAATATAAACATTTAGCTTTTTAGCTAATTGATCTCCTATAATTATATTACAATATCCTGGTTGAAGTACATGTAAAATATTTTTTATATTGTAATTATTTACATTATAATAGTTTGTACTGTCAATTCCAATTATTTCTGCTGTAGTAATATTACTTTTGCTTTTCACAATAACTTCTTTTCTAATAAAATCAGAAATTTTTTCAATATTATTTAATTTTAAAATCTTTTTAGGAAAATCAGATTTTTTAATATATTGACTTTCATTTGTTATTATTAAATGAGGAGTAAAGGATAAAATATTTTTTTTAAAATTTTCTTCGGAGCCATTCATCATAGATATTATAATAATTAACGAAGCTGTACTAATACTTATTCCTATAACAGATAAAATTGTAATAATTTTTTTAAATGTTGGTAGACGTACGTTCCATAGATAACGAAAAGCAATAAAAAGAGATATAGGTTTATACATTCTGATATCATTTTAAATTTATAAAGATTTTTATTAAAAATTCTCGTTTTTTATTAAAATAAAAATGAGAATTTTAGAAACATCTGGAAAAGTTTTTTATGACATTCTTCTATCACATAAAAAAAATTATTTTTCTTTATTTTTTTAATATGTCTTAATATAACAAAATGACTAAATTTTTAACATTTATTAAATATAACATTTGCAAAATAAATTAAATTTTATTTTGAAGAATCTGAAATTATTTTATTGAATATAAATTCAATAAAATTATCTAAAAATATTTTTTTTAATACTATAAAAAAATACGATATGATAGTAATCATATCCTTATGGTTAAAACAATATCTATTGAAGATCTATTATTACTTTTTTTTAAAGAAATACTCTTTTATGAAAATTATAAACAACAACATTTTAAAAAATAAAAGTGCTGATAATTTTAAATACCAAAGATTATTAAGCATATTTTATAATATTAAAAATCAAAAAAACATTAATAAATTAATGTCTTTTTTATATTCATTTTCAGGAAAAATAATATTTTCTTTGAAAAAAGAAGAATCTTTAAAAAAAATTTTAAATTTTTTAATAAGGAATAAAATTTATCCAAAATATATAAAAAAAACTACTGATATTAGTATGAAAGTAAATTACTTCTATATGATAGAAGAGCTCCAAAATGGGTTTTTAGATAAAAAAAACAATCTTTTATATATTTGCACAAGAGATTTATTACCAGTTTTGATTAATGATAAAAACACTTCTGAAAAAAAAAAAATTAATGTCCTAAAAAAAAGTAATTTATCTCAACTCATATTAAATGATCCCATTATACATATTGAACATGGCGTTGGAAGATATCAGGGATTGACTATGATAAAAACAGCCAGTATTCAATCTGAATATTTAATTATTTCATATGCAGAAGGAGATAAATTATATGTACCCGTTTCGTATCTGCATCTTATTTCACCTTATAATAAGACCTCAATAGAAAATGCTCCTCTTCATAAATTGGGTGGTGATGATTGGAATAAAGAAAAAAATAAAATCAGAAAAACTATTTATGATCATGCTGCACAATTATTACAAATTTATGCTATAAGAGCATCAAAAAAGGGATTTGCATTTAAAAAATATCAAGAAAAATACGAGTATTTTTGTAATGATTGTGCTTTTAAAACAACCGAAGATCAAAATAAAGTAATGAAACTTGTACTAAAAGATATGTCTGAATCCATTCCTATGGATCGTTTAATTTGTGGTGATGTAGGTTTTGGAAAAACAGAAATTGCAATGCGAGCCTCTTTTGTAGCTGTATCTAACAATAAACAAGTGGCTATTTTAGTACCAACTACTTTATTAGCACAACAACATTATAAAAATTTTAAAATACGATTTTCTAATTGGCCTGTTATCATTAATATAATGTCTAGATTTCAAACAAAAAAGGAACAAAATTTAATTCTTACAAACACTCAAAATGGTAAAATTAATATTTTAATAGGTACTCATAAACTATTATTTAAAAAAATAGAATGGCATAATCTAGGATTATTAATTATTGATGAAGAACATAGATTTGGTGTAAGTCATAAAGAAATTATAAAAAAAATATATTCTAATGTTGATATACTGACTTTAACAGCCACACCTATACCTCGCACTTTAAATATGGCAATGACTGGCATAAAAGATTTATCTATTATAGAAAAACCTCCAGCTGAAAGATTAGCTATTAAAACTTTTATTCAAGAATATAATCCTTTATTAATAAGAAAGACAATATTACGTGAAATATCAAGAGGTGGCCAAGTTTATTATATATATAATAAAGTTAAAAATATTATTAATATTGCTGAAAAATTATCAATACTGATCCCTGAAGCTGATATTAAAATAGGTCATGGAAAAATGAAGAATATTCATTTAAAAAAGGTCATGAATGAATTTTGTAACAATATGTTTAATGTTTTAATTTGTACGACAATTATTGAAAGTGGTGTTGATATACCAAGAGCAAACACGATTATTATTGAAAATTCTGATCATTTTGGACTATCTCAACTTCATCAACTTCGCGGGCGTGTTGGTAGATCGAATCGTCAAGCATACGCTTTATTTATTGTGAATAATTTTAATAAAATTACTTCAGATGCAAAAAAAAGATTGGAGGCGATTTCATCAGTTGATAACTTCGGAGGTGGTTTTTCTCTATCTAATCAAGATATTGAAATTAGAGGAGTGGGTGAAATATTAGGTAAAGAACAAAGTGGACATATAAAAAATATAGGATTTTCTTTATATATGAAATTATTGAACAATACAATTAAATTACTAAAAAGTGGAAAAGTTTTATCTGAAAATGAATTTTTAAAAAAATCATTGGAAATTGAATTGCATGCATCTTCTTTATTACCTGATAATTATATAGTAGATGTTAATACAAGACTATTTTTTTATAGGAATATTTCAAATGCTAAAAATGAGAAACAAATAGAAGAAATAAAATGTGAATTAATTAATCAATTTGGAAAATTACCTGATTTTGCTAAAAATTTAATTTTAATTTCTAAAATTCGATTAATAGCAAAAAAAATTGGTATTCAATCTATTAAATCTAATAACAAGATCGGTGTAATAGAATTTAATAATAAAATTTCTATAAATGTTGAATATTTGCTGAAAATTTTTAAAGAAGAACCAAGTAAATGGAAAATGGAAAGTTCAAAAAAAATAAAATTTATTTTAAATTTTGAAAATGATTATTTACGCTTAAAATGGATTATGAATTTATTAAGAAATTTAAGTTTTAAAAGTTTTTAAGTTTAATTTAATATAAATATATTTTAAGATCACTATTAAATATTTTTATTATTTAAATTATTTTAAAAAATTTTTATGACATAATAATTAAAAATTTTATTTAAAATATTGAAGGAATGATATGAAACAGATTGTTTATATTGCAAATTCAGAAAGTAAAAATATAGAAGTATGGAATTTATATGACGATGGATATATGAATTTAGTACAAACAATTGACGTAGACGGACAAATTCAACCTATAAAAATTATTAAAAATAAAAATTTATTATATGCTGGAATTTCTCCTAACAATAAGATTGTTACATATTCTATAGAAAGAAATGGTTTTTTAGAAAAGAAAAATGAACTTAATATTCCAGGGAAAGCCAATTATATTTCTTTTGATCAAAGGGAAGAGTTTTTATTCTGTAGTTCTTATCATTCAAACTGCATTAGTGTGAGTCCATTAAATCAAAATGGTATACCACAAAATCCAATACAAATTATTCATAATATAGAAGGTTGTCACGCGGCTAAAATTAATTATAAATATAATATATTATTTGTCATGTCTCTTAAAGAAGATGCTATTTATTTATATCATTTAACAAATTTTGGAATATTGAAAAGTACTGAACAAAAAATACTTTATACTCAAAAAGAATCAGGACCTCGTCATCTTGTCTTTCATCCTAACCAAGATTTTATGTATACTATAAACGAATTAAATGGAACTATAGACACATGGAAAATATATAAAAAAAATAACATTATAAAAATAAAAAAAATACAGAACACTAATATATTAAATAATCAATTTTCAGAAAATTATTGGTCTTCTGATATTCATTTAACATCATGCGGTCGTTTTTTATATGCTTCTGATCGATTTTTTAATACAATTTCATTATTTCATATAAATAAACACGATAATACAATCATTTTTTTTAAAAGTTATCAAACAGAAGAACAACCTCGATCATTTCATATAAATTCTAATAATACATATTTATTAGTTGCTGGTGAAAAATCAAATACATTTGTTATATATAGTATTTCTAATACTACTGGTGAATTAATAAAAATAAATGTTTATGCTACTGGTCAAAGACCTATCTGGATACTCAGTCATAAATTATATTAATATTTAATTCACATGAACAATTTAGTATTATTTAAGGCCATTGTAATAACATTAGTTAATTTTTTTAATGCATGAGAGCTTATAGTATAAGGTGGCACAATATAAATTAATTTTTTAAATGGTCTAATCCATACACCGTTTTCAACAAAAAATTTCTGTATTGAAAACATGTTAACTAAACGAGAACATTCAATTACACCAATAGCTCCTAATATACGAATATCAATTACATAAGGATGATCAATTAATGGTAATAAATTTTTAAATAATTGTTTTTCTATATTAGATACTTGTGTTTTCCATTGATTAGTTTTTAAAATTTTTATATTTGCATTTGCAACTGCACATGCTAACGGATTACCCATATAGGTTGGACCATGCATAAAACAACCTGTTTTACTGTTACTAATAGTATCAGCAATATGACGTGAAGCTAAGGTAGCAGCTAAAGTTATTGTTCCACCTGTCATTGATTTTCCTAAACACAATATATCTGGTATAACATTCGCATGTTCAAAAGCAAATATTTTTCCAGTTCGGCCAAATCCGGTTGCAATTTCATCAAAAATTATTGGAATGGAATAATGATCACATAAAATTTTTATTTTTTTTAAATACGTTGGGTGATAGAAATTCATCCCCCCTACACCTTGTACTATAGGTTCAAGTATAACTCCTGCTATTTTAGATGAATTTTCTTCTATTATTTTTTGAAAAGAGATAAGATCGTTAGCATCCCAATCTTTATAAAAAGAAGAAATTGGTGCATCTGCAAAAAGATTTGTTGGCAATAAATTATTGTATATTTTATGAAAAGAATTTTCAGGATCCGAGACTGACATAGCAGCAAAGGTATCCCCATGATAACCATTTCGAATAGTTAAGAATAATTTTCTTTTTTGACCTAATGATTGCCAATATTGTATTAGCATTTTCATTGCTACTTCAACAGCAACTGAGCCAGAATCAGATAGAAAAACACAGTCTAATTTTTCTGGGGTTAATGAAATTAATTTCCGACAAAGTGCAATAGCAGATGGATGTGTAATTCCACCAAACATTACATGAGACATTTTTCTTATCTGTTTTTTTAAAGCTTTATTTAAAATAGGATGATTATAGCCATGTATTACAGACCACCATGAAGACATGCCATCTATTATATTTTTACCGTTTTTTAATTTTAAATACACTCCTTTGGCAGA